>NZ_CP045245.1:1866150-2177175 GCF_009720485.1 Cellulomonas sp. JZ18 | reverse complement strand
CGCGCTCAGGCCAGGACGACCACGCTGCGCGCGGGGAGCTCCACGACGACGGGGCCGTCGGGGTGCTCGGCCGGCTGGACGACCCCGCCGTCCCACGCGGCACGGACCTCGACGGGCGCGGAGAGCGGCACCGGCACCGCGGCCGGCTCGTGCGCCAGGTTCAGCACCACGCGGGCGTCACCGCGGTGCAGCACGAGCGCCCCCTGCCACGGCCCGTCGCCCTGCCCCTCGACGGCGTGCACGTCGAGCGCCACGCGGCTCCGGTCACCCGACGCGAGGTCCGGCACCTGCCGGCGCAGCGCGACGAGCTCGCGGTACCAGTCGAGCAGGCGCGCGTGCTCCGGCTGCGCCGGCTCGGACCAGTCGAGGCGGCTGCGCTCGAACGTCGCCGGGTCCTGCGGGTCCGGCACCTCGATCTCGCCGCCGTACAGGCTCTCCCAGCCGTGGCCGCCGAACTCCTTCGTGCGGCCCTCGCGGACCGCCTCGGCCAGCTCGGGCTCGGGGTGGTCGGTGAAGAACATCCACGGGGTGCGGGCGCCCCACTCCTCGCCCATGAACAGCAGGGGCGTGAACGGGGAGAGCAGCACGAGCGCGGCCTGCGCGGCCAGCCCGCCGGCGTCGACGCGCGACGACGGGCGGTCGCCGAGCGCGCGGTTGCCCACCTGGTCGTGGTTGGCGTCGAAGACGACGAACCGGTGCCCGTCGACGTCGTCCGGCACGGGCCGGCCCCACGGCTTCCCGCGGAACGTCGACATCTCCCCGGTGTGCACGAACGCACCCGTGAGCGCCGTGCGCAGCGTCTCGGGGGAGCCGAAGTCGACGTAGTAGCCGTGCCGCTCGCCGGTGACGAGCGCGTGGATGCTGTGGTGCACGTCGTCGGCCCACTGGCCGGTCATGCCCCACCCGCCCTCGGCCGTGGGCGTGACCGAGACGACGTCGTTGAGGTCGGTCTCGGCGACGAGCGAGAGCGGGCGGCCCAGCTCCGCCGACAGCGCGGCCACCTCGTCGGAGAGCTGCGCGAGCAGGTGCCGGTCGGACTCGTCGACCAGCGCGTGGACGGCGTCCAGACGGAAGGCGTCCACGTGGAAGTCGCGCGCCCAGCGCAGCACGCTGTCGACGATCCAGCGCCGGACGTGCTCGGCGCCCTCCTGGTCGAGGTTGATCGCCGCGCCCCAGGGCGTGTGGTGCTCGTCGGTGAAGTACGGCCCGAACTCGTGCAGGTAGTTCCCCGACGGGCCGAGGTGGTTGTGCACGACGTCGAGGCACACCGCCAGACCGCGCGCGTGCGCGGCGTCCACGAACGCCTGCAGGGCCTCCGGTCCGCCGTACGGCTCGTGGACCGCCCACAGCGCGACGCCGTCGTACCCCCAGCCGTGCCGGCCGTTGAAGCCGGCCACCGGCAGCAGCTCGACGACGTCCACCCCGAGCCCGACCAGGTGGTCGAGCCGCTCGATCGCGGACGTCAGCGTGCCCTCGGGCGTGAACGTGCCGACGTGCAGCTCGTAGAAGACCTTGCCGCGCACGTCGACACCGCTCCAGCCGGTGTCCGTCCACGCGAAGCGCCCCGCGTCGAACACGCGGGCCGCGCCGTGCACGCCGTCCGGGAGCCACGCGGCCCGCGGGTCGGGGCGGCCGGGGCCGCCGTCGAGCGCGAACGCGTAGTCGGTGCCGTGCGGCAGGGGAGCGGGCCCGCGCCACCAGCCGTCACGGACGGCGTCCATCGGCACGCGCAGACCCGGGCCGCGCGCGTCGGCCCGGGCACCGCCGACGTCGACGCCCTCGGGCGCGCCGGACGGCAGCACGAGCTCGACGCGGCCGGCGGCGGGCGCCCACACCTCGGGGACGTAGGTCATCTCAGTGCTCCTCGTGCACGAGCAGGGCCACCGGCAGGCGCTCGAGCAGCTCGGCGACCGGCTGCACACCCCCGGTCACGGAACGGTCGGTGAGGACGTCGTGCCACGTGCCCTCGGGCAGCGCGACCGTGTGGTCGGCCCACCCGCCGAGCCGCTCGACCGCGGCGGCCAGACGCGTCGCGACGACCGCGACCCGCGGCTGGCCCGCGACCGTGCGCGCGTACGTGAGCGTGTGCCCCGAGGAGTGGGGGAGCGGGACGAAGCCCGCGTCCGGCCCCACGAACGCCTCGGGCAGGTCGCGGCGCAGCCGCACGGCGCGGGACGTGACGAGCATCTTCTCGTCCGCCAGCGACCGGGCGCCGGCGCCCCCGTCGAGCCGGTGCAGGCGCGCGGCGAGCGCGTCCGCGTCCACGGGCCGGCGGTTGTCCGGGTCGACGAGCGACAGGACGGGGACCTCGGTGCCCTGGTAGACGTCCGCGATCCCGGGCAGCGTCAGCTGCACGAGCTTCGTGCCGAGCGTCGCGGCGCGCACCGCCTCGTGCGTGCGGGCGTCCCACGCGGCCAGCAGCTCGAGCACGGCCGGGTCGGCGACCGCGCGCGTCGCGGTGCCGAGCACGGCCTCCTCGTACGCCGTGTCCGGCGCCGTCCACGAGGTGCGCGACTTCGCCTCGCGGATCGCCTTCGTGAGGTAGTCGACGAGGCGCTGCTCCTCGATCGGCGCCTGGCCGTCCCACGTGCCCACGAGCGTCTGCCACAGCAGGTACTCCGTGCGCCCGTCGAGCAGCGCACCCCGGTAGCCGGCGGTGGCGCGGCGCAGGTCGTCGACGAGCGCCGCCCACTCCGTCGGCAGCTCCGACAGCACCCCGATGCGGGCACGCGTGTCCTCGCCGCGCTTGGTGTCGTGCGTCGACAACGTCGTCATGCCCAGGGGCGTGGCGACCTGCGCGCGCGACGCCCAGGCGGCGAGGTCGGTCGGCGTGAACGCGAACCGGTCGGGCTCGCCGCCGACCTCGCACAGCGCGACGAGGTGGGTCCAGCGGTAGAACGCGGTGTCCTCGACGCCCTTGGCCATGACGGCGCCGCACGTCTGCTGGAAGCGCACGACCAGCTCGTCGCGACGCGGGTCGCGCGTGCGGCCGGCGGAGCCGACCTCGCGGCCCAGCAGCAGGTCCACCAGCACGGACATCGTCTCGTGGCGCTCCGCAGGCAGGCGGCGGCGGGCACGCCCGGCCGCGGCCTGCAGGACCGCGACCTGCTCGTGCGAGGGCGCCTCGCCGGGCACGACGTAGGCGCGGTAGCGGTCGAACGCGACGAGGAGCTCGACGAGGCACTCCTCGATCGAGCGCCACGTGTGGTCGCGCAGGCGCAGGTCCTCGTGGCAGATCTCCGCCGCGATCGTGGTGAGCCGGTGCACCTCGGCGTACAGCGGGCCGTCGACGATCTGCCGCTTGGCCTCGTCGACCAGCCGCTCGAACGCGTCCGGCTCGTCGCCGGTGTACCGGTGCATCAGCGCCCCGAGCCGCGCGGCGCCCCCGGGGTCGGTGAACGTCTGCTGGATGCGCCACAGCGCCTCGTACCCGGTGCTGCCCGCGGTGTCCCAGTCGCCGGGCAGCTCCTCCTCGCCCGCGAGGATCTTCTCCACGACGACCCAGGCGCCGTCGGTGGCCTCGCGCAGCCGCGCCAGGTAGCCGGAGGGGTCGGCGAGGCCGTCGGGGTGGTCGATGCGCAGGCCGTCGATCACGCCGTCGCGCAGCAGCCGCAGCACGAGCGCGTGGGTGGCGTCGAACACCTCCGGCTCCTCGACGCGGATCGCCACGAGCGTGCCGACGTCGAAGAAGCGCCGGTAGTTGAGCTCCTCGTCCGCGACCTTCCAGTACGCGAGCCGGTAGTGCTGCCGCTCGACGAGCTCGCCCAGCGGCAGCGCCTCCGTGCCGGCCCGGACGGGGAAGACGTGGTCGTGGTACCGCAGCACCCACGTGGTGCCGACCCCGGGCACGTCCTCCTCGACCAGGCGCAGCTCGTCGCGCGCGAGGACGGCGCCGATGCGGTCGCCCAGCACCGGCATGAGCACGGCGCCGTCGCCCGACGACCAGTCGACGTCGAACCACGCCGCGTACGGCGACTCCGGGCCGTGCGTCAGCACCGACCACAGGGCGCGGTTGTGCCACACCGGCGTGGGCACGGCCATGTGGTTGGGCACGATGTCGAGGACCAGGCCGAGCCCGGCCTCGTGGGCGACGTCGGCGAGGCGGCGCAGCCCGTCCTCGCCGCCGAGCACGGGGGAGACCTCGTCGTGGTCGACGACGTCGTACCCGTGGGTCGACCCGGGCGCTGCCGTCAGGACGGGGGACAGGTACACGTGCGTCACGCCGAGCGACGCGTAGTACGGCACACGCGCCGCGACGTCGTCGAACGTCAGGTCGGCCCCGAGCTGGACGCGGTACGTCGAGACGGGGACCTTGTGCGGCGCCCGGACGAGACGGCGCTCGGGCGTGGTCCAGGTCTCGGTCACTGAGCGCCACCCGCCACGCGAGCGGTGTCCCGCGCGGCCGACGCGGCCGACGGCGCCGCACCGGTGGCCGGTCCGCCGGGCGTCTGCGTCATCGGCGGGCGCGTGAGCACGACCATCGAGCGCGGGGCGACCTCGAGCTTGCCCCGCGCGTCGATCTCCGTGCCGGTCGCGACCGTCGAGTCCGTGTCGAGGATCGCGGTCCAGACCTCGCCGTACTCGGCCGCCGGGAGCTGGAACTGCCGCTTCTCCCAGTGCCCGTTGAACAGCAGCAGGAAGCTGTCGTCCACGACGTCCTCGCCCCGCATGTCCGGCTCGGCGATCGCGTCGCCGTTGAGGAACACCTGGACGGCGAACGCGTGGTCGGAGTCCCAGGCGGAGTCCTCCATGTGCTCGCCGCCGGGCGACAGCCACGCGATGTCGTGCAGGTCGGACTCCCCGCCGTGGTCGGGCGAGCCGGCGAAGAAGCGGCGCTGGCGGAAGACGGGGTGGTCGCGGCGCAGGCGCACGAGCCGCCGCGAGAAGTCCAGGAGCGACAGCCGGTCCTCGTCGAGGTCCCAGTCCATCCAGGTGATCTCGTTGTCCTGGCAGTACCCGTTGTTGTTGCCGCCCTGCGTGCGCCCGATCTCGTCGCCGTGCGCGATCATCGGCACGCCCTGCGACAGCAGGAGCGTGGCGAGGAAGTTGCGCTGCTGGCGCGCGCGCAGCCGGTTGACCTCCGGGTCGTCCGTCGGCCCCTCGACGCCGCAGTTCCAGGACCGGTTGTGGCTCTCGCCGTCCCGGTTGTCCTCGCCGTTCGCCTCGTTGTGCTTCTCGTTGTACGAGACGAGGTCCTTCAGCGTGAAGCCGTCGTGCGCGGTGACGAAGTTGATGCTCGCGATGGGACGGCGGCCCGTGTGCTCGTACAGGTCGGAGGAGCCCGACAGCCGGCTCGCGAACTGCCCGAGCGTCTGCGGCTCGCCCCGCCAGAAGTCGCGCACCGTGTCGCGGTAGTCGCCGTTCCACTCCGACCACAGGGGCGGGAACCCACCCACCTGGTAGCCACCGTCGCCCAGGTCCCACGGCTCGGCGATGAGCTTGACCTGGGAGACGACCGGGTCCTGCTGGACGATGTCGAAGAACGCGGACAGCCGGTCCACCTCGTGGAACTGCCGGGCGAGCGTCGCCGCGAGGTCGAACCGGAACCCGTCCACGTGCATCTCGGTCACCCAGTACCGCAGCGAGTCCATGATCAGCTGCAGCACGTGCGGGGAGCGCATGAGCAGCGAGTTGCCCGTGCCCGTGGTGTCGAAGTAGTGCGCGGGGTCCTCGTCGACGAGCCGGTAGTAGCTCGCGTTGTCGATGCCGCGGAAGCTCAGCGTCGGGCCCAGGTGGTTGCCCTCGGCGGTGTGGTTGTAGACCACGTCGAGGATGACCTCGATGTTCGCCTCGTGCAGAGCCTTGACCATCGACTTGAACTCCTGCACCTGCTGGCCGGAGGTCGTCAGCGAGGAGTACGCGTTGTGCGGCGCGAAGAAGCCGATCGTGTTGTACCCCCAGTAGTTCGACAGGCCGCGCTCCTGCAGCGTCGGGTCGTTGACGAACTGGTGCACGGGCATGAGCTCGATCGCGGTCACGCCGAGGCTCGACAGGTGCTCGACGACGGCGGGGTGCGCGATGCCCGCGTACGTGCCGCGCAGCTCCTCGGGCACGGCCGGGTGCAGCTGCGTCAGGCCCTTGACGTGCGCCTCGTAGATGACGGACTCGTGGTACTCGTGCTGCGGCGGGCGGTCGTGGCCCCAGTCGAAGAACGGGTTCACGACGACCGACGTCATCGTGTGGTCCTTCGAGTCCTCCTCGTTGCGCTCCTCCGGCGCGTCGAACCGGTAGGAGAACAGCGACGCGTCGCCGTCGATCTGCCCGTCGATCGCCTTCGCGTACGGGTCGAGCAGCAGCTTCGAGGGGTCGCAGCGGTGGCCCTGCGCCGGGTCGTAGGGGCCGTGCACGCGGAACCCGTAGCGCTGGCCGGGGGCCAGGCCGGGCACGTAGCCGTGCCAGACGAAGGCGTCGACCTCGGGGAGGTCGATGCGGGTCTCGGTGCCGTCGGCGTCGATGAGGCACAGCTCGACGCGCTCCGCCACGCCGGAGAACAGGGCGAAGTTGGTGCCCGTCCCGTCGTACGTGGCGCCGAGGGGGTAGGGGCGTCCGGGCCAGATCTGCATGGTGGACAGCGTGCCAGCGCACCGCCGGGTCGGCCCGTCGAGCGCGGGGCGACGGCCAAGGTCACAGCGCTGGTCGGCACGACGCGCGGGAGCGCGCCCCCCGACCGCTCAGCGCAGGGCGACGAGCCTGCGGACGTCGTCGTCGGGGAGCGCGTCGGCGACCGCGGTCACCTCGAGCGCGTCGAGCACGGCGACGCCGCCGTGGACGGTGAGGAACGCGGTGTCCGAGGCGTCGCGTCCCGTGGCCACGCGCACGAGCGCCGGGCGCGGGGCGAGCGTCGTCGCGTCGACGACGTGCCAGGCGCCGTCGACCCACGCCTCGGCCACCGCGTGGAGGTCCATGGGTGCCAGCCCGGGCGCGTACACGGCCACGACGCGCGCCGGCACGTCGAGCGCGCGCAGCAGCGCCACGACCAGGTGCGCGTAGTCCCGGCAGACGCCCTGCCGGGCCAGGAGCGTGCCGACGGCGCCGTCGGTGGGACGGCTGCTCCCGGGCAGGTACGCCAGGCGCGTGCCGACCCACGACGAGACCGCCGCGAGCAGGTCGGGGCCGTCCAGCCCGGCGAACTCGGCGCGGGCCGTCGGCGCCAGCGCGTCCGACTCGCAGTACCGGCTGGGCCGCAGGAACCACAGGCGGTCGGCCTCGTCGTCGCCCGGCGCGGCGGCAGCCCGTCCGCGCACCGTCGCCCGGTAGTCGACGACCAGCGCGCCGGGCGGGGCCGCGACGACCTGCAGCCGCGTCCCGTGCGGTCCGGCCGTCTCCCGCACCGGCGCCGGTGCGCCGTCGAGCGTGACCCGCAGCTCCTCCTCGGGGGCGTGCACGTGCGCCACGGCGACCTCGAGGACGAGCGTGGCGGCCGAGCGCACGGTCAGGGACAGGCGGGCGGAGACGTCGCGCTGCACGTGGCCATCGTGCCCGGCCTGTCCGGTTCGCGCCGCCCGTCCGGCCTAAGCGTTTCGCCGCTTCGGTGCCTTCTGCGTCCCCGGGACCGTCGGCTACCGTGACGTGGCGTCGCCGGCGACCGCCTGCGACGATCGAGCAGGACCAGTGACGAGCGTGAGCGAGGGCGAGATGACCGGACCGGCGCCGACCACGCCCCGTCTGACCGTCATCGTCCCCACGTACAACGAGGCGCCGAACGTCGCCGAGCTCGTGCGGCGCGTCGACGCCGCCACGCGCGGGCTGGACGCGGAGCTGCTGTTCGTCGACGACTCGACCGACGACACCGCGGACGTCGTGCGCGCCGTGGCACCGGGTGCCGGCCTGCCCGTGCGCGTGCTGCACCGCGACGACCCGGTCGGCGGCCTCGGCGGTGCCGTCGCGGAGGGGCTGCGGGCCTCGTCCGCGCCCCTGTGCCTGGTCATGGACGGGGACCTGCAGCACCCGCCGGAGCTGATCCCCGCGATGGTGGCGCGCGCGGGCGAGGAGGACGTCGACGTCGTCGTCGCCTCCCGGTACGTGGGCGACGGCAGCAGCGCAGGCCTGTCCGGCGTCGTGCGTCAGGCGGTGTCCTCGACCTCCACCGCCGTCACCCGCGCGATGTTCCCGGTGCGTCTGCGCGACTGCTCCGACCCGATGACGGGCTTCTTCCTCGTGCGCCGGGCGGCCGTCGACCTCGAGGTGCTGCGCCCGCGCGGGTTCAAGATCCTGCTCGAGATCCTCGCGCGGCACCCGATGCGCGTCGTCGAGGTGCCGTTCGTGTTCGGCGAGCGGTTCGCCGGCCGGTCCAAGGCGAACATGGCCCAGGGCCTGCACTTCCTGTGGCAGCTCGGCGGCCTGCGCTTCGGGCGGATGTCGCGCTTCGCCATCATCGGCGGGTTCGGCGCGGTGCTCAACGTCGCGATCGTCGCGGCGCTGACCTCGCTGGGCGCGGCGTGGCTGCTCGCCGCGCTCGTCGCGGCGGAGCTGACGATCGTCGGCAACTTCCTGCTCCAGGAGCGGTTCGTGTTCCGCGACCTGCGGCACGAGGGCAAGGGCGCGTGGGCGCGGTTCGGGCAGTCGTTCGCGTTCAACAACGTCGAGACGCTGCTGCGGATGCCGGTGATGGCGCTGCTCGTGGAGACGATGCACGTCGCCGCGGTGCTCGCCACGGCGATCACGCTCGTCGTGGCGTTCGTGGCCCGGTTCACGTTCCACTCGCGGATCGTCTACCGGCCCCGGTCCAGCCGTCGGCGGGTGCGCCTGACGCCGCCCGCGGCCGCGGCGGTCGCCGCCGCCGACCGCCCCGACGCGGTCACGCCCCTGCTCGAGGGCCCCGACGCCGTGGTGCCGTCCGAGCGTCCCTGACCTCGTCCCGCGACGGCGCTCGCCTGGCGCGCCCGCGCCGCAGGCCCGAGCATCGTGCCGAGCCCGCGGCGTGCACGCACGGCCGCCACCGGGGACGCGAGCGGAGGAGCGATGACCCACGAGCAGCCCGAGATCGACCGCACGCTGCTGACGACGTACCTCGAGGACCACGTGGCAGGCGCCTCCGCGGTCATCTCCCGGCTCACCCGGCTGTCCCGGGTGGAGGACATCGGGGACATGCGCGAACCCCTCGCGCGGCTGGCCGCCGAGCTGCGCGAGGAGCGCGCGACGCACGTCGCGACGGCACGCGACCTCGGCCTGCCGCTCTCGCGCTGGAAGGCGATGGCCGCCGCGCTCGGCGAGCGGGTGGCGCGGCTGAAGCCGAACGGGCGTGTCGTCGGCCGTTCCCCGTTGTCCCTCGTGCTCGAGCTGGAGATCGTGCGGTCGGGGCTCGAGGGCAAGCGCATGGGCTGGGTGACGCTGCGCGAGCACGCGGACGCGCTGGGGCTCGACGTGGCACGGGTGGAGGGGTTCGTCGAGCGCTCGCGCGACCAGGCCGAGCGCGTCGAGCACCTGGCGGCGCGCGCACGGGAGAAGGCGTTCGCCCCGCACCTGGGCACGACGTCGGCCGACGGGTCCTGACCGGCGCGTAGGCTCGCCGTCGCCGGGCCGGCGGGTGCCCGGCCGCGACGACCGGGGAGGACCGGATGACGGACGCCGAACCGCTGTACGACTGGCTCGTGCACGTGGCCGAGGTGCTCGACGTGGACCGCGCGCTCGTCGAGGACGCGACCGCACCGGTGCTGGGCATGGTGCGCGACGTCGCGCACGGGGTGGTCCGCCCGGCCGGACCCATGACCGCGTTCCTCGTCGGCGTCGTGGCCGGGCGCACCGGGGCGGGCACCGCCGAGGCGACCGCGCGCGTCCGCGAGGCGCTCGCGCAGGTCGAGCGCGAGCTGCGCGTGCGCGGCGCGGCCGGCGGCTGACCCGTCGACACCCGCACGGGGTCACCGGGCCGGCACGACGGTCGTCAGCCGGGGGCGGTGCCGTCCGCGGCGGTGCGCCGCGCCCGGTCGAGGTCGTCCGCGTCGTCGACGTCGAGCAGCTGGGCCGCCGGCAGCGGGACGGGCACGACGTCCAGCCCGGCGCAGAGGGAGCGCACCGGGCGGTGCGCGACCGGGCCGCGCAGCACCGTCGCCACGGCCGCCGTGCGGTACGCGGCGAGCAGCGGCTGCAGGCGTCCCTCGCCGTCCGCGGCGGCCGCCGCACCGGCCCGGGGGGCCGCGTCGAGCGCGGCGAGCAGCGCGGGCACGGCGCGCCCGGCGAACGGCTGGTCGCCGGCCACGGCGACGAGCACGCGCGCGCCCGGGGCGGTCGCGAGGCCCGCCGCGAGGGCCGCGAGCGGACCGGCGCCGGGCGGGTCCTCCCGGCACCAGCGCGCGTGCGGGGCACGGGCGCGCACGTGCGGTGCCGGCGGGTCGGCGACGACCACGGTCGGCCACGGCGCGAGGTCGGCGAGGAGCCGCTCGAGGACCGTGCGTCCGCCCACGTCGAGGGCGGTCTTGTCCCCGCCGCCGAGGCGGCGCGCCGTGCCGCCCGCGGGGACCACGACGAGGACGTCGGCGTCGCGTGCGCTCATGACCCCACCCCGGGGCCGCCGACCAGCTCGGCCACGTAGTCCGTCGCGGGGGCGTCCGCGAGGTCGTCGGGCGCGCCGCGCTGCACGACGCGGCCGCGCTCGAGGACCAGGACCTCGTCCGCGAGGTCGCGCGCGTCGTCCAGGGCGTGCGTCACGAGGACGAGCGGGACCCGCCGCGTGCGCACGTGGTCCGCCACGACGTCGCGCACGTGGCGGCGGGCGTGCGCGTCGAGCGCCGCGAACGGCTCGTCGAGGACGAGCGCGGCGGGGTCGACGGCGAGTGCCCGCGCGAGCGCCGCACGCTGGGCCTGCCCGCCGGACAGGCGCTCGGCGCGCGTGCGGGCGTGCGCGGCGAGGCCGACCGCCTCGAGCAGGCGGTCGGCGTGCTGACGCGCGGGGCGTGCCCGCTCGCCCGCAGCGCGGCGCCCGAACGCGACGTTCTCGCGCGCCGACAGGTGCGGGACCAGGAGCACGTCCTGCAGCACGACGCCGAGCCCGCGCCGCTCGGGCGGGAGGTCGACGCCCGCCTCCGCGTCGGCGAGGACCCGCTCGCCGAGCCGCACGTGCCCGCGGTCCAGCGGCACGAGCCCCGCCAGGGCCGCGACCGCCGTCGACTTCCCGCCGCCGTTCGGCCCGAGCACGGCGAGCACGCCGCCGGCCGGCACGACGAGGCGCAGGTCGAGCTGCCACGCGCCGCGGCGGACGACGAGGTGCGCGTCGAGGCCGGCCCCGACGCCGGCGGCGCCGCGGGCGGCCCTCACGGCGCCGCCACCTCGCGCGTCCGCGCCGCTCGCGGCGGCGCCGGCGCGGTACCCGTGAGCCCGCCGACCCACCGCCCGCGCAGCGCGACGAGCACCGCGACCGAGAGGACGAGCAGCAGCAGGGACATCGCGACCGCGGCCTGCGGGTCGCTGTCGAGCGCCAGGTACACCGCGAGCGGCATCGTGCGGGTCGTGCCGGGGAAGCTGCCCGCGAACGTGAGCGTGGCGCCGAACTCGCCCAGGGCGCGCGCGAAGCACAGCGCGGCCCCGGCGGCGATCCCCGGCGCCGCGGCCGGCAGGGTCACGCGCCGCGCGACGTACCAGCGGGATGCGCCCAGCGTCGCGGCGGCCGCCTCGCGCCGCGCGTCCGTGCCGGCGATCGCACCCTCGACCGCCAGGACGAGGAACGGCAGCGCGACGAACGTCTGCGCCAGGACCACCGCGGCGGACGTGAACGGCACGGTGACGCCGAACCACGCGTCGAGGTGGCGTCCCAGCAGGCCCTGGCGGCCCAGCAGGAGCAGCAGCGCGACTCCGCCGACGACGGGCGGCAGGACCAGCGGCACCGTGACGAGCGCGCGCACCAGCGCACGGCCCGGCACGTCGGTGCGCGCCAGCACCCAGGCGAGGGGAACGCCGACCAGCACGCACAGCAGCGTGCTCACGGCCGCCGTGACCAGCGAGAGCCGCAGCGCGTCGAGGACCCCGGGCGCCAGCACGCGCGCCCCGAGGTCCGCCCACGGCGTCGCGACGACCAGCGCGACGAGCGGGGCGACGAGCAGGACGAGCCCGAGCGCCGCCGGCACGAGCAGCGCGACCGGGGCGGGTCGGCGGCGGCTCACGGCGTCGTGAACCCGGCGGCGCGCAGTGCGGCGACACCGGCGGGGGAGCGCAGGTGGTCCACGACGGCGCGTGCCGCCGCCGGGTGGGGGGCGTCGGGCAGCACGAGGGCCGGGTACGTCGTCGCCACGTCGTGCGCGGCCGGCAGGTCGAGGCCCTCGACCTCGTCGCCGCCGGCGAGGACGTCGGTGCGGTAGACCAGCGCGGCGTCGACCTCCCGCAGCCGGACCTTCGTGAGCACGGCCCGCACGTCCTGCTCGAGCGTGTCCGGTGCGCCCGCCACGCCCGCGGACGCCAGCACCTCGGCCGCCACCGCCCCGCACGGCACCGCGGGGTCGCACAGCGCGACCGTCAGGGCGGGGTCGGCGAGGTCGGCCAGTCCCGTGACGCCCGCGGGGTTGCCGGCCGGCACCGCGATCTGCAGCGCGTTGCGTGCCACGACGACGGGGTCGCCGCCGAGCGCGTCGGTGACGGTCGCCATCGTCGCCTCGCTCGCCGTGACGAGGACGTCCGCGGGTGCGCCCGCGAGCACCTGGGCGGCGAGCGTCGAGCTCGCCGCGGGGCTCGTGCGCACGTCGAGGCCCGGGTGGCGGGCCTCCAGGTCGGCCTCCACGTCGGCGAGGACGTCCGTCAGCGACGACGCCACCAGGACGACCACCGGGCCGGTGGGGCCGCCCGGGGCCGCCGCGTCCGCAGGGGCGGGCCCACCCGCGCACCCGGCGGCGAGGACGAGGGGCGCGAGGGCGAGGGCCCGTCGCGCGTGTCGGGTCCGCCGCGGGTGCGTCATGCGCGTTCGACGTGCTCGACGGCGACGTTCGTCGCCTTCACGGACGCCACGGCCACGACGCCCGGCTCGAGACCGAGCTCGTCGGCCGCCTCCCGGCTGATGAGGGACACGACCCGGTGCGGACCGGCCTGGATGTCGACCTGCGCCATGACACCGTCGCGCACGACGCGGGTGACGATCCCGCGCAGCCGGTTGCGCGTCGAGTGCCGCCCGCGGCCGCCGTCGCCCGCGTCCTGCTCGTCGGCGACCTGCTGGGCGAGGCGTGCGAGGTCGACCCCGTCGACCTCGTGGCGCCCCGACGCCGTGCGCGTCGAGCGCAGCCGCCCGGCGTCGATCCAGCGGCGCACGGTGTCGTCGCTGACCCCCAGGAGGCTCGCGGCCTCTCCCACCCGGTACCGCATGGCGACAGGCTAGGCCATGCCGTGCCGCAGGCGCGGCGTTCTGCGGGGGAAGAGCGCCGCGTGTGCGGTGCGCGGACGCGTCCTGCATCCGGCAGCGCCCCGCGAAGGGGCGTGCGGGCCGGCGGGCGTGCCTAGGGTGGCGCCGTGAGCCCGCACGACTCCTCCCGCCTCGCCGCGCCCGCACGTCGCGTGGTCGTCACCGACGTCACGCAGGCGGTGGTGGACGTCGCGGCGCTCGCGGCGGCCGTGGCCGACGCCGCCGCCGGCGCGGTGGTCACGTTCGCCGGCGTGGTGCGCGACCACGACCACGGCCGTGCCGTCACGGCCCTCGAGTACGTCGCGCACCCCGACGCCGGCCGGGTCCTGGCCCGGGTCGTCGCCGCCGTCGCCGCCGACGCCCCCGTGGACGCCGTGGCGGTCGTGCACCGGGTGGGACCGCTCGAGGTCGGCGACTGCGCCCTCGGTGTCGCGGTGGCGGCCGCGCACCGGCAGGAGGCGTTCGCCGCGGCGGCGCGGCTCGTCGACGAGGTCAAGGAGCACCTGCCCGTGTGGAAGCGTCAGGTCCTCGGCGACGGCACCCACGAGTGGGTCAACTGCGCCTGAGGGGCGCGGGACGGGCGCCTCAGCCCCCGGCGAAGGGCGGCAGCACGTCGACGACCTGCGGGGAGCCCAGCGGCTCGTCCCGGTCACGGTGCAGCGTGCCGTCGACCAGCAGCGCGCAGACCGCGAGCACGTCGCGCAGGCGGCCGTCGTGCCGGGCGGCGAGCGCGTCGAGCAGCCCGCCGACCGTCACCCCGTCCGGCACGTCGACCCGCTCCTCGCCCACCCCCGCCGCCTCGTGCGCCGCCGCGAAGTAGCGCACGGTCAGCGTGTGCACCCCTGTGCCGGTCCCGGCCGTCCCCGCCGCCATGTCAGCCTCCGATCGCGCTCATCGTGCGGGCCGGCTGCAGGAACCCGACGTCGTCGATCCCGTGCCCCGGCTTCTTGCCCCACATCGCCGCCCGCCACGCCTCGGCCAGCGCCTCGTCGTCGGCGCCCGAGCGCAGCAGACCGCGCAGGTCGTGCTCCTCGCGCGCGAACAAGCAGCTGCGCACCTGGCCGTCCGCCGTCAGGCGGGTCCGGTCGCAGGCGCCGCAGAACGGGCGCGTCACGGACCCGATGACGCCGACGGTCGCCCCCGGCCGCCCGCGCACCGTCCACGTCTCGGCGGGGGCGCCGCCGCGGGCACCGGCCGGCTCGGGCTCGAGGTCGAATGCGGCCGTGAGGGCGTCGAGGATCTCCTGCGCGGTGACGAGCCCCGCGCGGTCCCACGACCCGGCGGGGCCCAGCGGCATCTGCTCGATGAAGCGCAGGTGGTAGCCGTGCTCGAGGGCCCACGCGAGCAGCGGGACGGCCTCGTCGTCGTTGACGCCGCGCACCAGCACCGCGTTGACCTTCACGGGCCCGAGCCCGGCGTCGCGGGCCGCGCGCAGCCCGGCGAGCACGTCCGCGAGCCGGTCGCGGCGGGTGATGGCGGCGAACCGCTCCGGTCGCAGCGAGTCGAGCGAGACGTTGACGCGCCCCAGCCCGGCGGCCGCCAGCGCGCGCGCCCGCTTGTCCAGGCCCAGCGCGTTGGTGGTGAGCGCCGTCCCGACGGGCGCGCCGTCGGGGGTGCGCAGCGCCGCGGCGGCCGCGACGATGCCCTCGAGGCCCCGGCGCAGCAGCGGCTCCCCGCCGGTGAACCGCACGTCGCGCACGCCGAGCCGCTCGACGGCGACGCGCACCAGCCGCACCACCTCGTCGTCGGTCAGCACGGTGGCGTCGGGCGCCCACGGCAGGCCCTCCGCCGGCATGCAGTACGTGCAGCGCAGGTTGCAGCGGTCGGTGAGGGAGACCCGCAGGTCGGTGGCGACGCGCCCCCAGCGGTCGACGAGCCCGTCGCCGCGCAGCCGTGCCGGCGGTCGCGGGACCGCGGTCGCCTCGACCGGACGGGCGGGGGGCGGTCCGAGGGCGACCGGCACGGCACCGCGGGACGTGACGGGCTCCATCGGGCCGATCATACGGACGCCCGCCGCGACGCACCGGTCTGCCGGGCGGGCGGGCGCACGCGTCGCGGTCGTGCCCGCACGGCGCGCCGCTAGGTTGGTCGCGTGCCCGAGACCGTCGACCACGCGTCCGTCCCCGCGCGCCCCGTGCGCACGCTCGACGAGCACGCGGCGGCGGTCCTCGCGCTCGCGGGGCCGCTGCCGGTGCAGGTCCTGCCCCTCGCGGCGGCCCGCGGCGCGGCGCTCGCGCAGGACGTGGCGTCGACGCTCGACCTGCCGCCCTGGCCCTCCTCGGCGATGGACGGGTACGCGCTGCGCGCCGCCGACGCGCGCGCCGGCGCCGTGCTCGACGTCGCCGACGACGTGCCCGCCGGGGACACCCGCGCGGTCGTGGTGCCGGCCGGGGCCGCCGTGCGCATGATGACGGGCGCGCCCGTCCCCGCGGACGCCGACACGGTCGTCCCGGTCGAGCTCACCGACGGCGGCACCGACCGCGTGGCGCTGCGCGACGTCGTCGCGCCCGGCGCGCACGTGCGCCACCGCGGCGAGGACGTGCGCGCCGGCGAGGTCGTCCTGCGCGCCGGCGACGTGCTCGGCGCCGCGG
Organism: Cellulomonas sp. JZ18; assembly: GCF_009720485.1. Lineage (NCBI taxonomy): Bacteria > Bacillati > Actinomycetota > Actinomycetes > Micrococcales > Cellulomonadaceae > Cellulomonas > Cellulomonas sp. JZ18. The sequence continues at coordinate 2,161,269 of NZ_CP045245.1, read as the reverse complement.
CGCTCGGCCTGCTGGCGGCGACGGGCCACCGGCAGGTGGCCGTGCACGGCCGGCCGCGGGTCGCCGTCGTGTCCACCGGCAGCGAGCTCGTCACCGACGGGGGTGCGCTCGCGCACGGGCAGATCCACGAGTCGAACGGCGTGCAGCTCGCGGCCGCGGCCGAGGCGGCCGGTGCGCGCGTGGTGGACGTGCGCGTCCTCGCCGACGACGTGCCGGACGTGCTGCGCGTCCTCGACGAGCTGGGCACGGGGGCGGACGTCGTCGTCACCACCGGCGGCGTGTCGGTGGGCGCCTACGACGTCGTGCGCGACGCGCTGCTCGCGGGCGGGCACGGGGAGCTCGTGCACGTGCGCATGCAGCCGGGCAAGCCGCAGGGCGTGGGGCGCCTGCCGTCCGGCACGCCCGTGCTCAGCCTGCCGGGCAACCCCGTGAGCGCGTTCGTGTCGTTCGAGGTGTTCGTGCGTCCGCTGCTGCGCCGCATGCTCGGCGCGCGGCACGTGCACCGGCGCCGGCTGCCGGCGGTGCTCGCGTCCGACGTGCGCTCGCCCGCCGGTCGTCGCCAGCTGCTGCGCGCGCGCCTCGACGTCCGCGACGGCGCGCTCGTGGCGACACCCGTCGGCGGGCCCGGCTCGCACCTGCTCGGCGCGCTCGCGCGGGCCGACGCGCTCCTGGACGTCCCCGCCGACGCGACCCGCGTCGCCGCGGGGGAGACGGTGACCGTGGTGGACCTGAGGGAGGGGGACGCGTGAGCGACCCGGGGAGCGGCGCGCCCGGCGCGCGCCTGACGCACGTGGACGAGCGCGGGGCGGCGCGCATGGTGGACGTGGCCGACAAGCCCGTCACGGTGCGCACGGCGCGCGCGTCGGGGCGGCTGGTGACGACGCCCGAGGTCGTGGCGCTGCTGCGCGGCGAGGGCGTGCCCAAGGGCGACGCGCTCGCCGTGGCGCGCATCGCGGGCATCCAGGCGGCCAAGCGCACCCCGGACCTCGTGCCCCTGTGCCACCCGATCGCGATCCACGGGGTCGAGGTCGACCTCACGGTGGAGGACGACGGCGTGCGCATCGAGGCGCGCGTGCGCACCGCGGACCGCACGGGTGTGGAGATGGAGGCGCTGACGTGCGTCGCGGCGGCGGGCCTCACGCTCGTCGACATGGTGAAGGCCGTCGACAAGGGCGCGTCGATCACGGACGTGCGGGTCGAGGCCAAGGAGGGCGGGCGCAGCGGGGACTGGCACCGTGACTGACTCCGTGGCTGACTCCGCGGCTGAGTCGGTGACTGACTCCGTGTATGGCTCCGTGGCCGGCCGCGCGGCCGAGGCCGCCCTCGGGCGCGCGGTCGTCGTCACGGCGTCCGACCGGGCGGCCGCGGGCACCTACGAGGACCGGTCGGGGCCGGTCCTCGTCGCCGCGCTGCGGGGGCTGGGCTTCGACGTCGACGACGCGGTCGTGGTGCCCGACGGCGACCCGGTCGAGGCGGCGCTGCGTGCGGCCGTCGGCGAGGGCGCGGCCCTCGTGGTGACGAGCGGCGGCACGGGTCTGGGACCACGCGACCGCACGCCCGAGGCGACCCGGCGCGTGCTCGAGCGCGAGGTGCCGGGGATCGCCGAGGCGCTGCGTGCCGACGGTGCCGCGCGCGGGGTCGCCGCGGCCATGCTGTCCCGCGGGCTCGCCGGGGTGGCCGGGCGCACGCTCGTCGTCAACGTCGCCGGCTCCACCGGTGCCGCGCGTGACGCGGCCGCGCTGCTCGGGCCCGTGCTCGTGCACGCCGTCCGGCAGCTGCGCGGCGCCGACCACGGCTGAGACCGGCCCGCGGGCGCGCGCCCGCGGGTGGCGTCAGGGGACGACGAGCCCCGGGTCCACCTCGCGCGCCCACGCGACGAGCCCGCCGTCGAGGTTGCGCACGTCCCGGACGCCGGCGGCCCGCGCGTACGCCGCCGCACGTGCCGAGCGCATGCCGGAGCGGCAGACGAGCACGAGCGTGCGGTCCGGGTCCAGGTCGGCCACCGCGGTGCCGTCGGCCCACCGGCCGAGCGGGACCAGGCGGGCGCCCGGGAGCGTCCCGGCCGCCGTCTCGCCGGGTTCGCGCACGTCGACCACGTCCACGTCGGCGGTGCCGGCGTCGCGCGCGGCCAGCAGGTCGCGCAGCCCGGCCGGGGTCAGGTCGGTGGGGGCGTCGGGGGTCGTCACGGTCTCGACGGTACCCGCCGCGCGGGCGGGTGCCGGTGCGGGCCGGCCGGGCCGTGCCCGCACCGGGACCTCGCGCCACGTCGCGTCGAACGCGTCGAGGACGGCGACCCGCCCGAGCAGGGTCCGCCCCGTGCCGCAGACGAGCTTGACCGCCTCAACGGCCATCGCCGAGCCGGCGGCCGCGCAGACCGCGCCGAGCACGCCGTCCTGCGCGCACGAGGGCACCGTGCCCGGCGCGGGGGGCTCCCCGAACACGTCGCGCAGGTCGACCCCGCCCGGCACGCCCGCCCAGAACACGCTGACCTGGGCGTGCCCGCGCAGGACCGAGCCCCACACCCACGGCAGCCCCAGGCGCGCGCACGTGTCGTTCACGAGGTAGCGCGTCGCGAAGTTGTCCGTGCCGTCGACGACGAGGTCGTAGCCGCCGAGCAGCTCCTCGGCGTTCTGCGCCGTCAGCCGCACCGGGTGGGTACGGACGGTGACGTCGGGGTTCAGGTCACGGACGCGCCGCGCCGCGGAGTCGACCTTGGGGTGCCCAACGTCGGCCGTGCCGTGCACCACCTGCCGCTGCAGGTTCGACGTCTCAACGACGTCGTCGTCGACGACCCCGAGCGTCCCGACGCCCGCGGCCGCGAGGTACAGCAGGACCGGCGACCCGAGACCGCCCGCGCCGAGCACGAGGACGCGCGCGGCCAGCAGCCGGCGCTGCCCGACCTCCCCGACCGGGTCCAGCGCCAGGTGCCGGGCGTACCGGGCGACCTGCTCGGGCGTCAGCGGCGGCCCGGGCGCGACGAGCGGGGGGAGCGGGTCGCTCATCCGTGCGGCGTGCGGTCGACGCTCGTCACGGTCGTGAGCAGCACGACGGAGTCCTCGAGCGCGAGCACGGAGTGCCGCTCGTGCGTGAGCGTCCACAGCTCGCCCGCGGCCACCTCCTGCTGCACCTCGTCGCCGACGTGCACGCGGACGCGGCCGACGAGGGCCTGCAGGCTCGCCGCCGGCGGCGAGGCGTGCTCGCCGAGCTCGGTGCCCGCGGTGAGCGCGATGACGGTCTGGCGCAGCTCCCCGTCGTGCACGACGAGCTCGGCGCTGCGGCCGTGCGCGTCCGCGCGGGCCAGGTCCAGGTGGGTGGTCACGAGGGCGTTCAGGTCCGGCATGCGCCCATCCTGGCAGCCGCCGCGGGAACCGCCCGTCGGGACGCCGCGGGTCGGCACGTCCTCACACCTGCCGGCCCGGGCGTGTGCGGAAGACGTTCGCGGCGGGTTACGCCAGCCCGCGGTCGGGCGAAACACGACGTCCCTAGCGTCGGGGCACGCGGCCGCACCTCTCGGCCGCCGACGACCTGCAGCCCCCGCACCACCGCGAGGCTCCGGGCACCGCCCGGCGCCCGGACGCCCCACCCGTGCCGCGCACCGCGCGCACCCGACGCCCGGAGGCTCCCGTGACCCAGACCACCACGCCCGCAGCAGCGCCCGCACCGCCGGTCGCGCCCGCCCCCGACGCCGCAGCGGCGGCCGCCGGTCTGACCGTCCGCCGCGGCCGCTGGATCGACGGCTGGGACCCCGAGGACGCGCAGCAGTGGCGCACGGTCGGCCGTGCCGTCGCCCGCCGCAACCTCGGCCTGTCGGTGTTCGCCGAGTTCCTCGGCTTCGCCGTGTGGGCGCTGTGGAGCATCGTCGTGCCCCGCCTGCCCGACGCGGGCTTCGTGCTCACCGTCGACCAGATGTTCTGGCTCATCGCCGTGCCGAGCCTCGTCGGGGCGACGCTGCGCATCCCGTACACGTTCGCGGTGCCCGTGTTCGGCGGCCGCAACTGGACGGTGGTCTCGGCGCTGCTGCTGCTCCTGCCGACGGGTGCGCTCGTCTGGGCCGTGCAGAACCCGCAGCTGCCGTTCGGCGCGCTGCTGGCCGTGGCCGCGCTCGCCGGCGTCGGCGGCGGCAACTTCGCGTCGTCGATGGCCAACATCTCGTTCTTCTACCCGGAGCGGGAGAAGGGCAAGGCGCTCGGCCTCAACGCCGCGGGCGGCAACATCGGCACCGCCGCGGTGCAGCTCGCCGTGCCGCTGGTCGTCGTCGCGGGCGCGGGGCTCTCGCTCGAGCGGGCCGGCCTGATGTTCCTGCCGCTCGCCGTGCTCGCGGCCGTGCTCGCGTGGCGGTTCATGGACAACCTGAGCAACGCCAAGGCCGACCCGCGGGCGTACGGCGCGGCCGCCCGCGCGACGCACACGTGGATCATCTCGTTCGTCTACATCGGCACGTTCGGCTCGTTCATCGGCTTCTCCGGTGCGTTCCCGACGCTGCTCGACGCCCAGTTCCCCGAGGTGACGCTCACCATCGCGTTCCTCGGTGCGCTCGTCGGCTCCGTCGCGCGGCCCGCCGGGGGCGCGCTCGCGGACCGCTTCGGGGGCGCACGGGTCACGGTCGTCGCGTTCGGCGTGATGGCGCTGGGCACGGTCGGGGCGATCCTCGCCCTGCGGGCGCAGTCGTTCGGCCTGTTCTTCGGCTCGTTCCTGCTGCTCTTCCTCGCCACGGGTGCCGGCAACGGCTCGGTGTACCGCATGATCCCGGCGGTGTTCCGGTTCGGCGCGAGCGACGACGCGGACCGGGGCCGGCGGGCGAAGGCGGCCGCGGGCTGCATCGGCATCGCCGGCGCGGTCGGTGCGGTCGGCGGGTTCCTCATCCCCCGGGGGTTCGCCGTCTCGACGTCGCTGACCGGGTCGATCCAGGCCGCGCTGTGGGTGATCGTCGGCCTGTACGCGGTCATGGCGCTGACCACGTGGGCGGTGTACCAGCGTCGCGGGTCCGCGTTCGGCGCGGCGACGATCTGACGGCGGGGCAGGGGAGGGCACCGGCGTGACGGCCACCACCACCGCGCAGTCCGAGGGCACGACCGCGACCCGGGTCGCGACCGTGTGCTCGTACTGCGGCGTCGGCTGCGGCGTCGTCCTCGACGTGACCGAGGACGACGCCGGCACCCGGCGCGTGACGCGCGCCGCCGGCGACCGCGGCCACCCGTCCAACGGTGGGCGGCTGTGCACCAAGGGCGCGACGAGCGCGGACCTGTTCTCCGCCCGCGGGCGCCTGTCGACGGCGCTCGTGCGCGCAGAGCGGGGCGGGGAGGCGGGCCAGGCGTCCCTGGACGACGCGGTCGCGCTCGTCGCTCGGCGCCTGCGGGAGGTCCTCGACACGCACGGCCCGGACGCCGTCGCGCTGTACGTGTCGGGCCAGATGAGCATCGAGGCGCAGTACCTGGCGAACAAGCTCGCCAAGGGGTACCTGCGCACCAACCAGATCGAGTCGAACTCCCGGCTGTGCATGGCCAGCGCCGGCACCGGCTACAAGCTCTCGCTCGGAGCGGACGGGCCGCCGGGCTCCTACGAGGACCTCGACCACGCCGACGTGTTCCTTGTCATCGGCGCGAACATGGCCGACTGCCACCCCATCCTGTTCCTGCGCCTGCTCGACCGCGTCAAGGCGGGCGCGAAGCTCATCGTCGTCGACCCGCGCCGCACCGCCACCGCCGAGAAGGCCGACCTGTTCCTGCAGGTGCGTCCGGGCTCCGACCTCGCCCTCCTCAACGGCCTGCTGCACCTGCTGGTGGAGTCGGACGCCGTCGACGAGGAGTTCGTCGCGGAGCACACCGAGGGCTGGGAGCAGATGCCGGCGTTCCTCGCGGACTACCCGCCGGACGTCGTCGAGGCCCTCACGGGCGTGCCCGCCGACGACCTGCGCGCCGCGGCCGCGCTCATCGCCGGTGCCGGGAACTGGGTGTCGTGCTGGACCATGGGGCTCAACCAGTCCACCCACGGCACGTGGAGCACGAACGCTCTGGTCAACCTGCACCTGGCGACGGGCGCGATCTGCCGGCGGGGCAGCGGGCCGTTCTCCCTGACGGGGCAGCCCAACGCCATGGGCGGGCGCGAGATGGGGTACATGGGCCCGGGCCTGCCGGGGCAGCGGTCCGTGCTCGACGCCGACGACCGCGCGTTCGTCGAGGAGCTGTGGGGCGTGCCGCCGGGCACGATCCGCGCCGACGGCGTCGGCACCGGCACCGTCGACATGTTCCGCCGCATGGCCGACGGCGAGATCCGGGCCTGCTGGGTGATCTGCACCAACCCGGTCGCGTCGGTGGCGAACCGCCGCACCGTCATCGAGGGGCTCGAGCGCGCCGAGCTCGTCGTGACCCAGGACGTGTTCGCCGACACCGAGACGAACGCCTACGCCGACGTCGTGCTCCCCGCCGCGCTCTGGTCCGAGGCCGACGGGGTGATGGTCAACAGCGAGCGGACCATGACGCTCGCGCGTCACGCCCTGGACCCGCCCGGGGACGCCCTGCCCGACTGGCAGCTCATCGCCCGCGTCGCCACCGCGATGGGGTTCGACGGGTTCGCGTACACGTGCGCCGAGGAGGTCTTCGAGGAGATCCGCGGCAGCACGAACCCGCGTACGGGGTACGACCTGCGCGGCGTCACGTACGCGCGCCTGCGCACCGGGCCGGTGCAGTGGCCCGCCGCGCCGGACGGGCCTGCGCGCAACCCGGTCCGCTACCGCAACGACGGCGTGCACCAGCCGGTGCACGTGCGCCCCGACGGCAGCCGTCCCCACCTGGTGTTCCCGACGCCGAGCGGCCGGGCCGTCTTCCACGCCCGCCCGCACATGGAGCCCGCCGAGACGCCCGACGACGACTACCCCCTCGTGCTCACCTCGGGACGCGTGCAGCACCAGTGGCACACGCTGACCAAGACCGGGAAGGTGCCGGCGCTCAACCGTCTGAACCCGGGCCCGTTCGTCGAGGTCCACCCCGACGACGCGGCGCGGCACGGCGTCACGACCGGGAGCACCGCGGAGGTGGCCTCACGCCGCGGGCGCGCCGTCCTGCCGGTCGTCGTCACCGACCGCGTGCGCCCGGGCACGCTGTTCGCCCCGTTCCACTGGAACGACCTGTTCGGTGAGTACCTCGCCGTGAACGCCGTGACCAACGACGCCGTCGACCCCCTGTCGTTCCAGCCGGAGCTCAAGGCGTGCGCCGTCACGCTGACCCCCGTCGCCGGGGCGGAGGTGGCCGGTGACGGCGCGCGCGCGGACACGGCGGTCGCGGAGCCGACGGGCGCGGACCCGGTGGGCGCGGGCCCGGCGGACGGCGTCCGGGCCCCGGCCGGTGGCGCGGGCACCCCCCTCGACGGCCCCGCGACGATGCGCGCGCTCGCGGCCGCGCTCGGCCTCGAGGACGTCGCGCCCCCGGCGCTGGGCCCCGACGAGCAGCGCTACCTCGCCGGCTTCCTCGCGGGCCTCGGCGGCGGCACCCCCGGGACGCCGGTGCTCCCGCCGACCGCACCGCTCGACGGTGCCGCGGCCCTGTGGGTCGACGGCGTCCTGGCCGGCATGTTCTCGCGCGCCCCCGGCGGCGGACGCGCACCCGCCCTCACCACGCCCGTCCGCGAGCTCGTCGTGCTGTGGGCGTCGCAGACCGGCACCGCGGAGCAGGTCGCCGCGGACGTCGCCGCGCGCCTCGCCGCCGCGACCGGACGCCCCCGCGGGTCGTGGCCATGGACGACGCCCTCGACACCCTCCCGCGGCGCGCCGACGTCGTCCTCGTCACCAGCACCTTCGGCGACGGTGACGCCCCCGACAACGGCACCGCCCTGTGGGAGCTGCTCGCCGACCCGGCCGCGCCGCGCTTCGACGGCGCCCGGTACGCCGTCCTCGCCCTCGGTGACCCCGCCTACGACCAGTTCTGCGGGCACGGGCGCCGCCTCGACCGGCGTCTGGAGGAGCTCGGTGCCCGGCGGCTCGTCGCGCGTCTCGACCGCGAGCCCGGCGACGACGACGCCGTCGCGCGCTGGGTCGACGACCTCGCGGCCGCGCTCGCGGGCGGTGCGGCGCCGTCCGCTTCGACCGGCGCCGGCGAGGACGGGCGGGACGACGGCGACGCGAGCGCGACGGGGACGGCGACGGGGACGGGGACGTCGGGGCGCGCACCGGGGGCCGGCGGCCCCGCGCGCACCGAGCCGCGCCCGGTTGCCGCCCACGCCGCACCCGCCTCTCCCGGGCCGCCCGCCCGTGCGACCCGCAGCCACCCCGGCACCGCCCGCCTCGTCGTCAACCGCAGGCTCGGCGCCCCCGGGTCCGCCAAGGAGGTCCGCGAGCTCGTGCTCGACACGACCGCGAGCCCGCTGCCCGTGCCGTACCGCGCCGGCGACGCGCTCGCGGTCCGGCCGGTCAACGCCGCCGCGCTCGTGGCGGAGTGGCTCGACGTCACGGGCGCGGACGCGGACGCGCGGGTCACCGTCGCGGGGGCCGGCACCCAGGGCTTCGCGGACGCGCTGCGGCACGAGCTCGACGTCACCCGTCCGTCCACGGCGCTCCTGCGGTTCCTCGCCGAGCGCACGGGCGACGAGCGGCTGCGCCGCCTCCTGCGCCCGGACAACCGCGACGAGCTCGCCAAGTGGTCGTGGGGCCGGCAGGCCGTCGACGTCGTCGCCGAGCTCGGCGTGCGCGCCACGGCGCAGGAGTGGACGGACGTGCTGCGGCGCCTGCAGCCGCGGCAGTACTCGATCTCGTCCAGCCCGCTCGTCGACCCGGCGCGCGTGCGCCTGACGGTGTCGGTCGTGCGCTACGCCGGCCCGACGGGCGCCGCCCGCACGGGCGTCTGCTCGGCGTACCTGGCCGACGCGCCCGAGGGCGCCGAGGTGGCCGTGCACGTGCAGCCCTCCACCCACTTCCACCTGCCCGAGGACGGCTCCGTCCCGGTCGTCATGGTGGGGCCGGGCACCGGGGTCGCCCCGTTCGTCGGCTTCCTCGAGGAGCGCCGCGCCCGCGGCGACCGTGGCGAGAGCTGGCTGCTGTTCGGCGAGCAGCACGCGGCGACGGACTTCTGGTACCGCGAGGAGCTCGACGCGCTGCGCGCCGAGGCGGTCCTCACGCGCCTCGACACCGCGTTCTCCCGCGACCAGCGCACCAAGGTCTACGTGCAGGACCGGATGCGCGAGCAGGGCGCGCGGCTGTGGGCGTGGCTCGAGCGCGGCGCGCACCTGTACGTGTGCGGGGACGCCTCGCGCATGGCGGCGGACGTCGACCGGGCGCTGCGCGAGGTCGTCGCACGCCACGGCGGGATGGGCGAGCAGGACGCGGCCGCCTACGTGAAGCGGCTGACCGAGCAGCGCCGGTACGCGCGCGACGTGTACTGAGCCCTCGGGCGTCAGACGACCGTGACGTCGACCCGGTGGTACCCCGTCGCACCGTCCGGCACGACGCCCTGCCGGGCGCCGGTCTGCGGGCCCTGCGGGTCGGACGCGCGCACGTGCAGCCGGTGGCCGCCGGCGCCGGCGTCCCGCCACGTCCAGCGCCACTGCCGCCACGTGTCGACGCCGCCGTCGCCCGCGAGCTCGGCGTCCTGCCACGGCCCGTCGTCGACCCGCACCTGCACGCCGGTGACGCCCCGGCCCTGCGCCCACGCGGTGCCGGCGACGACGACGTCACCGGCCGGGACGGTCGCACCGGCGCGCGGGACGTCGATGCGCGACTGCGTCTTCACCGGCCCGCGCTGCGACCACCCGCGCTGCGTCCAGTACGCCTCGGCCGCGTCGAACCGCGTGACCTCGAGCTCGGTGACCCACTTCGTCGCGGACACGTACCCGTAGAGCCCGGGCACGACGAGCCGGACGGGGAACCCGTGCTCGGGCGGCAGCGGGGCGCCGTCCATGCCGACCGCCAGCAGGGCGTCGCGGTCGTCCGTGAGCGCGTCGAGCGGGGTGGACGCGGTGAAGCCGTCGACGCTGCGCGAGAGCACCATGTCGGCGTCCGCGGTCGGCACGGCCCGGGCGAGCACCTCGCGGACGGGCAGGCCCAGCCAGCGCTGGTTGCCGACGAGGTCCCCGCCGACCGGGTTGGAGACGCACGCCAGGGTCACCCACGCCTCGACGAGGTCGGAGGCCAGCAGCTCGTCCCAGGTCAGCTCGACCTCGCGCTCGACGAGGCCGTGCACGCGCAGCCGCCACGTCGCCGGGTCGACCTGCGGCACGACCAGGGCGGTGTCGATCCGGTAGAAGGTCGCGGGCGGCGTGACCCACGGGTCGACGCCGGCGACCGCCACCTGCACGTCGGGCGGGGGAGCGGGTGCGGGACGGACGGGCCGCGGCAGCCGGAGCCCCTCGCGGACGGCCTGCACGCCGCGTCCGGCCGCGCCGGCGACGCGGCCGACCGCGAGCCCGACGACCCCCAGCGCGGCGGCGAGCGACGCAGCGAGCAGGAACCCGCGCCTGGACGGGTCCGGCGGCAGGGCCGGTTCCGACGGCACGGCCGGTTCCGACGGCACGGCCGGGCCCGCCGGGACGGACGCGTCCGCGCCGGCCCGGTCGGCGCCGGCCGGGGGAGGCGGCGCAGCAGGGTCCGCAGCACGAGCAGCCCGGCGGCGGCACCCGCGACCGCCGGCAGCGGTGCGAGCAGGCCGGCGTCGGGGCGCGTCACGGCGGCGAGGCCCGCCAGGCCCCCGAGTGCGACGACGAGCAGGGCGCCCCACGACCACCGCCGGTGCGCCAGGACCCCGGCGAGCGCCGCGAGGGCCGCCAGGACGACCGCCTGGCCGACCGCGAGCGCCGTCTTGTCGGCGGTGCCGAACGTCGCGACCGCCCAGTCCTTCAGCCAGGGCGGCGTGCGGTCGACGAACGCCGCGCCCACGGCGACGAGCGGGTCCGACGACGCGCCGGTCACGGCCGCGAGGACCGCCCCGACGCCGACCGTGACGGCACCCGCCGCGAGGCCGGACGCCGCGGCCGCCGACCGGTGCCGGTCACGTCCCATCCCGCCACGGTAGGCGCCCGCCGCGCGCGCGTCCCGTCCGCGGGGACGTCCCCCGTCGGCGTCCTCACACCGCCACCCGTGCGGGTGTGCGCGGATCGTTCCGCCGGGGTAACGCACGCGCGACGCCGCCCGAAACACGCCGTTCGTAGCGTCGGCTCACGCCCCCGTCGGACCCGCAGCCGCGGACCCGCACCGCCACCCGCACCGCCACCCGCACCCGGAGGCCCCCATGGACGCCCCCGCCACCTCGTCGTCGTCGGCGGCGGCATGGTCGCCCAGCGCCTCGTCGAGGCCCTGCGCGACCGCGACACCGCCGGTACCTGGCGCATCACGCTCCTCGCGGAGGAGCCGCGCCGCCCCTACGACCGCGTCGCGCTGACGAGCTACTTCTCCGGCCGGACGCCGGAGGACCTCGCCCTCGGCGACGCCGCCCTGTGGGACGACCCGCTCGTGACGCTCGTGCGCGGCGACGCCGTCACGGCCGTCGACCGCGCCGCGCGGACCGTGACCGCCGCGTCCGGCCGCACGTACGCGTACGACCACCTGGTCCTCGCCACCGGCTCGTACGCCTGGGTGCCACCGATGGAGGGCGCGGACCTGCCGGGCGTGTTCGTGTACCGCACGCTCGACGACGTCGCGGCCCTGCGCGGGTACGTCACGCAGCTGCAGGAGGACCGGACGCACCCCGTGCGGGGCGTCGTCCTCGGCGGCGGCCTGCTCGGCCTCGAGGCGGCCGGGGCGCTCGACGCGCTCGGCGCCCGGGCCACCGTCCTGCAGGTCGACACGCACCTGATGTCGGCGCAGGTCGACCTCGGCGGCGGCGAGGCGCTGCGACGCCTGATCAACCGCATCGGCATCGGCGTGCGGACGCAGGCGATGACGACGCGCGTGCACGAGCACCGGCGTGGCGGCGTCGGGCGCGTCGAGCTCGCCGACGGCACCCGCCTCGACGCGGACGTCGTCGTGGTGGCCGCGGGCGTGCGGCCGCGGGACGAGCTCGCGCGGGAGTCCGGCCTCCCGGTCGGCCCCCGGGGCGGCGTCGTCGTCGACGACACCTGCCTGTCCGAGGACCCCGACGTCTCGGCGGTCGGCGAGGTGGCCTGCATCCAGGGCGCCTGCATCGGCCTCGTCGCCCCGGCTACGCGATGGCGGAGGTGACGGCCGACCGCCTCCTCGGCGGCGGGGCCACCTTCCCCGGTGCGGACACCGCGACCAAGCTCAAGCTCGCGGGCGTGGACGTGGCCAGCTTCGGCGACGCGTTCGCCCGCACGCCCGGCGCGCTCGAGATCGTCTGGGCCGACCCGGTCGCCGGCGTCTACAAGAAGCTCGTCCTGTCCGACGACGCGCGCACGCTGCTGGGCGGTGTGCTCGTCGGCGACGCGAGCGCGTACGCGAGCCTGCGCCCCATGCTCGGGCGGGAGCTGCCCGGCGACCCGTCCGCGTTCCTGCTCCCGAGGGCACCGGCGGCGCCCCCGACCTCGAGCTGCCCGACGACGCGGGTGTCTGCTCGTGCAACAACGTCTCCGCCGGCGAGATCCGGCACGCCGTCAGCGACGAGGGCTGCCACGACCTCGGCGCCGTGAAGGCGTGCACGCGCGCCGGCACGAGCTGCGGGTCCTGCCTCCCGCTCGTCAAGAAGCTCATGGCGACCGAGCTCGAGAAGCTGGGCGTCACCGTGAGCACCGCGCTGTGCGAGCACGTCGCGCTGTCCCGCGCGCAGCTCTACGACGCCGTCCGCGTGTCCGGGGTACGCACGTTCACCGAGGTGATGGAGCGGTTCGGCACGCGCGCCGCCGGCCGCGGGTGCGACATCTGCAAGCCCGCGGTCGCCTCGATCCTCGCGACGACCGCCCCCGGGCACGTCCTCGACGGCGAGCGCGCCGCGCTGCAGGACACCAACGACCACGTCATGGCGAACCTGCAGAAGGACGGCTCCTACTCGGTCGTCCCGCGCATCCCCGGCGGCGAGGTCACCCCGGAGGGGCTCATCGTCATCGGGCAGGTCGCCCAGGAGTTCGGGCTCTACACCAAGATCACCGGCGGGCAGCGCATCGACATGTTCGGCGCACGCATCGACCAGCTGCCCCTCATCTGGCAGCGGCTCGTCGACGCCGGGTTCGAGTCCGGCCACGCGTACGGCAAGTCCCTGCGCACCGTGAAGTCGTGCGTCGGGTCCACGTGGTGCCGCTTCGGCGTGCAGGACTCCGTGGCGCTCGCGGTCATGCTCGAACTGCGCTACCGGGGGCTGCGCTCACCGCACAAGATCAAGCTCGGCGTCTCCGGCTGTGCGCGCGAGTGCGCCGAGGCCCGCGGCAAGGACGTCGGCGTCATCGCGACCGACAAGGGGTGGAACGTCTACGTCGGCGGCAACGGCGGCTTCACGCCCCGGCACGCGCGCCTGCTCGCGGAGGACCTCGACACCGAGGCGCTCATCCGCACCATCGACCGTTTCCTCCTCTACTACGTGCGCACCGCCGACCGGCTGCAGCGCACCGCACCCTGGATCGAGGAGGTCGAGGGCGGCCTCGACGGCGTGCGCGCGGTCGTCATGGACGACTCCCTCGGCATCTGCGCCGACCTCGACGCGCAGATGGCCCGGCACGTCGAGGAGTACGAGGACGAGTGGCGCGCCACCCTCGAGGACCCCGAGAAGCTGCGCCGGTTCGCGTCCTTCGTCAACGCGCCCGACCTGCCCGACCCGTCCCTGGCCTACGTGCCCGAGCGCGGCCAGGCCCGCCCCGCCACCGCCGCCGAGCGGGCCGCCGCCGCGAACGGCGGACCCGTCCTCGTCGCCGGCTCGACCCTGGAGGTCCGCTCGTGACCACGCTCGACCTCACACTCGGCGCCCCGCGGCGGACCTGGCTCCCCGTGTGCCGCCTCGACGACCTCGCGCCGGAGCGCGGCGTCGCGGCCCTCGTCCCCGACGGGCCGGACGGCCGCCTCGAGCAGGTCGCCCTGTTCCGCCTCGTCGACGACCGGGTGCTCGCCGTGCAGCAGCACGACCCGTTCAGCGACGCGCACGTGCTGGCCCGCGGGATCGTCGGCTCACGGGCCGTCGACGGCACCGAGGTGCCGACGGTCGCCTCGCCCATGTACAAGCAGGTGTTCGACCTGCGCACCGGCGCGTGCCTCGACCCGGCCGGGAAGGAGCCCGTGGCCGGCCGGTCGGCGGACCTGCGGACCTGGCCCGTGCGGGTCGTCGACGGGAGCGTCGAGGTCGCGGTGGCGGCCGAGGACGCGCCGTGACCGCGCTGCTCGCCGTCGAGCTGACCGGCCGCACGGTCGTCGTCGCCGGCGGGGGACCGGTCGCCGCCCGGCGCGTCCAGGCGCTGCTCGGGGAGGGCGCGCTGGTGCGCGTCGTCGCCCCGGCGGTGTGCGAGCCGATCGCCGACCTGGTCGTGGCCGGCGGATCGGTGCGGTGGGTCGACCGCGAGGTCGTGGCGGCGGACCTCGACGACGCGTGGCTCGTGCACACCGCCACCGGCGACCGGGCCACCGACCAGGCCGTCGTCGCGTGGGCGGCCGCGCGGCGCGTGTTCTGCGTCGACGCCGGCGGTCCGCGCCGCCCCGCCCGCGGCACGGCGCGCACCCCGGCCACGACACGCGCCGGCGACGTGCTGGTCGGGGTCGTCTCCGCGGGCGGCGCCGACCCGCGCCGGTCGGTCCAGGTCCGCGACGCGCTCGCGGCGACGCTGCGCGAGGGACGCGTCGACCTGCGCCGCCGCCGGCGCGGCGCACCCGGCCAGGGCCGCGTCGTGCTCGTGGGCGGGGGACCGGGCGACGTCGACCTGCTGACCGTCGCCGGGCGGCGTGCGCTGGCCGAGGCCGACGTCGTCGTCACCGACCGCCTGGGGCCGACGGGCGTGCTCGACGAGCTCCCCGAGGACGTGGAGGTCGTCGACGTCGGCAAGTCCCCGGGCACCACCCGGTGCCGCAGGCGGAGATCAACCGCGTCCTCGTCGAGCAGGCCCAGCGCGGGCGCGTCGTCGTGCGGCTCAAGGGCGGGGACCCCTTCGTCTACGGACGCGGCGGCGAGGAGCTGCTCGCGTGCCGGGAGGCCGGTGTGCCGGTCACCGTGGTGCCCGGCGTGAGCAGCGCGTTCGCGGCGCCGGCCGCCGCCGGCATCCCGCTCACGCACCGGGGGACCGTCGGCGCCGTGCACGTCATGAACGGCACGGACGGCTGGTCGGCCGCCGCCCTCACGGGTCTGCGCGACGCCTCGTGCACCGTCGTGGTCCTCATGGGCGTCGCCGCCCTGCCCGGTCTCGTCGCGTCGGCCCTCGCCGCGGGCGTCCCCGGCACGACGCCGGTCGCCGTGGTGGAGGAGGCCACGCTCGCGGGGCAGCGCGTGACGCGCGCTCCGCTGGACGCGGTCGTCGCAGCCGCCGCGGCCGCGGGCGTGCGGTCGCCCGCGGTCGTCGTGCTCGGCGCGGTCGCGGCGCCGGGCCTGCTCGAGCCCGGGCGCGGCCACGACCCGCGGCTGCAGGACCTGGCGCACGAACCCGCGCCGCCCGCGACAATGGTGCGGTGACCGCCACGATGATCGACCAGACGCTCGCCGGCTGCGTCGTGCTCGTGACCGCGGACCGGCGCGCCGGTGAGCTGAGCGCCGCCCTCGAGCGGCGCGGCGCCACCGTGCGGCACGCGCCGTCGCTCGGGATGGTCCCGCACACCGACGACGCGCTCCTGCTGGCCGAGACCCGCCGCGTGCTGGCCGACCCGCCCGACACCGTGGTCGTCACCACCGGCATCGGCTTCCGCGGCTGGGTCGAGGCCGCCGACGCCGCGGGCCTGGCCGACCGGCTCGTGGAGACGCTGCGGGGGACGCGGATCATCGCCCGCGGGCCCAAGGCGCGGGGCGCGATCCAGGCCGCCGGCCTCAGTGCCGACTGGGTGGCCGAGTCCGAGACGAGCGCCGAGATCGCGGAGGTCCTCCTCGACGAGGGCGTCGCGGGGCGCGACGTCGTGATCCAGCACCACGGCGCCGGCGCCGACGGCCTCGACGAGGCGTTCGTGCTGGCCGGGGCGCGGGTGCGCAACCTCGTCGTCTACCGCTGGGGCCCGCCGCCCGACCCGGCGGTCGTCGCCGCGTCGACGCGGGCCGTCGCCGACGGCGAGGTCGACACCGTCGTCTTCACGTCCGCGCCCGGGGCCGCCGCGTGGCTCGCCGCCGCCGACGCCGCGGGCGTGACCGACGCCGTGGTCGAGCGCCACCGCGCCGGCACGGTGGTGTTCGCGGCGGTCGGGCCGGTCACCGCCAAGCCGCTCGAGGAGCGCGGGATCGCCCCGCTCCTGCCGGACCGCGGACGGCTCGGCTCGCTCGTCCGCGCGATCGTCACGCACTACGGCGGGCTCGAGGCGCTCGACACCGTGGCCGGGCCCCTGCGCGTGCACCGCGCCGCCGCCGTGCTCGACGGCCACGTGCTGCCGCTGTCCCGCACCGGGCTGGAGGTCCTGCGGCTGCTCGCGTCCGCACGCGGCTCCGTGGTGCCGCGCGAGCGCGTGCTCGCGGCCCTGCCGGGGGAGTCCGCCGACCCGCACGCGGCGGAGGTCGCGATCGCCCGCCTGCGCGACGCCACCGGCAGCCGGGGGCTCATCCGCACCGTCGTCAAGCGCGGCTACCGCCTCGAGCTGCAGGAGCAGGCATGACCGACCCGACCCCGACCGTCGCGCCGGCGCCCGTGCCCGCACCCGTGCTGGTGGGGTGCTCCCACGGCACCGACAGCGTCACCGGACGCGCGGCGATCCGGTCGATCCTCGAGGACGTCGCGCGCCTGCGCCCCGACCTCGACGTGCGCGAGGCGTTCGTCGACGTGCAGCAACCGGAGGTCGCGGACGTCGTCGCCGACGCGCTCACGGGTGCGCCGGCCGTGGTCGTGCCGCTGCTGCTGTCCGTCGGCTTCCACACGAAGGTGGACGTCGCGGCGGCGGTCGACCGCCCGGGCGCAGCCGCCTCGGGGCCGCTCGGGCCCGACCCACGGCTCGTGGAGATCCTCGCCGACCGGCTCGCGGCCGCCGGGCTGCGGGAGGCCGACGCCGTCGTGCTCGCAGCCGCGGGCTCGAGCGACCCGGCGGCGGCCGACGCCGTGCGCGTCGTCGCCGACGGGCTCGCGGAGCGCCTCGGCCGTGCCGTCGTCGTCGGGTTCGGGGCCGGTGCGCACCCGCGCGTGCCCGTCGCGGTCGCCCAGGCCCGCGAGGGGCTCGCGCCGGGCGGCCGCGTCGTCGTCGCGTCCTACCTGCTCGCGCCGGGGTACTTCCTCGACCGGGTGCTCGAGGCGGGTGCCGACGTGGTCGCCGACGCGCTGGCCCCCGACCCTCGGCTCGCCGAGGTCGTGCTCGACCGCTACGCGCAGGTCCGGGACGTCGCCGTCGGGGCCTGGTCCCGCCCGACGGGGCCGCACCCGGCCGCCGCGACCGACGCGCCGGCCCGCGCCTGATCCCGGCGCCCGACCCGCGCGCCTGCCCGCTGCCCCCGACCGGCGGGCCCGACCCCGCGGCGCGCCGCGGTCCCGCCGCGCGCGCCCCGGGCTCGCGACCTGCGGTGGCGGCCCCCGGGGCGGCGCCTAGCGTCGCAGGTGCCGGCCGGTGCACGCGGGCCGGCCGACCGGCGCCCGCCGCGCACGTCCGACCCCCGCGGCCGGCGCACCCCCCGGCAGCCCCTGCGGAGGTGCGGCGATGAACGAGTCCTCGACGTCGAAGGCGGCCACGGCACCGGCCCCAGACGACCCGCGCAAGCCCGACTCCCCGGGCGACCTGCAGAAGCGGTCGTGGAAGTACGTCCTGCGCAAGACCGTGCGCGAGTTCATGAAGGACCAGTGCACCGACCTGGCGGCGGCGCTCACGTACTACGGCGTGCTCGCGGTCGCGCCGGCGCTGCTGGCGATCGTGTCGCTGCTGGGGCTGGTGTCCGACCCCGAGGAGACGGTCTCGCGCATCACGTCGCTCGTGGAGGACGTGGCCCCGGGCGGCGCGGCGGCCGCGATCGAGCCGATCCTGCAGAACCTCACGCAGGCGCCCGCGGCCGGGCTCGCGCTGGTCGTCGGTCTCGTCACCGCCCTGTGGTCGGCGTCCGGCTACGTCGCCGCCTTCAGCCGCGGCATGAACCGGGTCTACGAGATCGACGAGGGCCGGCCCGTGTGGAAGCTGCGTCCGATCCTGCTGCTCGTCACCCTCGTGCTCGTCGTCATCGCGGTCCTGGTGATCGCCGCGATCCTGCTGTCCGGTGGCGTGGCGCGCGCGATCGGCGACGCGGTCGGCCTCTCCGACGCGGCCGTCACGGTCTGGGACATCGCGAAGTGGCCGGTCGTCGTGGTCCTGGTGGCGCTCGCGATCGCGATCCTCTACCACGCGACGCCGAACGTCCGGCAGCCCAAGTTCAGGTGGATCAGCGTCGGCGCGTTCGTCGCGATCCTCGTGTGGGTCCTGGCGACGCTCGGCTTCGCGTTCTACGTGACGCGCTTCTCCAGCTACAACGAGACGTACGGCTCGCTCGCCGGCGTCGTCATCGCCCTGCTGTGGCTGTGGATCACGAACCTCGCGCTGCTGTTCGGGGCCGAGCTCGACGCCGAGCTCGAGCGCGGTCGCCAGCTGCAGGGCGGGATCGAGGCCGAGCGGACCATCCAGCTGCCGCCGCGGGACACGAAGGCCAGCGACAAGAAGAAGGCGAAGGCGGAGGAGGACGTGCGCCGCGGGCGGGAGGTGCGCGAGGCCGCGCAGCGCGAGCAGGGGCAGGACGGCGGGGCCGACGAGGGGAGGGGCGCGTCGGCGAGCGGTGCGCACCGGGACACCTCGGGACGCCACGGTCGCTGACACGACGACGAGGCCCCCGGACCGCAGGGTCCGGGGGCCTCGTCGTGCCCGTGGGCGCCGGGGGACGCTCAGCCGCCGGCGCGTCCGCCGGCCACCCCGGCGGGGACGCCGCGGGTGCCGGTCGGGAGGGCCGCACCCGCCCGGGGGACGGGGACGCCCGTGCGGCGGCCCGGCCACGACAGCAGGACGAACATGTCGCGCTCGCCGCGCGGCCCCACGAGCGAGGCGCGCACGACCGGCGTGACGCCGTCCCGCTCGCAGCCCGCGAGCTCGTCGGCGAGCGTGCGGGCCCAGGACGCGGCGAGCCGGCCCACGGGCGCACCGTGCGCGTCCAGCAGGCACAGACCGCGCTCCTCGCGCACGACCTCGAGCTTGAACCGGCCCAGCCGGTCGGGGCGCGGCAGCACGCCCGACCCCTCGCGGAACCCCTCGACCCGGACCGTGACGTGCCCGCCGGCCCGCGGGACGATCCGCGTCTCCGGACGTGCCACCCGTGCCCGGCTCATCGCGGCAGGGGGAGGCCGGCGGCCTCGGCCAGGTACTCGCAGACGCGGTACGGGTCGCCTCGGAAGCTCGCGGCCCTCTCCACCACCTGCGCGGCGAGGTCGCGGATCGGCACGTTGCCGTTGTTCGAGGCCGCGCGCAGCACGCCGAAGGCGCTCTCGGGGTCGACGCCGTACGCGAAGGCGACGATGCCCTTGGCCTGCTCGATGTGGGCGCGGTGCGCCGCCGACGCGGCGATGTCGCGGTTCGCCTCGCTGCGTGAGCGCTCGGCGACCTCGTCCGTGACGTCGAGGAAGTACCCCTCGACGACGGCGCCCTCCTCGGGCGCGCAGGGGCGGCGACGCCCGACGAACGCGACGACCCGGGCCCGACCCGTCGCGTCCATGATGCGGTGGACGCTGCCGAACGGGGCGTCCGAGCAGGCGGCGTCGTCGAGCAGGCGACGCGCCACGTCACGGTCGTCCGGGTGCTTGTGGGCGAGGACGAGCGCCGTGGTGGGCACGACCTCGTGGGGCTCGAAGCCGTGGAGGCGGTACACGTCGTCGGACCACCACCACGAGTCGGCCCGGGTGTCGTAGGTGAACGCGCCGACCTGCGACCGGGGCCTGAGGGACGTCCTGTCCCGACGGTTCGCTGCACTGTGCACGGGCAACCCTCCACGGATGACACACCATCGTGGGCCGCGCCCTGACCCCGTCGTCCACGTTACCCGGACATCCCGGACGCGCCACCCGGGACGGGTGGGACCGGCACGAACCGGGCGTGGCGAGGGGAGGCGTCGGCCCGACGCCTCGCGCCGCGACCCCGGGACGGCGGCTTCATCCCCACGTGTGCGGCGGGACGACGTCACCACATGCGGGCGCGTGCCGCATCCCGAGCGGGCGTCCGGGTCCGCGGCAGACGCGGTCGGGCGGACGGTGCCGCCGGGACGGACCCTCGCGGGTGCCGGCGGCACGGCGGGCACGGCGAGGCACCGGCCGCCCTCGGGAGGAGCGGCCGGTGCCGGTGCCGCGCGAGCGCGGCGCGTCAGACCGGACCGGTCACGGCCAGGAGCTCTCGCCGGACGCCATCACGAGCATCTCGCGGATCTCGGACCCGACGGGCTGGGTGAGGGCCGCCAGGACCGCGCCGGCGGTCGCGCGCGGGTCGTTGAGGTCCGCGTCGGGGCCGGGCTTGTACTGCTCGGTGCGCCCGTCGAAGAACGCGGTGCGCATCCCGCCCGGGATGAGGCACGTGACGCCGACGGAGCCCGCGAGCTCGGCCGCGAGGGCGTGCGAGAAGCCGCGCACGGCGAACTTCGACGCGCTGTAGGCGGTGGCGTCGCTCATGCCGCGCAGGGCCAGCGTCGAGGCGACCGTGACGACCGTGCCGCGCACCTTCTCCAGGTAGGGGATCGCGGCGCGCACGACGGCGACCGTGCCGAACAGGTTGACCCGGACCACCTTCTCCCACGTGTCCGGGTCGACGTCCACGAGGCGCCCGCACGCGTCGGTGCCGGCCGCGGTCACGACGGCCGTCGGCTCGCCGAGCTGCTGCACGAGCTCCTCGACGGCCTGCGCGGCGGCGGCGGAGTCCGACAGGTCCACCTCGACGAACGGGACGTCGGGCGACGCCGGCTTCGCACGGTCGAGCACACCGGCCTTCCCGCCGGCGGCGACGACGGCCTCGACGACCGCGGCGCCGAGCCCGGACGAGCCGCCGGTGACGATGACGGTGCCGACCTCGCGCGGCGCGAGCAGGACGGGGGACTGCGGCGTGGTGCTCACACGGTCTCCTTCGTGGTGGTGGCGGCCCGGGCGGCGCCCGAGCGCTGGATGATCGAGGTCGTCGAACGACCGTCGAGGTAGGGCAGCAGGACGACCCGGCCGCCGTGGGCGCGCACGGTGGCGGCCTCCGGCAGCTCGGCGCCGCCGTAGTCGCCGCCCTTGGCCCACACGTCCGGCCGGAGGCGGTCGAGCACGGCGCCGGGGTCGTCCTCGTCGAACACGACGACCGCGTCGACGCAGTCGAGCGCCTCGAGCACGCGGGCCCGGTCGGCGGCGGTCACGACGGGCCGCCCCTCGCCCTTCAGCCGGCGCACGGAAGCGTCGGAGTTCATGAGCACGACGAGCGCGTCCCCCAGCCGGCGGGCGGCCTGCAGGGTGGCGACGTGACCGGCGTGCACGATGTCGAAGCAGCCGCCGGTGGCGACGAGCGACCGGCCGCCGGTGCGCAGGCGCGCCGCGAGGGCGACGAGGTCGTCGGCGACGGGCGTGACACCCGGGTCGGCACCGGGGTCGGCACCGTCGGGACGGCCGCCGCGGGGGTCGGCGTCGGGCGGCGCCCCGCCGGCGGACGCGGGCTCCTGCACGCCGTCGTCCGTGCGTCGCCGGTACGCCTCCGCGCCGCCGGACGCCACCCACGCGCTCGCGTCGGCCACGCCCCGCGCCACCGCCTCCACCGGCAGCGCACCGGCGGCCAGCGCGAGCGCCGCGGAGGCGGCGAAGCGGTCGCCGGCGCCGCACGGGTCGCCGCCGGCGACGGCGCGCGCCGGCACGTACTGCGCCTCGCCGCCCCCGGCGAGGAACGCGCCGTCGGCGCTCGCCGTCACGGCCACCGCCCGCGCCGCCCACAGGTCGCGCAGGCGCCGCGCGAGCTCGTCCGGTGCGGCGTCTGCGGTACCGGGCTCGTCCCGCAGCGCCCCGCGGGCCTCACCGACGTTCGGCGTGACCAGCGTCGTGCCCGGCACGGGCGCGCCGCCGCGCGGGTGCGGGTCCCACACGACCGGGCGCGCGCGTGCGGCCTCGGCGAGCAGCGCACGCAGGTCCGCGTCGCGCGTGACGCCGGCGCCGTAGTCCGACACGAGCACGACGTCGGCCTCCGCGAGCACGCGGCGCACGTCGTCGACCGGCACGGGACCGGGCGTGCCCGGTCCGCCGTCGTCGATGCGCACGAGGGAGTGGGCCGCGCTGCGCACGCGGACCTTGCGCCGGGTGCCGCCCTCGTGGGGCAGCGCGAGCACGTCGAGCACGCGCGCCAGGGACGCGGTGAGCCGCCGCCCCGCGTCGTCGTCCGCGACGGGGGCGACGAGCGTGACGCGCGCGCCCTCCGCGGCGAGCAGGGCGGTCAGGCCCGCGCCGCCGGGGCTCTCGCGCACGTGCGTGACGTCGAGCACCGGTGCGGGCGCGTCCGGGCAGAGCCGGTCGACGCGTCCCTCGACGTCGCGGTCGAGCACGACGTCGCCGACGACCACGACGTGCGGGCGCGCCGCGCTCACGCGGGCACCTCGACGGCCGGCACGACCGCCGCGGCCGTCGCCGCACCCGCGCGCGTCCCGCGGGTGGTCCGCAGGGCGAGGTGCTCGTCGAGGCTCGCGCACACGGCGTGCACCGCGACCAGGTGCACCGCCTGGACCGCGGCCGTCGACGGCGCGTCGACCGCGAGCACCTCGTCCGACAGCGCGGCCAGCGGGTTCGGGCGGGGCCGGTCATCGACCAGACCGCGACGCCGACCTCGTGCGCGCGCTCGGCGGCGCGCAGCACGTTGGGGCTGCGGCCCGAGGTCGACAGCAGCACGAGCACGTCGCCCGGCCGTCCGTGCGCCTCGACCTGCCGCGCGAACATCTCCTCGAGGCCGTAGTCGTTGACGAGCGCCGTCACGCTCGAGCTCTCCGAGCACAGGCACAGCGCCGACAGCGGGCGCCGGTCGTGCAGGAAGCGCCCCACCAGCTCCGACGTCAGGTGCTGCGCCTCGGCGGCGCTGCCGCCGTTGCCGGCCGCGAGCAGCCGGCCGCCGTCCGCGAGCCGCTGCGCCAGGGTCGCGCCCCACCGCTCGACGGTGCCCGCCTGCAGGCGCAGGCTGCGCAGCCCGTCGGCCAGCTCGGCGTCGTGCGTCTCCATCCACGTACGCGCGCTCACACCGCCACCTCCTCGACCCGTGCCGCCGCGGCGACCGGGCTCGTCAGGGACTGGTACACCAGCTCGGTCTGCGCCGCGACGCCCCGCCACGAGTAGCGGGTGAGGGCGCGACGGCGGGCCGCGGCGCCGAACGCGTGCCGACGGGCGGGGTCGGCGAGCAGCCCGCGCAGGGCCGTCGCGAGCGACTCGGGGTCGCGCGGCGGCACGAGCAGACCCGTCACGCCGTCGACGACCGAGTCGAGCAGGCCGCCGACGGCGCTGCCCACGAGCGGCACGCCGCACGCCGCCGCCTCGAGCGGCACGATGCCGAACGGCTCGTACCAGGGGGTCGCGACGACCACGTCGGCCGACGACACGAGCGCCGGCACGTCGTCGTGGCCCACGCGCCCGAGCAGGTGCACGCGGTCCGCCACGCCGAGCTGGCGGGCGAGCGCGGCGAGGCGGCACGCCTCGGGGTCGTCGGCGAGCGCGGCGGCGTCCGGGCCGCCGGCGACCAGCAGCTCGGTGTCGGGCAGGTCGGGCAGGGCGTGCAGCACGGTGTCGACGCCCTTGCGCTCCACGAGCCGCCCGAGGCACACGAGCCGGTGCCGGCGCGTGCGCGGGAACGGTCCGGTCGCACCGCGGACGGGACGGAAGTGGTCGACGTCGACGCCGCACGGCACGACCCGCACCCGCGACGCCGGCACGCCGAGGCGCGCGAGCTCGCGCACCTCGTCGCTGCACGTCGCCACGACCGCGTCGACGCGCCGGCCGATGGTCGCCTCGGCGGTGACCCGCCCCGACGGGCTCGTGTCCTTCACGCCCTGGTGGCGCCGCTTGACCGAGCCGAGCGCGTGGTAGGTCTGCACGGTCGGGACGCCGTGCACCTCGGCCGCCTGCACGGCCGCCAGGCCCGACATCCAGAAGTGCGCGTGCACGACGTCGGGGGCACCGTGCGTCGCCCAGTCGTCGGCGACCCACGCGCCGAGGTCCGGCATCCACGGCAGCAGGTCGTCCTTGGGGACGGCCGTCGCGGGTCCGGCGGGGACGTGCACGACCTCCACGCCCGGCGTCATCGGGACGCGCTCGGGCAGGTCGGGGTCGTCGCGCCGGGTGTAGACGGTCACGTCGTGCCCCAGGTCGGCCAGCGCCGCGGCGAGCGCCGCGACGTGCACGTTCTGGCCGCCCGCGTCGACGCCGCCCAGCACGGCCAGCGGGCTCGCGTGCTCCGACACCATCGCGATCCTCATCGCGTCACCCCCTCGATCACCTCTTGCCAGTCGGACAGGAACCGCTCGATCCCGAACCGCTCGAGCGCGTGCGCACGGGCGGCGAGCCCGCGCTCCTTCGCCTCGGTCGGGTCCGCGAGCCAGCGGCGCAGGGCGGCGACGAGGTCGCGCGGGTCGCTGCTCACGACGCCCGCGGCCGCCGGCACCGACTCCGGCGCCGCCGTCGTCGCGAGCACCGCGACGGGCATGCCGAGGTGCATGGCCTCGATCAGGGCGAGCCCGAGGCTCGTCCACCGGTACGGGTGGAGGTAGGCGCGCGCGCCGGCCAGGCGCGCGTGCATCTGCGCCTGCGGGACGTCGTCGTGGAGGTGGTCCGCCTGCGCCGGCAGGTGCTCGGCGAGCGCGGCCATGCCCATGCCGTACACCTCGACGGGCAGGCGCTCGGCGACGTGCAGCAGGACGTCGGTGCCCGCGACGCGCCAGCGCCGCACGGGCTCGTTGACGACCGCCGCGACCCGCTCCCGCTCGCCGGTCCACAGGTGCCCGGGGTCGGGCACGCCGTGCTCGACCACCGTCACGGGCGCGCGCCCGTTGTCCCACACGAGCGCGTTGAACCGCGTGACGTGCACGACCGGGATGTCGTCGCGGTCGGCGAGCAGGTGCCGCGTCGCCACGGGGTGCTCGACGGGCGTGTTGTGCTCGACGTACACCGCGGGCACGTCCACGCCGGCCCGCTTGCCGGCCCAGCGCTCGAGGAGCTCCAGGTCGCGCGGGCGCTGCAGGACGACGACGTCGAACGGCTCGTCGCGCAGCTGCTCGAGCGGCACCTCGCGCACGGTGTCGGGCCACGGGTACGTGCGGGCACGCCCCAGGCCGTCGGGGGAGCGCTCGGCGTCCACCGGGACGAGGTACTCGTGCGGGCCCTGGACGAACGAGGTCATCCACGAGCCGTGGACGTGCCAGGCGAGGATCCTCATGCGACCACCTCCTCGGGTGCGGCCGGCACGTCGGCGACCGCACCGGCGACGGGCTCGACGGCGGGCGCGGACGCCACCGTGAGCGCGTCGACGGCGGCGACCACCTGCGCCGGCGTGACGGACGACAGGCACGGGTGCCCGGGCACGGGGCACTCGCGCGCCCGGCTCCCGGCGCACGGCGCCTCCTGGTCGCCGAGCACGACGCTCGGCACGGCCCACGGCGACCAGCGGTCGGCGGGGACGACGGGGGAGAACAGGGAGACCACGGGCGCACCGACGGCCGCGGCCAGGTGCGCGGGTCCCGTGTTCCCGACGACGACGGCGTCGGCACCGGCGAGGACGGCCGCCAGGCCCGGCAGCGTCGTGCGGCCGGCGAGGTCGACGACGCCGGCGAGCCCGCCCGCGACGGCGGCGGCCAGGTCCCGCTCACCGGGGCCGCCGGTGACGAGGACGGTGCGCCCGGCGTCGGCGAGAGCGGCGACGACCGCCCGCGCGTGCGCCGGCGACGGTGCGCGCGCGGGCACCGACGCGCCCGGGTGCACCACGACGTAGCCGTCCGCGGCCGCGGCCCGCGCGTCCGGCGGCAGGGCCTCGGCGAGGGCGGGCAGCGGGCGGCGGACCGCGAGGTGCCCGAGGTCGCCGTCGGGGAGGCGGCCGCCGGCCGCGACGGCGAGGTCGAGCGCCGCCTCGACCTCGTGGAGGCCGTCGGGGCGCCGGTGGCGCACGTCGAGCAGCGAGCCCGGGTAGTCGACGCTCGTGCCCGCGACGAACGGCACGCCGGCGAGCCGGAGCACGAGCGCCGCGGGCAGCGGGCTCTGGTGGAACGACGTGAACACCACGGCGCGGTCGTAGGACCGCGCCGCGAGCGTCGCGACGAGCTCCTGCACCGCCGCGGGGTCGACGGCCGGCGGCCGGTAGCCGCTCCACGGCGCGTCGAAGACGAGAACGTCGTCGACGTCGGGCAGCAGGCGCGCCGCGGCGGCGCCGGCAGGCGAGGCGAGCAGGTCCAGCCCGTCGGCGGTCGCGGCGAGGGCGCGCAGCGCGGGACCGGTGAGCAGCACGTCGCCGTCGCTGTCGAGACGGACGGCCAGGACGCGCGTCACGGGCGGGCCTCCTGCGGCGTCGCCACCTCGGCCGGGGCGGCCGCGGCGACCACCCCGGGCAGCAGGTGCGCGAGGGCGGCACGCAGGTCGGGTGCGACGACGGGCGCGGCCTCGACCTCCTCCGCGCGGGTCACGGGCGTGGGGACCAGGACGGCCCGGGCACCGGCGGCGACCGCGGCGCCGACGTCCGCGCCGATGTCCCCGACGACGGCGAGCTCCTGCGGTGCGACGTCCAGCGCGTGCGCGGCGGCCAGCACCATGCCCGGCGCCGGCTTGCGGCACCCGCAGCCGTCCTGCGGGCCGTGCGGGCACACCTGCACGGTGTCGAACGGACCGACCAGCTCGGCCAGCCGCGCGTGCACGGCGTCGACCTGCTCGCGCGTCAGCAGCCCGCGTGCGACGCCGGACTGGTTGGTGACGAGCCCGACCCGCACACCCGCGGCCCGCAGCGCGTCGAGCAGGTCGCGGGCGCCGTCGACCGGGCGGACGAGGTCGGGGTCGCCGTTGTAGGGCACGTCGTGCACGAGCGTGCCGTCGCGGTCGAACAGGACCGCGCGGGGCGCAGGGCGGGAGCGGTCCGGCACGACGCTCGGGGCTGCGGCCGTCGGGGCGTCCGCCGTCACGGGGCGCGCCGCGCTCACGCGGCCGCCGACGGTGCGTGGCGGACGGGGCTGACGTCGAGCAGGCGCATGAGTGGCCGACCTTCCGTGTGTGGTCCACAGTCGTCCCGGACGAGGTCCGGCTGCAGATCAGGTGCGCATCCGGGCTTCTTCCGGAGGGGTCCGACCCCGGGCCCAGCGTGGAGCACTTCACCCGCTCCTGCACCTCGAACGGTTTTGATCTGGTTGCCCGGCTTGTCCTGGGGCTTCGCGCCCCGCATCCTTCGCCCGCCCGTCCGCCCGAACGGAGAGCACATGACCACGACGCCCGTCCCGACCACCGTCGCCGCCACCCCGGAGGACGCCCGCACGCCGGACCCGGCGGACGGTGTCGCCCCCGAGCGGCTCGCCGCGCACGTCCTCGACGGACGCGTCGCCGACGCGCTCGGCACCCGTGAGGTCGCGCGCGTCTCGCCGGTCGACGGTGCCCCGACGGTCGTGCTGGTGCCCGCCACGGACGAGGAGGTCGCGCAGGCCGTCGCGGGTGCGCACGCCGCGCGCCGCGCCTGGCGCCGCACGGCACCGGGGGAGCGTGCGGCCGCGCTGCGCACCGCGGCCGCACGGGTGCGCGAGCAGGCGGACGTCCTCGGCGCCGTGCTGTCCGCGGACACCGGCCGCCTCCTGCCGACGTCGGTCGAGTCCGCCCGCGTCGCCGCGGACATCCTCGACGAGGCGGCGACGACGGGCCTCGGGGCGACCGGGCGCACCCTCGCCGGCGACCCGCTCGCGCTCGACGTCGTGCGCCGCGAGCCGCACGGCGTCGTCGCGGTCATCACGCCGTGGAACGACCCGTTCCCGGCGGCGGCGGGCCTGCTCGCCGCCGCACTCGTGACGGGCAACACCGTCGTGCACAAGCCGTCGGAGCGCAGCCCGCGCGCGGGCTGGGAGCTCGCCCGGCTCGTCGCCGAGGCGTTCCCTCCCGGGGTGCTGCAGGTCGTGAACGGCGACGGCGCGACGGGCGCCGCGATCGTGGCCGACGCACGCGTGGCGCTCGTCGCCCAGGTCGGCAGCTCGGCGACCGGCCGCGCGATCGCGGCGGCCGCGGGCGCACGCGGCGCACGGGTGCTGCGCGAGAACGGCGGCAAGGACCCGATCGTCGTGGACGCCGGCGTCGACCCCGCGTGGGCGGCGCAGCAGATCGCCACGGGTGCCTTCACGAACACCGGCCAGCTGTGCACCTCCGTGGAGCGCGTCTACCTGCACGAGGACGCCGCCGACGCCGTCCTGGCGGAGCTCACGGCGCTCGCACGGGACATGCGCGTCGGCGACCCCGCCGACCCGGCGACGCAGCTCGGGCCGCTCGTGGACGAGGCCCAGCTGGCCGTCGTCGAGTCGCACGTCGACGCGGCCGTCGCGGCGGGTGCGCGGGTGCTCGCCGGCGGGTCGCGGCTCGACCGCCCGGGCGCGTTCTACGCCCCGACGGTGCTCGACGGCTGCACGGCCGACATGGCGGTCATGACGGAGGAGACGTTCGGCCCGGTGGCCGCGGTCACCCGCGTCCCCGA
The DNA here is from genome assembly GCF_009720485.1 of Cellulomonas sp. JZ18. Classification (NCBI taxonomy): domain Bacteria; kingdom Bacillati; phylum Actinomycetota; class Actinomycetes; order Micrococcales; family Cellulomonadaceae; genus Cellulomonas; species Cellulomonas sp. JZ18. The sequence goes on along the minus strand of NZ_CP045245.1, from coordinate 2,132,627 downwards.
CTTCGCCACGGCGCTCGAGCTCGCCGACACGGGCGCGTACGGGCTCGCCGCGACCGTCCTCACGCCGCGCCTCGAGCACGCCCTCGAGGCCGCCGAGGCCCTCGAGGTGGGGACGGTGAAGGTCAACGCGGTGTTCGGCGGCGCGCCGGGCGGCTCCGCCGACCCGCGCCGCGAGTCCGGGGCGGGTGCGGGATACGGGCCCGACCTGCTCGCCGCGATGACCGTCCTCAAGGCGGTGCACGTCGAGGCGGCGGTGACGCCCACGGCCTGAGCGGCGCCCGTCCCGGCGGGCACCGGACGTCGCCGCGCGTCCGGTGCCCGCCGGTGCCACAGTGGCGCTGCACGCACGCCAGCCGCCGGAGGGAGCCCGCCATGCCCCGCACCGTCTCCGAGGTCGTGGACCGCGACGTCGTCACCGCCGAGGTCACCACCACCGTGCGCGAGGTGGCCGAGCTCATGCGCGAGCGGGCCGTCGGCGACGTGGTGGTCACCGACGGCGGCCGGCTCGTCGGCATCGTCACCGACCGCGACCTGGTCACCCGGGTCCTCGCCGTCGGCGGCACGGGCGGCGACCCGGTCGGCCAGGTCTGCACGCCGGACCCGGTGCACGTGGGGCCCGGCACGACCCTCGAGCAGGCCGCCGCGCTGATGGCCGACAACGCCGTGCGCCGGCTGCCCGTGGTCGACGGGGAGGTCGTGCTGGGCGTCGTCTCCCTCGGCGACGTCGCCGTGGCGCGCGACGCCGGCGAGACGCTGGGCGACATCTCCGCGGCGCCCTCGACCTGACACCGGCCGGACGCCCGTGCGCCGGGGTGCGTGCCCGTGCGCCCCCGGCGATGCTGGGACGCGACGTCGAGCACGGGGCGTCGTCCGTCCGCCGCCGGGCCGATCCGCCCGCCGCCGCCCACGAGGAGCACCGATGGCCTCGACCGCACGCCGCCACGCCCGTCCCGGGCACGGCGAGGACCGCGCATGAGCGACGACGACATGCTGCTCGTCACCCGCCTCGACGAGCTCGTCGAGGTCGTCGAGGCGCTCGGCGAGACCGCGTACGTGCGGTTCAGCGCGGGGCCCGACGTGGACCGCGGCAACCCCAGCACGGACGGTGAGAGCGGTGCGACCCTGCCCGGGCTGAGCGTCAACCGCCTCAGCCCGGAGCCGTGGTGGCAGCGGCCCCCGCGCGAGTGGATGGCGCGGCAGGTGTGCCAGTACGCCCACCTCGCGGGGGGCGAGCGCTACGCCTGGGTGCTCACCGGGCGCGAGGCGGGCCGAGGACCGGACAGCGAGCCGCTCGTGGACGACGTGCGGCCGGTGGCGCGCCTCGCGCAGAGCGCCCTCGACGAGGCGACCGAGGTGTACCACCGGGCCATGGACCCCGGTTCTATGCCCGGCTGACCTGCGGCGACGCGCGCTGCGGTCGTCCCCCGCCGGGCGCGCCCCCGGCCCCGCGCGATCGTCCGCCCGGCGTGCGCGGCCCTGCGACCGGTGCCACGGTGGGACGCATGAGCGAGGAGACCACGGGCTACGACCCGGCACAGGACCCTGACAGCGACCCGGAGAGCCTGAACCCGCGCACGGGGGCCCAGGCCAGCGGTGCGGCGAGCGCCGAGTCCGGCGACCCGGACGCCGACCCGGACAACCTGAACCCGCGCAGCACCGAGGACGGCACCGCATGACGGAGCAGCTGCCCGAGAGCTTCGACCCCCAGCAGCCGGACCTGCCGTCGCTCGGCGTCGACCCGGACCCCGTGCCCGAGGGGCACGAGGGCGAGGCGCCGACGCCGGACCGCGACGTCGAGGACCCGTCCTGACCGCGGCCCCGTCGCACGTCGCCGGCCCCGCCCGGGAGCACCGGGTGGGGCCGCGTGACGTCGTGACCCTGGGACCGGCGGAGCAGGCGCGCGTGCTCGGCGGCGTCCTCGCCCCGCTGCTCGCGCAGGGCGCGATCGTGCGTCGCCCGCGCGTGACCGTGGCGGCCGAGCGCGCCCGCAGCGACGCGCGCGCCGCGGCCGTGCTGGAGCGGCTCGCCGAGCGGCACGACCGCCGGCCGGTCGCCGTCACGCTCGGCCCGCGCCGCCTGGTGCTCCCGCTGCACCACGACGACGGCCGCGCCGTGCTCGACGCGTCTCCCGACCCGTTCTCGCCCGCGTCGTGGGAGAAGCGCGCCGCGCTGTCGCACTTCCAGCCGCGCGGCGTGCTCATCAGCCCGCTCGAGGAGCGGCCCGCGCTGCGGGAGTGGAACGAGCGGGCGCTCGACACGGGCCGCCCGGTCCACGCCGCGGGCGAGGGCGTGGTCGGGGCCCTGCACGGCATCGCCGACGCGGTGGTCCGCGGCGCGCGCCGGCAGGGCGGCCTCGGCTTCGACGACGTCGACGGGCCGCTGTGGTCGGCCGCCCGCACCGTCACGCTCGGTCCTGGGGCGCGGGACGACACCGTGCTGACCGACGAGCTGCAGGCACTGCGCACGCGCGCCAACTGGGCGTTCGCCGTGCCGCAGCGCCGTGCGCTGCGCGCCCGGTTCTCGCGGCACGTGCTCGACCACGTGCGCCGTGCGCCGCTGGACAGCCTCGCGGGCGCGGGGGTGGCCCGGGGCGGGAACCCGCTGCTGGCCGCGACGCAGGTGCCGCACTGGCTCTTCGCCTTCGACGCCGCCCGCATCGCGCTGTGGCGGGCGCTCGCCGTCGCGGCTGCGCGTCCCGCGCTGCAGGACGCCCTGCGCGCCGAGGCGGTCGACGCGGCGGCGGCGGGCGGGGTGCACGTCCTGCCACTGGCGCGTGCCGCCGTGCTCGAGAGCGTGCGGCTGTGGCCGACGACGCTCGTGCTCCTGCGCGAGACGGTCGCGCCCACGGTCTGGGGCGACGACGTGCTGCCGCCGGGCCACGGCGTGGCCCTCGTCAGCTCGTGGTTCCACCGGGACCCCGACCGGCGACCGGCTGCCGACACGTTCGACCCGGGCTTCTGGGACGGCACCGACTGGACCGGTCCGGCGGGCTCCGTCGAGCCGTGGCTGGTCGTGCCGTTCAGCGCCGGGCCCGTCGTGTGCCCCGGTGAGGACGTGGTGCTCCTCACGGCGTCGACGCTCCTGTCCGACCTCGTGCGCGACGTCCGGTGGAGCCCGGACAGCCACCCGGCGCTCGCCGACGACCCGCTCCCGCCGACGCTCGCCCACGAGCACCTGCGCCTGCGCGCCGCCGCGGCCTGAGACGCAGCCCAGGCCGGGCGGCCCGTCGAGAAGTCGCGGAGCAGGAGAAGCAGTTCTATCGTCCGAACCGTCCTCGACGTTCCAGCAGGTGGACGCACGAGGGGGGGAGCTCCGACCCGGTTCGCCGGTGCGGACGGACGACGGGAGCCGGCGATGACGCATGTTGCGCCCGCAGTGGCGGGCGGCCCTGCGACCACGACGGGGACGGCGCCACCGCCGCGACGACGACGCCGGCTCGACCGCGAGGCGATCGCGGGCTACCTGTTCATCTCGCCCTGGGTCGTCGGGTTCCTCGTCTTCACCGCCGGCGCCATGGCGTGGAGCCTGTACATCTCGTTCACGCGGTACAACCTCGCGACGGGTGCCACGACGCCGGTCGGCCTCGACAACTACCGCGAGCTCCTCGACGACCCGCGGGTGGCGACGGCGCTCGGCAACACGCTCTTCTACGCCGTGCTGGCCGTCCCGCTGGAGATCGCGTTCGCGCTGTTCCTCGCGGTGCTGCTCGACCGCGTCGGCCGGGGCGCGGGCTTCTTCCGCACGGTCTTCTACCTGCCGAAGATGACACCGGCCGTGGCGACGGCGGCGATCTTCTTCCTGCTGCTCAACGGCTCGAACGGCGCGGTCAACCGCTTCCTGCGCAGCCTCGGCCTGCCCGCACCGCAGTGGCTCGTCGACCCCGACTGGATCAAGCCGTCGATCGTGCTCATGTCGCTGTGGGCCGTCAGCGGCACGATGGTCATCTTCCTCGCCGCGCTGAAGTCGGTGCCGCGCGAGCTGTACGAGGTCGCGACGCTCGACGGTGCCGGCCCGTGGCGCCTGTTCCGGCACATCACCGTGCCGATGATCTCCGGGGCGATCTTCTTCAACACGATCGTGCTGACGATCGCGGCCTTCCAGATCTTCGACTCCGCGTACCTGCTGTTCTGGCGTGACCAGGGCTCGACCGCGCCCGACGCGTCGCTGTTCTACGCGATCTACCTGTTCCAGCAGGCGTTCCGGCAGTTCAACTTCGGCTTCGCCGCCGCGATGGCGTGGCTGCTCTTCGTGATCGTCATGCTGGTCACGATCGTCCAGGTGCGGTTCGGGAACCGCTTCGTCTACTACGAGGCGGATCGCTGATGGCTGCCACGACCACCCCCCTCGGCGCGCCCCGGCAGGTGCCCGCGGCGACGGCCCGCGCCCGCGGTGTCGACGAGGCGACGCCCGTCTGGCGGCGCAGCAGGTTCAGCGGCGTCGGTCGCGTCGTGCGCTGGGTCGTGCTGCTCGCGATCACCGCGCTGTTCCTGTACCCGCTCGCCTGGCTCGTGGCCGCGAGCCTGAAGTCGCGCGGTCAGGTCTTCGACAACTCGCTGGTCCCCTCGCCGGTGCGGTGGGACAACTGGGTCACGGTGTGGCAGGAGCTGCCGCTGCTCAGCTGGCTCACGAACAGCGTCTCGATCGCGGTGCTCGCCGCCGTCGCGGTCGCGGTGTCGAGCTCGCTCGTCGCGTTCGGCTTCGCGTGGTTCCGGTTCCCGGGCCGCAGCCTGCTGTTCGGCCTCGTGCTCGGCACGATGATGCTGCCCGGCGCCGTGACGATGATCCCGACCTACCTCATCTGGAAGGAGACGGGGCTGCTCGGCACGTGGGTGCCGCTGTGGGGGGCGAACCTGTTCGGCTCGGCGTTCTACATCTTCCTGCAGCGCCAGTTCTTCCTCGGTCTGCCGCGCGAGATCTTCGAGGCGGCGACCATCGACGGCGCCGGGTACTGGCGGCAGTTCTGGCGGATCGCCATGCCGCTGGCCGTGCCGTCGTTCGTCATCGTGCTGCTGTTCGAGTTCCAGGCCTCGTGGAACAACCTCCAGTCGGCGCTGATCTACCTCAACGCGGGCAGCGTCGAGCAGTTCACCGCGCCCCTCGGGATCGCGTACGCGATGACCCGTTACAGCCCGACCGCCGGCGGTCAGGGCGACTACCAGTACGTGATGGTGGCGTCCCTGCTGGTGACGCTGCCCATGCTCGCGCTGTTCGCCTTCGGGCAGCGCTACTTCGTCGACGGCATCGCGACGACCGGACGCAAGGGATGACCCCCATGAAGAACGCACGACGCACACCTCTGCTGACCGGGCTCGCGCTCGTCACGGCCACCGCCACGCTCGCCGCGTGCGGACCGGGCGGCGGCAACGGCGGGGGTGCCGGTGCCGGCGACCCGACCGACTTCACGACGGCGCCCACCGGTGAGCTGTCGGCCTGGGCGTTCGACAACGCGGACGACGTCGGCGAGGCCCGCATGGCCTACGCCGCCGAGCAGCTGTCCGACCTCGAGATCACGATGGACCAGACCTCGTTCGACGCCCAGAAGTTCACGACCCGCGTCGCGGGCGGGCAGGTGCCCGACGTCGTGCAGATGGACCGTCGCTTCGTCCCGACGTACGCCGCGCAGGGCCTGATCCTGCCGCTGGACGCGTGCTACGAGGCCCACGGGGTCGAGGCGGACGAGCGGTTCTACGACTTCGTCGTCGACGACGTCGAGTGGGACGACCAGCTGTGGGCGGTGCCGCAGTTCTACCAGCCGCCGGCGATCATCCTGAACACCCGCGTGACCGAGGCGGCGGGCCTGACCGACGAGCAGTTCGACACCTCGAAGCCGGACCAGCTGCTGCAGGCGGTCGCCGCCACCTACCAGGCGGAGGGCGGCACGCCGACGCGGCTCGGCTTCGACCCGGTCGCCACCGGGCAGGCGGGGCTCTGGGTGATCGGCATGGGCGGGCAGCTCACGGACGAGGAGGGCCGGCCCACCCTCGACGACCCGTCGAACCACGCGGGCGTGGAGCTGCTCAAGCAGATCACCGACGCGCAGGGCGGGTACGCGCAGGTGAAGTCGTTCACCGACGCGTTCGACACGTTCGGCGACGCCAACCAGTACGTCACCGACCAGGTCGCCGCCCAGGTGAACGCGCAGTGGTACCCGAACGTGCTCTCGCCGTACATCGGCCAGGTGCAGCTGCGGGCCGTGCCGTTCCGCGGCGCCGACGGCGAGCCGTTCTCCGTCGCGGGCGGCTCGGCCTTCGTGGTCCCCGCCGGGGCGCAGAACCCGGACGCCGCGTGCGCGTGGATGCTCGCGCTCACCGAGCTCGGGGCGTGGGAGGCCGCCGGTGAGGCGCGTGCCGCCACGCGCGCCGAGGACGGCGGCATCAACACCGGCCTGTTCACCGGCTCGCCCGAGGCGGACCAGCTCGTCCGCGAGCGCTGGGTCGTCCCGAGCGGCGACCCCGGCTTCGACCAGGTGATCGCCACCTACTACGACGTGCTGGACTACGGTCGGACCTACGGCGCGTCGCCTGCCGGGCAGGAGATCACCAACGCGCTCAACAACGCGGTCACCGCGGCGCTGCTCGGCGACGCGACGGTCGAGGAGGCGCTCGCCGACGCCCAGCACGCGGCGGAGCGGGCGTACGAGAACGTGACGGCGGAGGGGTGACCGACCAGGTCCTCCCGTGAGGAGAGGACGGCACCGTGGACGAGCCGGTCGACAAGGCCATGGAGCGCCTGCACACGACCCTGGTCGAGGCGACCGACGTGCAGCAGGTCCTCGAGGCGGTGGCGCACGCCTGCGCCGCCGTCATCGCGGGCGAGGCGGGGGAGACGACCGTGACCCTGCGCCGCGACGGCCGCGCCAGTGCGGTCGCCTGGACCGGCGAGCGGGCCCGCCGCTGCGACGAGGTCGAGTACGCGAGCGGCGGTGGCCCCTGCCTCACCGCCCTCGACGTCGCCGAGACGATCCTCGTGCACGACGTCGCGAGCGAGTCGCGGTGGCCCGCGTGGCGCGACGCGGCGCTCGAGTCCGGCTTCGTGGCGTCGGCCGCGTTCCCGGTGCGCGTCAACAGCGACCTCGAGGTGTCGCTCAACGCCTACTCGGACGTCGGCGGTGCGTTCGACGACGCGACCGTCGCGCGGGCGCAGCGGCTCGCGACCGAGCTCCGGCACGTCCTCGACTACTCCCTGCGCCTGGCCGACCTCGCCACGACGACCGCCGACCTGCGCACGGCGCTGGAGTCGCGGGCGGTCATCGACCAGGCGATCGGCATGGTCATGGCGCAGAACCGCTGCTCGGCGGAGGAGGCGCTGGCGCTCCTGCGGCGGGCGTCGCAGGGGCGCAACGTCAGGCTGCGCGACCTCGCGCACGAGATGGTCCGACGTGTGGGTGGCGCGGAGCCGCCCGTGTCGACGTTCGAGCCGCGCAACGGCTGAGCGGTTCGTCGCCGGTCCAGGAGACGACGACGGGGGCGGCGGGTGCACCACCCGCCGCCCCCGTGGTGCGTCGTCCGTCGCTCAGTCGCGGCCCAGCACGTCCTCCGGGCCGACCCCGAGCAGGTACGGGGCGAGCCGTGCGGCGAGCGCCTCGATGCGGGTCCCGTGCGAGACCACGTGCTCGACCACGCCCTCGGCGATCGTGCGCAGGCTCACGTTGCTGCGCATCGACGCCTCCCGCAGCAGGGCGAAGCCGAGCTCGGGCGTGACGCCGTAGGCGGCGGCGAGCATGCCCTTGGCCTGCTCGATGGTGGCGCGGGACGCTGCCGACGCGGCGATCTGCGCGGTCGCGAGCCGGCTGCCCTCGGCCGCGACCAGCCGGGTCACGTCCACCAGGTCCGCCTCGACGGCGTCCTCGGGCGTGCGCCGGTAGACGGCGACCACGTGGCGCTCCTGGCCCAGCGCGTCGCGCAGCCGGAACCGGGAGTGCGCCGGTGCCGCGGTGGCGCCCGTCAGCTCGGCCCACCACCGGTCCCGGTCGCCGGCGTCCACGTGTGCCAGCACGAGCTCGGTGGTGGGGACGACCTCGCCGACCTCGAAGCCGTGGAGCGCGAAGCACTCGTCCGACCACCACCACGTGCCGTCCACGGGAAGGTGCCGGAGCCGCGCCGTCACGGCGGCGGGGAGGTCGCGACCCACGGGGTGGTCGTCGCGGAGAGTGGTGGACACGGGATGGGGCCTCACGTCGGTCACGAACCGGCGGGCCGTGTCCTGACCCGTGGTGAAAGTTAGGCGAACGCACGTGGCGAAGCAAACGGGCGACGGGCCGCCCGCCGGCGTGTGCGCAGGTCAGTCCAGCGACCGGTACCCGTTGACCTTGTGGGTGCCGTCGCACCACGGCTTGATGGCCGAGCCGCCGCAGCGGCAAAGCGCGACCGTCGGCCGCGGCTTGGTGACGGGCATCCCGTCCTCGTCGCGCAGCTCGACGTCGCCACGGACGAGCACGGGCCCGTCGGGGCAGAACGTCACCGAGGCGCGCGGTGCGGGCGTGCGCGGCGCCCCGTGCGTCGGCGCGTCCGTGTCGCTCGTCACGTCGGTGCGGTGCAGCTCCTGGGTCATGGCGTGCTCCTCGGGTCGGGCGGGGGCCGGCGGGACCGACGGGCCGGCGCAGGTCACGTTCACGGTGCGCGGCGACGCGCAGTCGCGTGCCGGCATAGGGCACGCCGCCCCGCGCGCGCAGCGCGAGCGCGGCCCACGCGCACACGCCGCGCTCCAGGCACCACAGCGGCGCCCACAGTGCCGCCGTCGGCGGGAACCGGCCGGCACCGCCGGCGCGCCGACGGCCGACCTCGGCGAGCGCGACGACGGCGGCCGCCGCGGCTGCGACGAGGCCGGGCCGGCGCCGCAGGAGCGCGGCCGCCGTCAGCGGCAGCACGGCGAGCTCGGCCGCGAGGCGCGGGGGCTGCGCGAGGCTGTCGTACGCCTGGCGCACGCGCTGGTCGAGGAACCGGTGCACGTCCGGCGGGCGACGCTCGACGAGCACGTCGAGGGCGACGTGCTCGCGCCCGCCGCCGGCGCGCACGGTCCGCACGAGCTCGAGGTTCTCGAACAGCACGCTGTCGTCGTACCCGTGCGGGGGCAGCGCCGAGCGGCGCACGAGCAGCGTGCCCGGCCAGTCGCCGCCGAGCGCCCGGTTGAGCAGGGCGCGGCCGGTGTCCCACCGCGCGTGCCACGGTGCGGGCGCGAAGACGTTCTGGGGCCGGACGACGTCGGCGTCGTCGAGCAGGCGCAGCGCGCGGCGCAGGTCGGCCGGGTCCCAGCGCACGTCGTCGTCCGCGACGACCACGCGCTCGGCGTCCGTCACGCGCAGGCCGTGCCGCACGGACACGGCCTTGCCGTTGCGCCCCGGCGGCGGTGTCCCGACCCGCTCCTGGCGCACGCCGTCGGGCAGGCGGTGCGCGTGCGCGTCCTGCACGTCCGGCGGCGAGCCGTCCACCACGACGACCGGCAGCACGCCGGCCACGCGGGCCAGGTACTCCCAGGTCTCGTCGGGCACGGGCGCGGGGGAGCGCAGGGGCAGGAGGTAGACGGCGTCGTCCACGGTGGCCGGGCCGGCGTCCACGGTCGGCGCGTCGGGACGCGGCGCGGCGCTCACAGCGGCAGGCGCAGGGAGGACTCGCCCGCCTCCCACCGCGCGATCGTGCGCGCACCCGCCCAGCCCTCGACGGCGAGGCACACCGCGGCGCCCCACAGCACGTCGTCGACGAGCGCCGGCTCCTCCTCGGCGAGGTTGCCGGCGAGGTCGCGCGCCGCGATCTGCTCGTGCACCGCGTCGGCCGCGACGTGCTCGTCGAAGTACCAGGTGGTGGCCTCGTCGTCGTGACCGAGGCGGCGCAGGCCGTTGCCGTACAGCCGGTTGGGCAGCGACGACGTCATCTCGAACGCGGCGAGGTGCCCGACCGTCGCGCCGCGCAGCCGCCGGTGCAGACCGAGGAGGGACATGACGTTGGACGACGCCAGCGTCGCGGCGGGGACGTGGTCGACGTACCGGCCGTACGTGTCGTCGAGGCCGAGCCCGCGCATGGCCCGCGCGAACAGCGCGTGGTGCATGCGCTCGGGGTCGCCGCCGCCGTACTCGTCGGCCTGGATCTCCACGAGCGCCGCCTTCGCGCGTCCGCCGAGGCGGGGCACCGCCCACGTGTGCGGGTCGGCCTCCTTGAGCTGGTAGACCGACTTCTGCACGAGCAGCTCGCGCACCTGCTCCTCGGTGGCGCGGCGCGCGACCCAGCGGGACAGGCTGGGGGAGTCGTCCTCCTCGGTGAGGCGGAACAGGCGCGCGGCCACACCGGTGCGGCTGCGGTCGGTGCAGTCGGGCACGGGGACGCGCGTGCGCAGCTCGGCCTCCACGAGACCCTCGAGCGTCGTGCGCACCCGCAGCAGGTCGACGTCCCACTCCCAGGCGTCGTCGACGCCGGCCAGGCCGCGGTAGTGCAGCTCGTACAGGCACAGCAGCGCGTGCTGCACGTCGTCGTCCTCGAGCCACGAGGCGGGGGGCGCCGCGACGGCGGCCTCGACGGCGGCGCGCAGGGGACCCGCGTCCGTGCCGGTGCCGGTCAGGAGCCGCAGGAGGGCCTCGCCCACCGGCCCGCGCGGCGAGGGCAGCGGCATGGGCCGCGTGGGCGCGGGCCCGGGCTCGGCAGGGACGTCCGTCGGCACCGACGTGCTGGTCATCGTTCTCGTTCCCTCGGGCTGCGGCGCCGGGGCTCGACGCGCGACCCATCGTGGCCCCGGCCCCGCACCCCGCCACCGGAACGAGTGACGCCCTCGACGCCCTCACCTGCGGCTGCGTCCCGAGTCCGCACCCGGGACGCAGCCGCAGGACGGGGGTGGGCGGGTCAGACCCCGCCCGGACGCAGCACCGCCCGCAGGCAGCCGTCGTCCTTCTCCTTGAACAGGCGGTACGCCTCGGCGCCGTCCTCGAGGTCGAGCACGTGCGTGGCCAGGTACTCCGGCGCGAGCTCGTCGCGGGCCATGAGGTCGAGCAGCGTCGGGATGTACTTCTGCCCGTGCATCTGGGCGCCCCGCAGGGTGAGCCCCTTGTTCATCAGGGCGCCCAGGGGGAACCGGTCGGCCCACGCCGCGAACACGCCCAGCACGGCGACGCGTCCGCCCTTGCGGCAGTGGTAGACCGCCTCCCGCAGCGGCGTGATGCGCTCGGTCTGCACCCGGGCGAGCTGCGTGACCTTGTCGAGCGCCGCCAGCGGGCCCGTGGCCCCGGACGCCTCCATGCCGACGGCCTCGATGCACACGTCCGGCCCCCGGCCGGCCGTGAGGTCGAGCAGCGCGTCGCCGAGCGCGTCCTGCGGGTCGAGCACGTCGCAGCCCAGCTGGTCGCGCGCGACGGCGCGGCGGTACGGGTCGGTCTCGATGACGACGACGCGGTCCGCACCGAGGATCTGGGCGGACCGGGCCGCCATCTGGCCCACGCCGCCCGCACCCCACACGGCCACGACGTCGCCCGGCCCGACCTCGCCCAGGTCGGCCGCGCCCATCCACCCCGTCGCCGCGGCGTCGGAGGCGAACAGCGCGCGCAGGTCCTCGACCCCGTCGGGCACCGGGAACGCGCCGACGTCCGCGAACGGCACCCGCACGTACTCCGCGTGCGAGCCCGCGTACCCGCCGAGCGCGTGGGAGTAGCCGAAGCAGCCGCCGGGCGCGAAGCCCCACAGCGTCTCGGTGACCGCGGGGTTGCGGTTGCCGTTGTCGCACAGCGAGAACAGCTGCTGCCGGCAGTACCAGCAGCTCCCGCACGCGATGAACGAGCTGACGACGACGCGCTCGCCCACGCGCCGGTCGCGCACGCCGGGCCCCACCTCGACGACCTCGCCGAGGAACTCGTGCCCGATGACGTCCCCGTGCCGCATGAACGGGATGTACCCGCCGAGCAGGTGCAGGTCGGAGCCGCACGTGACGCTCGCGGTGACCTTGACGATCGCGTCGTACGGCTGCTCGATCGCGGGGTCCGGCACGTCGCCCGTGCTGACCTCGTTGACCCCGGTCCACTGCACGGCCCTCACAGGCGTCCCTCCCGTCCCGCGGCGCGCAGCACCGCGTCCAGCACCAGCCCCTGCGGCGTCGGGGGCCGGCCCGACAGGTCGTCGGGCGGCATGACCGAGCCCGTCTCCAGCCGCTGCTTCAGCAGCCGCAGCGTCTGCCGCGTGCCGGCCCGGTCGTGACCGTCGTCGTCGACCCGCAGCTCCGTCCCGCGCCCGCCGGGCGCCGGAGTGCGCCGTGCGCGCGCCAGCAGGGCACCGAGCTCGTCGTCCAGGTCCGCCGCGCGCGCGTCGACCTCGTCGGAGGTCACCGCGACCGTGACGGCGAGCGTCCCGCGGCCGGGTGCGTCGAGGGCCGTGCGGCCGCGCCGGAGCGCGACCGCCGTGGCGGCGCCCGCACCGAGCGCCGCCACGGCCAGCAGTCGTCCGCGCACGCTCACTCGCGGTGCAGCTTGTCCTGCACCCGGCCGGCGATCTTCTCGACCGCGTTCGGCAGGTCCGTCGTGCCGTACAGGCGTGCGTCCGGTCGGGTGGGCGGGGGAGCGGGGACGCCCGCCGGCGGCTCCGGCACGTAGGTGAACTCGCCCTTGCCGTCGGGGGTGGGGCCCGACGCCCAGCTGCCCTCGGACGCGTGCTCGCCGTTCGAGAAGTTGATGTACTGGTAGGACACGTCGCGGTGCTCCTTCGAGAGCGGGAAGTTCGACGGCACCGGCAGCAGCTCGAGGCCCTCCTCCTGCAGCTCCTTCGCGGCCGCGATCCACTGGTTCTGGTGCATCGTGTCGCGCGCGAGCAGGAAGGCGAGCATGTCCCGCACGCCCTTGTCGTCGGTCATGTGGTAGAGCCGCGCGACCTGCAGGCGGCCCTGCATCTCCGCGTTCGCGTTGGCCGTGAAGTCGGCCAGCAGGTTGCCGCTCGCCGTGACGTAGCCGGCCGTCCACGGGTTCCCGTTCGAGTCCACGGGCCGTGCGCCCGCGCCCGCGACGATCGCGTGCTGCGGGTCCGTGCCGCCGACGATCGCCGCGACGGTCGGGTCGTCCTGGACGGCACCGTCCACGATGCCGATCGGGGCGTCCTCGAGCAGCTGCGCGATCATCGTGGCCAGCATCTCGACGTGGCCGAACTCCTCGGCGCCGATCCCGTACAGCAGGTCCTTGTACTTCCCCGGGATGTGGGTGTTCCAGGACTGGAACCCGTACTGCATCGCGACGGTGATCTCGCCGTACTGGCCGCCCAGCACCTCCTGCAGCTTGCGGGCGAACACGGCGTCCGGCTTCTCGGGCTTGGCGTGGAACTGCAGCTCCTGGCGGTGGAAGAACATGTGGCTCCCTCTCGCTGGCACACGGGGCCCCCGCGGACGGGACGACCCGCCGGCACGCGCCATCTCCTCGACGCGCAGTGTCCTGCCAGTCAAACAACGCCTCGCGAGCCCCGCACCCGGAGACCGGACGCGCGTCCGATCCGGCGCGGACGGCGCCGACGGCCGCCGGATGGCACTGGCAGGGTGCGCGGGGGACCATGTCCTGCGCCGGCGCGTGCAGCGGCCGCGCGGCGCGAGAGCACCGGAGGAGCAGCGTGAGCGCCACCCGTGCCCCGACGGCGCCCGTCGTCCGGCCCGTGCGCGAGCCCGTCGTGTCCGTGGTCGTGCCCGTCCGCGACGACGCGGCGCACCTGGAGGCGTGCCTGCGGCGTCTCGCACGTCAGAGCGTCCCGCCCGACGAGGTGGTCGTGGTCGACAACGGCTCCTGCGACGCGAGCGCCGACGTCGCGCGCCGGTGGGGTGCCCGCGTCGTGGACGAGCCGCGTGTCGGCATCCCGGCGGCCGCCGCCGCCGGCTACGACGCGGCCCGGGGCGACGTCATCCTGCGCCTCGACGCCGACTCACGGCCCGACGAGGGCTGGGTCGCGCACGCCCTGCACGTGCTGGCGGACCCGCGCGTCGACGCCGTCACCGGGACGGGCCGGTTCGACCTCGCCGGCGGGCGTGGGCGGCGCGTCGCACGGGCGTACCTGGGCGCCTACTACGTGCTGGGCCACCTGGCGGCGGGCCACCCCGTGCTGTGGGGGTCGTCGATGGCCGTGCGCGCCGACGCGTGGCGCCGGGTGCGCGAGCACGTCACGCGCGTGGAGGACGTGCACGACGACCTGGACCTGGCGCTCGCGCTCGGACCGGCGGCGCGCGTCGTCGTCGACCGCGGCTGGTGCGTGGGGGTGTCGTCACGGTCCGTGCGGCTCGGCCCGCAGTGGGTCACCCGCCTGGGCCGCGCCTTCCGCACGCTCGGCCGGCAGTGGCGCGTGCTGCCGCCGTGGGAGCGGTGGGCGGCACGGTGGCGTCCGGCGGCGCGCCGGTCCTGACGTCGTCACGCGGACGGGCCGGGCCCGGGCGGTGGCGCCCGGGCCCGCCGTCGTCGCTGCGGCTCAGGCGTCGCCCTGCGGCGACGTCGCGTCCGTGCCGTGCTGCGTGAGCTCGCCGAGGAACTGGTGGCAGCGCTGCGCACGCTCGGAGTCCTCGCGCATCACCTGCTCGAAGAACGCCGCGATCTCCTCCTTGCCCGCGTTGCGGGCGTCGCGCACGTACTGCCCGTAGTCGTGCCCGGCCTTCAGGGAGTGGTACTGCACCGAGATGAGGTCGAACGTCACGTCGTCGAAGCCGGTCTCGCCAGTCGCCATGGGTGCCTCCTGCGGTCGGCGCCCGCGGACCGTGGCCGGCCCGGCGGGGCGGTGTGCGGCGGCCGCGTCCTGGACCCCCGTCGTCGTCCACGCTACGAACGGCGGGCCCGTCCGCAACCGGCGGGGCGACGTGCGTCACACCTCGAAGGTGGAGCCCGCCGGCGTCGACGGACCCGTGAGCCCCCGGCCCCGGCGTCGGCGCACCCCTGACGCGGGGTGCGCCCGCCGGCGTCAGACCGCCGCCCGTGCCCGTGGGTCGTGCGACACCGCGAGCACGCGGCCGACCACGTCGTCCCGCTCGACCACGTCCGCGAGCACCTGCCCGACCTGGCTCCGCGCGACCTTCATCGACGCGGTGCGGTCGTCGTCCGTCACGAGCGCGGGCGCGGTCACGGCGTCGTCCGTGAGGTTGACCGGCTGGACCTCGACCCAGTCGAGGTCGCTGGCGTGCACGAGCCGCGCCTGCCGGTCCGTGTCCGCGATCTGCGGTGCGATGACCACCGCGAACAGCAGCCGCATCACGAGCGGCAGCCGCTCCGCGCTGGTGCCGACGCCGTAGGACGTCTGCACGACCAGCCGGCGCACCCCGTGCCGGCGCATCGCCTCGACGACGACCGCCGTCCCGCGCGAGCGGACGTCCGGCACGGTGCCGCGCGGGCCCCGCAGCCGCACGGCGAACGGGTTCTCGCTGATGCCGAGCGTCACCACCACCGCGTCCTGCCCCGCGACCAGCGCGTCGACGGTCGCGGCGTCCGTCGCGTCGCCGTCGACCCCGCGCACGCCCGGCCCCGTCATGGCCGACGCGTGCCGCGACAGCGCCGTCACCTCGTGCCTTGCCCGCACGAGCGCGGCCACCGCCGCCCGTCCGGACCCACCCGTCGCACCCACCACCAGCACCCGCATGTCGACCTCCGTCGGTTCCCGGGTCCCGCCCGGACACCTCCATCCCAGGGCCCCGGCCCCGGACGCGGAACGACCGGACGTCGTCAGGGCATTGCCGATCGTCCGGCGCGGGCGGGAGCATGACCGGATGACGACGACCGCGTCGGCCCCGCCCGCGCGGGCCACGGCCGCCCCCGTGGGCCTGGGTCCCGGCGGTCCGGGCCCGTGGAGCTCCGCCGACCCGGTGGGCGCGGCGCTGCACCGGCTGCGCGTCACCGGGCTCTTCTACAACCGCACCGACGCGGCGGCGCCGTGGGCGGTCGACATGCCCGCGCTCGGCGCCTGCGTGAGCTTCCACGTCGTCACGGCGGGGGAGTGCCACGTCGAGGTCGACGGCACGTCGGTGCACCTGCGCGCCGGCGACCTCGCGCTCGTCCCGCACGGGCGCGGCCACGTGCTGCGCAGCGCGCCGGGCGTGCCCTCGCTGGGCCGCGTCGACACCCTGCCGCAGGAGTACGTGACCGACCAGTACTCGGTGCTGCGCCACGACGGCCCGGGCCCGCGGACGCTGCTGGTCTGCGGGATCCTCGCCGTCGACGGACCCGCGTCGCGGCACCTGCTCGCGCTGCTGCCGCCCGTGGTGCACGTGCCCGCGGGACGCTCGCCGTGGGCGGCGGACACGCTGCGCCTCATGGCGGCGGAGGTCGAGCACGCACGGCCCGGCGGCGAGGCCGTGACCACCCGGCTGGCCGACGTCCTCGTCGTGCAGGCGATCCGCGCCTGGTTGGACGAGCAGGACGACGCCACCGGCTGGCTCGCGGCGCTGCGCGACCCCCACGTCGGCCGCGCCGTCGCCGCCGTGCACGCCGACCCGGCCGCGCCGTGGACCGTGGCGGCGCTCGCCCGCGAGGCGGCGATGTCCCGGTCCGCGTTCGCGGAGCGCTTCACCGCCGTCGCCGGCGTGCCGGCGATGACGTACGTGACCCGCTGGCGGATGCACGTCGCCGAGGACCGCCTGCGCCGCGGGGACACCGTCGCGCGCGTGGCGGCCGCGACGGGCTACGAGTCCGAGGCCGCGTTCAGCCGGGCCTTCTCGCGCGAGACGGGGCGGCCGCCCGGGACGGTCCGCCGCGGCGACGGCTGAGCCGACCCGCACGCCCGGCCCGGGCCGTCGGCTCGCACCGGCACGCGCCCTGGCACACGCTGGACCCGTGCCGAACCGACTCGCCGCCGCCACGAGCCCGTACCTGCTCCAGCACGCCGACAACCCCGTCGACTGGTGGGAGTGGGGCGACGACGCGTTCGCCGAGGCGCGCCGCCGCGACGTGCCCCTGCTGATCTCGGTCGGCTACGCCGCCTGCCACTGGTGCCACGTCATGGCGCACGAGTCCTTCGAGGACCCCGCCACCGCCGCCTTCATGAACGAGCACTTCGTCAACGTCAAGGTCGACCGCGAGGAGCGGCCCGACGTCGACGCGGTGTACATGACCGCGACGCAGGCGATGACGGGCAGCGGCGGCTGGCCGATGACCGTGTTCGCGACGCCCGACGGCCGGCCGTTCTTCTGCGGCACGTACTTCCCGCCCCGCCGGGTGCAGCAGGTACCGGCGTTCCCCGAGGTCCTCGCGGCGCTCGCCGCCGCGTGGTCCACCCGGCGCGACGAGGTCGTCGCGAGCGCGGGCAGCGTCGCCGACGCGCTCGCGCAGCGTCCCGCCACGGCGGACGGGCCGTCCGGGGGCGACCTCGTGGACGAGCGCGTCGTCGCCCGCGCGCTCGGCGCGCTCGGCACGACGTTCGACGAGCGCGACGGCGGCTTCGGCGGCGCACCGAAGTTCCCGCCGTCGATGGTGCTCGAGTGGCTCCTGCGTCACCACGCCCGCACCGGCGACGCGGACGCGCTCGCGATGGCGCGCCGGACCCTCGACGCCATGGCCCGCGGCGGCATGTACGACCAGCTCGCGGGCGGCTACGCGCGGTACTCCGTCGACGCGACGTGGACCGTGCCGCACTTCGAGAAGATGCTCTACGACAACGCCCTGCTCCTGCGCGTGCACCTGCACGCCTGGCGCCTGACCGGCGACCCCCTCGACCGCCGCGTCGTCGAGGAGACGGCGGACTGGCTGCTCGCCGAGCTGCGCACGCCGCAGGGCGGGTTCGCGTCCGCCCTCGACGCCGACAGCGAGGGCCGCGAGGGCGCCTTCTACGTGTGGACGCCGACGCAGCTGCGCGAGGTGCTGGGCGACGACGACGGCGCGTGGGCGGCCGACGTGCTGGGCGTCACCGACGAGGGGACCTTCGAGCACGGCGCCTCGGTCCTGCAGCGGCAGGCGGAGCCCGACGACGCGGACCGGTTCGCGTCGGTGCGCGCACGGCTGCGCGCCGCACGCGAGCGGCGACCGCGGCCGGCCCGCGACGACAAGGTGGTCTCGGCGTGGAACGGCCTGGCCGTCGCGGCCCTCGCCGAGGCGGGCGCGGTGCTCGAGCGCCCCGACTGGCTCGACGCCGCCCGCACGTGCGCACGTCTGCTGGCGGACCTGCACACGCACCCCGACGCGGCCGGCGACGACCGGCTCGTGCGCACCTCGCGCGACGGCGTCGCCGGCACCGCGGCCGGGGTCCTCGAGGACTACGCGGACGTCGCCGAGGGCTACCTCGCGCTCGCGGCCGCGACGGGCGAGCACGAGTGGTCGGCACGCGCCGAGCGGCTGCTCAGGACCGTGCTGCGGCGCTTCGCCGACGACGCCGGTGGCCTCTTCGACACCGCCGACGACACGACGGACGCCGTGCTCGGCGCGCTGCGGCGGCCGCAGGACCCGACGGACGGCCCGACCCCGGGCGGGCAGCCCGCCGCCGCGGCCGCGCTCGTCACGCTGGCCGCCGCCACCGGCTCCCTCGAGCTGCGGGAGGCGGCGCTCGCGGCGCTGCGGGTGCCGCTGCAGCTCGCCGTGCGCTACCCGCGCGCCGCCGGGTGGGCGCTGGCGACCACGGAGGCGCTGCTCGACGGACCCCGCGAGGTCGCCGTCGTCGGTCCCGCCGACGACGCCGCGACGCGTGCCCTGCACCGGTCGGCCCTGGCCGCGTCCGCGCCCGGCCTCGTCGTCGCGCTCGGGGACCCCGACCGGCTCGGAGCCGAGGCGCCCGCGCTGCTGCGCGACCGTCCGCTCGTCGGGGACCGTCCCGCCGCGTACGTCTGCCGGGGCTTCGTCTGCGAGCGGCCCGTGACCGACACCGCCGCGCTCGAGCAGGCCCTGCGCGCCTGAGCGGCCCGTCCCGGCCGGGGACGGCGGGTCGCGGACGCACGACGGCCCGGCACCCGCGGGGGTGCCGGGCCGTCGGCCGTCGCGCGCCGCGTCAGACGGTCGGGGTGCCGCCCTGGACCGACCCACGCCACGCACCGGTCTCGGTGCCGCGGCTCTCGATGAACTCCTTGAACCGCTCGAGGTCGTTCTTCACCTGGCGGTCGTCGGCGCCGACCGCGGCACCGACCTTCTCGACCAGGGACTCCGCCTCCCACTCGATCTTCGCGGTGACGCGCGTCGAGGTGGGGCCGAGCGACTGGAACGACACGTGCCCCGCGTGGGCGGTGCCGTCGACGCTGCGCCAGGCGACGACCTGGTCCGGCTCCTGCTCGACGATCTGCGCGTCGAACTCGCGGTCGACCCCGCCGATCTTCGTCTTCCAGTGCGTCAGCGTGTCGCTGACCTGGGTGATCTGCTCCACGCCGTTCATGAAGTGCGGGAAGTCCTCGAACTGCGTCCACTGGTCGTACGCCGTGCGCACCGGGACGTCGACGTCGATCGTCTGCTCGATCGTGGGCATGCCGTCTCCTCCTGCGTGATCGGGGATCGTGCGTCGTCCACGCTAGGTGCGGTGCGGGCAGCCCGCGCGCCGAGCGGGGCCCGGTTCGGCCCGGCCCGCCCTCAGGCTCGCCGCTCGTCGGCGGCGTCCGTCGAGCCCGCCGCGTGCGTCGCCGCGGGCCGGGAGGAGCGCCGGGTCAGCAGGTACAGCACGACGCCGACGGCGAGCAGGACACCCGCGAGCAGCCAGTGCCGCGGCTCCTGCTGCGTGAGCAGGCCGAGGCAGGTGCCGATCGCGAGCACGGGCAGCGGCGTCCACGCGCGGAAGTGCGGGTGGTCGACCCGGTCGCGGCGCAGCACGAGCACCGCCAGGTTCGTGCTGAGGAAGACGAGCAGGAGCAGCAGCACCACGGTCGACGCGAGGTCGACGAGCGAGCCCGTCGCGGTCAGCACCATCGCGACGAGCGTCGTGACCACGATCGCCACGACCGGGGTGCGGCGGTTCGGCAGCACCCGGCCGAGGACGGCGGGGAGCAGCCCCTCGTCCGCCATGCCGTACGCGAGCCGGCTGGACATGATCATCGTGAGCAGGGCGCCGTTCGCGACCGCGATGAGCGCGACGGCCGAGAAGAGCGCGAGCGGCACGCCGCCCGCGGCGCGGACCACCTCGAGGAGGGGACCGCTGGAGGCCTGCAGGTCCTCGGGCGCGACGACGGCCGGCGCCACGAGCCCGACGAGCAGGTAGACCACGCCGGCCGTGACGAGCGCGGCGAACAGCGCCGTCGGGTACACGCGGCGCACGTCGCGCACCTCCTCGGCGACGTTCGCCGAGGTCTCGAAGCCGACGAACGAGTAGAACGCGATGAGGGCGCCACCGAGGGTCGCGGCTGCCGCGGTGGTGTCCGCCGGCAGCTCGAGCAGGCGCGCCGGGTCGCCCTCGCCGCGGCCCAGGACCATCGCCCCGAGCACCACGACGAGCAGCAGGCCGCTGACCTCGACCGCGGTCATGACGAGGTTCGCGCGCATGGACTCCTTGATGCCGCGCGCGTTGAGGGCGGCGACGAGCGCGAGGAACACGATCGCGGCCGGGATCGGCGGCACGTCGAGGAACACGCCGAGGTAGTCGCCCGCGAACGCGAGCGACAGGCCCGCGGCGGACGTGACGCCCGCGGCCAGCATCGAGAACCCGACGAGGAACGAGACGACCGGCCGGCGGAAGGCGCGCTGGGCGTACACCGCGGAGCCCCCGGCCTGCGGGTACTTGGTCACGAGCTCGGCGTAGGACGCGGCCGTCAGCAGCGCCATGCCGAGCGCCACCAGCAGCGGCAGCCACACCATGCCGCCGGCCTCGGCGGAGAGCTCGCCGACCAGCGCGTACACCCCGGCGCCGAGGACGTCGCCGAGGATGAAGAGGAAGAGCAGCGGTCCGGTGACGGACCGCCGCAGGCGGGTGGGCGCGTCGGCGCCGGTGTCGGTGCTGGTCACCCGCCCGAGTATCGGCGCGCGGTGCCCGTCGCGCGCGTCGGGCGCCGGGGCGAGCGGCGGCGCGCGGCCGCGTACGCGGGCAGCCGCAGCGCAGCCGCCCAGCCGTACGTGCGGTAGGGCCCCGGCACGTGCAGCACCGGCTCGAACCGCACGTCGGCGTCCGGGTCGACCTCCTCGGCCACGAGCCGGCCGCAGCGCTGCCACGGGCCGCCGGCCCGCGCCGACAGGAGCAGGAGGTCGACGCGCAGGTCGGGGTCGTCGGCGTCGCCGCGTGCCCCGGGACCGGGGACCGCACCGAGCAGGACCGGCCCGTCCGCCGTGCGGAACGGCATCAACGAGCCCAGGAAGCCGCCCCACGGGCGCAGGCGGGGTGCGAGCAGGAACCGCGTGAGACGTCCGCTGCCGGTCCCCGACAGCAGCAGGTCGTGCAGGCGCCCGTCCACCTCCCAGCGCACGGCGACGCCGTGCACGTCGGGCAGCCCGGACGGCAGGCCGACGGACCGCGACACCCGCACGAGCGCCGGACCCGCGTACGCGAGCTCGGCGCCCGGTGCGTGCGGGTCGTCGCCGAGGCGCAGGGTGCCCCGCAGCACGGTGCCGCGGGGGTGCAGCGGCCGTCCCCTGCGCAGCACCGCGAGCGGGCCGAAGACGGCACCGAGGACGCGGCCGGCGACGCGGGCGGCGGCCGGTGCCGCGAGGTCGGGCCGGGAGGGAGCGGACGCGTCGGGCGTGGTGCCCTCGGGGACGGGCATGCGGGTTCTCCGGGACGGCGGACCGGGCGGGCCCGGGCGACGCGGCGCGTGCCCGTCCAGCATCCCCGCCGCGTCGGTGCGCCGCGCGTCGACCCGCCCCGCACCTCGGCCGGTGGCGGCCCGACGGCAGGCGTCGCGGCCGGCCGGCGAGCGCTCCGCAGGCGCACCGGCCCGGGCGTCGCGAGACTGGTCCTGCCGCTCGGCACCGGGACAGGGAGGGGCAGATGGACGCCATCGTCGTCGCGGTCGGCGGGTCCGCCGCCGACACGGTGCTCGACTGGGCGGCGGCGGAGGCCCGTGACCTCGGCCGCCCGCTCACCGCCGTGCACGTGCGCCACGGGCGGCGTGAGGCCGACGAGGCGGCGGCGGGGGCCGACCTCGCCGACCGGCTCGCCGCGGCGTGCGCGCGCGCCGGGGCCGACGTCGCCACGTCGGTGCGGGTGACGAGCGCGGAGCACGTCGCCGACGCGGTGACCGCGCTCGACGCGCACATGCTCGTGCTCGGCCGGCGGGCGCGCCGGCGCGCCCCGGGACGCACCACCACCGCGGTCCTCGAACGTGCCCGCGTCCCCGTCACCGTCGTCCCGCACGGTGAGGACGACCGTGCGGCGCCCGGGGGCCCGGTCGTGGTCGGGGTCGACGGCTCACGGCACGCGTGCGACGCCCTGCGGCACGGCGCGGACGTCGCGGCGCGCCGCGGTGTCGCGCTCGAGGCGGTGCTCGCCTGGCAGATCACGACCCTCGCGCCGCTGCCCGGCAAGGAGTGGGGGTACGTCCCGCCCCTGGACGACTACGAGCGGCACGCCGCGCGCCTGCTGGACGAGGTGGTCACGCACTCGGGGGTGACCCTGCCCGAGGGGCGGCTCGTGCGCACGCTCGTGCACGCCCCGCCGGGCCGGGCGCTGCTCGACGCGGCGACACGGGCGGAGCGCCTGGTCGTGGGGCACCGGGGCCTGACCGGGCTCGACCGCGTCCTGCTCGGCTCGGTCAGCCGCGACCTCGTCGCGCACGCGCCGTGCCCGGTCACGGTGACCCGCTGACCGCCGCGGGCCCGCCGGCGCACCGGCCGCCCCGCGGCGTAGCGTGGCCGGCACACGGCACGGGAGGTCACGATGGGGCGTGAGCCGGACCCCGACCCGGGGCTCGAGCGCGCCCGTGCCGTCCTGCGCACGCACCGGGCGCGCATCATCGCCGGGGGAGCGCAGGGCGTCGGCGTCTCGCGCGACCAGGACGGGCCCGTGATCGTCGTCGTGCTGGCGCCGGGGCGGGCGGTGGACGGCCCCCGCGAGCTCGACGGCGTGCGGGTGCGCTACCGGAGCGGGTCGTTCCGCCCGACGTGAGCCGCGGCCACCCGCGCGACGCGGCTCACGCCTCCTGGAGCCCCCGCAGGTACCGCACCAGCTCGGCCGCGATGGGCTGCCCGGTCGACAGCTCGTAGTAGCTGTAGGCGGGGCTCGGGTTGACCTCGAAGCAGACCACGTCCCCGTCGGGCGTGACCTTCAGGTCGATGCCGGCGAAGGGCAGCCCCAGGGCCCGCGCGAGGTCGACGCACCGCCGCGCGAGCGCGGGCTCGAGCTCGACCGGCCGCAGCTGCGCCTCGCTCCCGTCGTGCCCGTCACGCCCCGCGTACCGGTAGTCGACCCCGTCCGAGCGGATGGCCGTGGCCAGCACGCGCGTGCCGACGACGTGGACGCGCACGTCCTCGCCCGGGACGAAGGCCTGGAACTGCGTCGGGCACCACCGGATCCGGTCGAGCCGGGCGTCGTCCTCGTCGTCGAAGACCCGCACCACCGAGCGCACCCCGCTCATCGACTTGTAGACGATGCGGCCGTGGCGGCGGCGGAACTCGCGCACGAGCTGCGGGACGTTGGTGACGAGCGTCTCCGGCACGTCCAGGCCGTGCCGGCGGATCAGCTGGACCTGGTAGGGCTTCGAGCCGTTCGACGCCATCGCGGAGTACCGGTTGACGACGCGGCACGGGGCCACGTCGGACCACCGGACCAGCACCTCGTGCACCGCCCGCGCGTGCGTGCGTGCCGGGGACCCCTCGGGCTCGTCCGCCAGCTCGGGCAGCATCCGGTCGTCCATGAGCCGCAGGTACGCGGCGGTGAAGGACTCCAGGGGGTGGCTCACGCCGCCGAGCTCGAGCCGACCGCGGACGCGGCCCTCCTCCACGCGCAGGTCCACCGACGCACCGGCCACGTGGCGCTGGTGGAACGTCGTGTACGCCGCACCCACCCGGTCCAGCTCGTCCACCACGAGCGAGAGCGGTGTCTCGCTCGGGATGCCGGCCAGCAGGATCACGGCGCACCTCCTGTCGTCGCCGGGAACAGGTCGGCGAGGGCCGCCACGCCGGCGTCGCCGCCCACCCGCAGGTCCGGACGCACCTGCACGTCGTGCAGGCACCAGCCGTCCGCGTCGCGCCGGAAGGTGAGCCCGAGCAGCGGGACGCCCGCGCACCGTGCGAGCCGGACGCAGGCGGCATGGAGCTCCGTCGGGAGGTGCCCGGGCACGACGCGGTCGCCCACCACGAGGACGTCGACGTCGCCGCGCCGGCGCAGGCCGGTCCCGCCGGGATCGGGGAACCGGGCCGCCGCCGGGTCGGTGTCGTCCACGCGGTAGGGGCGGGTGCGCAGCCCGCACCGCTGCGCCTGCAGGACCCACCGCGACGGCGGCGCGGCCGGGCCGCCGAGGCCCAGCGGCGTGGCGGGGTTCACGACCGGGCAGGGGAGGGCGTGCAACCAGCTGAGCGCGAACGCGTAGAGCTCCGCGAGGGCGTACTCCTGGTCCTCGGGAGCGGCCAGCGCGAGGTGGTGCGGGGTCAGCCCCGTCAGCCGGTTCACGACACCGCCGACCCCCGCGGCGTCGAGCTCCCCGCCGTCCGCGAGCGTCAACCGCGTCGACGGCGCGTCCCGCCCCACCCGGTGCTCGACGGCGAGCGGCATCGACAGGCTCGCCTGGTCGACGAGGCGCACGGGCGTGCGCTCCAGGGCCCGCAGGCGCCGGTAGAGCCACAGCGCGCTGTCGTCCTCCGGCGTGCACAGGACGAGCCACATCAGCGACGCACCTGCCGTCCGCGCCCGCCGCCGACCGTCACCGCTCCGCCGGCTTCTCGGTGTCCTTCGTGTCCTTGGTCTGCTTCGCGCGGGCCGCGCGTCGGCTCAGGTCGGCCGCGAGGTCGTCCTGGGGCAGGTCCTCCTCGTGGCGCAGCGCCCCGGCGCTCAGGTCCGGCCGCAGGTCGCGCCCGATGAAGTGCTCCACCACCGACTCCAGCCGGGCCAGCCGCTCCTCGACGCCGATCGGTCCGCCGGCAGCGGGGGGTGGGCCCTGGTAGCTCTCGCGCTCGCCCTTCTCGAGCTCGAGCTTCTCCGCCTTCTCCTTCTCGCGCTTCGGCTTCTCGAGCTCCGGCTTGCCCGTGGCCGTGCGCCTGCCCCAGCACACCCGCGTCAGGAGCGTCTCGTCGTTGGGCGCCTCGATCATCACCACCGCGACCGGCCGTCGCCCGGATGCCCGCAGCGTCAGGGTCTCCACGACGCCCTGCGGGCCGCTCATCCGCGCCGAGTCGACCAACCACCCCGCGGCGTCGTACCCCTGCACCGACGCCGCCTCGGCGAAGTGGACGAGGTCGAGGGTGACCTCGCGCGCCGCGGACGGCAGCGTGACGACCGCCCGGTACCCCACCTCCCAGCCGGTCAGGCCGCCCCACGACACGATGCGCGAGCTCGGCCACGCGGTGCCGGACGGGTCCTCGGCGACGAGGTCGACGCCGGCGACGTGCCAGGGGTTGGGCAGCGGGGTCGGTGCGAGCGCGCCGAGGTCCAGGCACTGCGTCCCCCAGCCCTGCGGTCCCGCCGCCCCGCGGGCGACGGGCCACGGCCGGACCTCCTCCGGCTTCGGGCCCTCGAAGATCTCCTTGGGTTCCTTGAGGTCCTTGCCGCCTTCCTTGAGCTCCTTGATCTCCTTGGGTTCCTTGAGGTCCTTGCCGCCTTCCTTGAGCTCCTTGATCTCCTTGGGTTCCTTGAGGTCCTTGCCGCCTTCCTTGAGCTCCTTGATCTCCTTGGGTTCCTTGAGGTCCTTGCCGCCTTCCTTGAGCTCCTTGATCTCCTTGGGTTCCTTGAGGTCCTTGCCGCCTTCCTTGAGCTCCTTGATCTCCTTGGGTTCCTTGAGGTCCTTGCCGCCTTCCTTGAGCTCCTTGATCTCCTTGGGTTCCTTGAGGTCCTTGCCGCCTTCCTTGAGCTCCTTGATCTCCTTCGGTTCCTTGAAGTCCTTGCCGCCCTCCTTGAGGTCCTTGAGGTCCTTGCCGCCCTCCTTGACCTCCTTGGGCTCCTTGATCTCCTTGGGTTCCTTGAAGTCCTTGCCGCCCTCCTTGAGGTCCTTGAGGTCCTTGCCGCCCTCCTTGACCTCCTTGAACGGCTTCGACGAGGCGCACACGTGCACGCCGAGCGCGGCCTCGGCGGCGGCGATCGGGTTGGCGATCCCGAAGACTCCCTCGGCCAGCACGACGTTCCCGGCGGCGTCCCGCTGCTCGTTGTTGCCGGCGAAGTACAGGCCGACCACCCGGTCCTCGGCGTCGACGACGACCGACCCGGAGTCGCCGCCGAGGCCGAAGGCAGCGCTCCGGGCGGCGTCCACGTCGATGCCGATCTGGTCCTCGAGGACGACGTCGCCCAGGCCGTCGCCGTACGGGACGCGCACCGTCAGGTCGATCGAGTCGACGGTGCCGTGGGTGAGCTCGGTCGTCCGGCCGCGCTTGCGGACCGCGGCGCCGAGGGAGGCGGTGGCCGTGCCGCGCACCCGCCCGACGTCGACGATCTCGCACCTCGTCTCGCGGTCCGTGACGCGCACGACCGCACCGTCGACACCGGGGCCACCCGCCGTCGTGCCGGCCAGCACGGCGCGCTCGAGCGTCCCGACGACGTCCGCCGGGCACGAGCCGCCGTCCACCAGGCTCGGCTGCGCGATCGTGTCGCCGACGCTCCACGTGTCCGTGACGGCGGCGACGTGAAAGTTCGTCAGGAGCATGTGGTCGCCGGTCTCGTCGTCCGTGACGACCGCGCCGAGCGTCCCGACGAACACGTAGTCCCCGGGCTCGGGCGCGTCCGGGGGCTCCAGGTGGATGCTGCGGCAGGGGCCGATGCTCATCCCGCCCCGCAGCGTCGGGTACCGGGCGGCGTCGATCCGGGTGCCGACCTCGACCCGGCGGAACCGCTCGACAGCCATGGGGGTGAAGGACATCTGGATGACGTCGGTCGGCACGCCGTCGACCTCGGGCGGCACCGCCTCGGCCTCCGGCACGTCGCGCTTCTCGGCGACGAAGACGCGCACCGCCAGCACGTCGGTCCGCGACCCGCCCACCACCTTCGGTCCGACGTCGACCGCGGTCACCCCGGGTCTGTCCATGAACTCCGCGGCGACGTGCTGCTTCGCGCTGCGTGCGGCTGACAACGTGACCATCGGGACCGGCCCCCCATCGGCGTCGACGGTGCCTCGTTCGTTGCTCCGGGCCCTTCACAAGTTCCTCTCGCCCCCGCAGGGGGTCAAGGTGGAAAAACCGCGGCCGGGGCGGGTCGGACGGGCGGGGTCGGGCACCCGTGCGCCGGCGCCGGGACGGCCCTGCTCACCGGCGCGCGTACTCCTCGACCTCGCCGCCCCACGCACCACGCACGACGCCCGTCCCGCGCGCGACCTCGCGGTCACCACGCGCGCTGCGCACGTCGGACCCGCCCACCCTCCCCACGAGCGCGAGGAGGCTCCCCCGGGCGACGAGCGCGGCCCCGAGGGCGGTGAGCCCGGCCCGCGCGCTCACACCCTCCCGCAGCCCGCGCGCGAGCGACAGGTGCACGGTGCTCCACGTGCAGCCCGTCCGGTGCTCGCGCGCGAGGACCCAGCCGCGCTGCGCCCGGTGCCGGGGCACGGGGTCGAGCACGAGCGCGTCCTCGCACCACAGGATCGTGCCGCCGGCGGCCGTCAGCGCGAGGGTCAGCATGGTGTCCTCTCCGCCGGTCAGCCCGAAGCGCTCGTCGAAGCGCAGGCCGCGGTCACGCAGCCGGTCGAGGTCGAGCAGGAGGTTGTGGGAGGCGGCCGCGGGGACCGGCGCCCCGTGCGTGCGGCCCGGACGGGGCAGGAAGAACCCCGACGCCTGCACCCACCGGTCCACCGGCTGCGGCAGCACCTTGCGACTCGGTCCTGCGACGGCGTCGGCACCGGTGCGCTCCCACATCGCGACGAGTGCGGCGAGCCATCCGGGCTGCGGCACCTCGTCGTCGTCCACGAACACCACGACGCGGGCACCCGTGCCACGGGCCGCGTCCAGCGCCCGGTTGCGGACGGCTGCCAGGCCGGGCCGTGGCTCGTGCACGTAGTCGATGCCGAGGCCCGCGCGGGCGTCCGTCACGGCCCGCGCCCCGCCCTGCGGGTCGTTGTCGACGACGAGGACGCGAGCCGGCGGCTGCACGTCGCCGACCTGCGGCAGGACGGCGTCGAGCAGCACGGCCAGCTGCCGCGGCCTGCGGTACGTGACGACCGCGACCACGGACCGGCAGGGCGGGCCCGCGGCACCCGGGCCGGGTCGCACCCGGACCGGACCGGGGGCGCGGCGCCGCGTCGGCGCCGCGCGCCTCCCCGTCGTCGCGATCCGCATGCCGCTCCTCGCCCGCTCGTGGCGGGTGCCCCCCAGCGTCCCGGGCGGTTCACACTAGGGGCCGCACGGTCGGATGAAGGGTTTCGCGCCCGGGTGGTATGCGGCTTTTCACCCGGTCCGACGCGCCGCGTCCGGCCCCGGCCGCCGTAGGTTGCAGGCGGCCGGCCCGCGCGCACGACGGACGCGGGCCGCCGACCACGGGGCGGTGCGATCGGGGTGGGGCCGTGGCGGGAGCGGATCGACCGGCCGACCGGGCGCGGCTCGTCACGCCCGGGTGGCCGGCGGCGCCGCCCACAGACGCCGCGCCTCTGCACGGCCTGGCGGTGGTCGTCGTCAGCTACGGGTCCTCGCACCTGCTCGACGCCGGCCTGCCCGCGACCCTGACGGCCGCCGGCGCCCACGTGGTCGTCGTCGACAACGACTCGGGTGACGCCGAGCGCCGTGCCGCCACGGCGCTGTGCGCGGCGCGCGGCTGGCTCCTCGTGCCGTCGGCGAACGACGGCTTCGGCGCCGGGTGCAACCGGGGGGTGGCGGCCGCGCGCGCGGCCGGCTGCGACGTCGTGCTCCTGCTCAACCCCGACGCGGCGGTCACGTCCGAGGACGCCCGCACCCTGCTGGAGCACGTGCGTCGTCACCCGGGGGACGTCGTCAGCCCCGTCGTCGTGCTGCCGACGGGGCGCGAGTCGTTCGTCGGTGCCGTCGTGGACGTCCCGGCCGGTCGCACGCGCCGACCTCGTCCCGGCGACGCCGCGACGCTGCGCCCGTGGCTGTCCGGCGCGTGCCTCGCGCTGCACGTCGACACGTACACCGCGCTCGGCGGGTTCGACGAGCGGTACTTCATGTACTGGGAGGACGTCGACCTGTCCTGGCGCGCCGTCGGCAGGGGTGCGCGGCTGGTCGTGCGGGACGACGTGCGGGTCGTGCACGAGGTGGGCGGCACGGAGGGTGGCGTGGGGAAGTCGCCGCTGTACTGCTACTGGAACTGCCGCAACCGCATGCTCTTCGCCGCGCTGCACCTCGCACCCGCCGACCGGCGGCGCTGGGCGCTGCGCAGCGGTGCGTACGCGCTCGAGGTGGTGCTGCGCTCCGGCCGCCGGGTCGCCGTCCGGTCGCCGCGCGCGGCCCTGGCGGCGGTCCGCGGGACGGTCGCCGGCCTGCTCCTGGCCCGCCGGAGCGCGCCCGACGACCGGGCGGGCCACGGCGGTGGTGACGGTGACCGCGGCGCCGGCGGGGGAGCAGGGCCGGGCGGCGGGCGGCGGGCCTAGGGCGCCAGGTCGGGCAGCACGTGGGCGAGCTCCGCCCGGGACGTGACGCCGAGCTTGGCGAACACGTTGCGCAGGTGGAAGTCCACGGTGCGCGGGCTGACGAACAGCTGTGCCGCGACCTGGCGGGTGGGCAGGCCACGGGCGGTGAGCGCCGCGACCTGCCGCTCGGCGGGCGTCAGCGCTGCCGTCGGTGCCGCCGCCGTGTCGCGGCGGCGCAGCTGCTCGCCCGACGCGCGCAGCTCCTGCGCGGCCCGCTGCGCCCACCGCCGCGCACCGAGGTCGTCGAACGTGTGCAGCGCCGCACGCAGGTGCGGGCGCGCGTCGACGCGGCGGCGGGCACGGCGCAGCCACTCGCCGTACGCGAGCCGGGTGCGGGCCTCGTCCACCCGGCGCGTCGACGAGGCGTGCGCGTCGAGGGCGCGCCGGAAGTGCTCCTCCGCCTCGTCGGGGGGTGCGAGCAGGGCGCGTCCGTGCTCGGCGGCCGCCACCGCCCAGGCGGCGTCCGTGCCCTGCGCGAACTGCGCCACGTCCGTCACCCACCGGCGTGCGAGGTCGGGGCGTCCGGCGTGCACGGCCGCCTCCACGCGGTCCACGACGACGAGGCGCTCGGCGAAGCCGTGGCCCATCTGCGCCCAGTGGTGCAGCGCCGCCGCGGGGGAGTCGGCGAGGACGGCACGGACCCACCCGAGCTGGCCGCGCACGGACGCCTCCGTGGTGCCCATCGGCCCGGCCGCGACCGCGTGCTCGAGCGCGGCGAGGCGATCCGCCGCGTCCTCGTCGCCCCGCAGGGCGGCCACGAGCGCGAGCCACGCCTGCGGCATCGCGGTCAGTGCGGGGCGTCCCGTGGCCGTCGCCAGGTGCAGCGCCTCCTGCGCGCCCGCGGCCAGCTGGTCCCAGCGCCCGGTCACGACGTCGACCGCGCCACGGCGCGTCAGCGCGTAGACCACCAGCGGCAGCGCCCCCACGTCCCGGGCCTCGGCGAGCAGCCGCTCGTGCAGGCGCAGGGCGACGTCGTCCTGACCCACGTGCAGCGCGACGAGCGCGAGGTTGGGCAGGAGCCCCTCGAGGTCGAGCCGCGCCGTGGCCGCCAGCTCCGCGGCGCGCCGCACGGCCGGCACGGCCGTGCCCCAGTCCTGACCGGCGAGCGCGACGAACGCACGCAGGACCTCGGCGACGCAGCGGCCGTCCGCGGTGGTGGGCCCGCTCGCGAACCGCAGGACCTCCGGGTCGGGCTCCACGTGGGAGGTGGCCTCGAGCGACGCCGCGAACATCGCCGCCACCCGGGCACGGTCGGCGTCGTGCGGCGCGACCGCACGCGCCGACTCCACCAGGCGGCGGTGCGCGACCTGCACCGACCCGGTGTTCCACTCCACCCGCGCACGCAGCAGGGCGGCGTCCGCCCGCACGAGCGGGTCGTCGCCCGTGAGCAGCGCCGCGTCGGCGAGCACGCCCGCGCGGTCCGGGCGTCCCGCGGTCCACGCCGCCGCCGCGGCGCGGTGCAGGCGTCGGGCGCGCGCGTCGGGGGCGGCGGACAGCTCGGCCGCCCGCTCCCACGTCGCGGACGCCGCCTCATGGCCGCCCGCCGCCGCGGACCGCACGGCCGCTGCCTCGAGCGCGCCGACCACGTCCTCGTCCGGCCGTTCCGCGGCCGCCGCGCGGTGCCAGGCACGCCGGTCGGCGTCCTGGGGCCGGTGCAGCACCTCGGCGAGCGCCGCGTGCGTGCGCCGGCGCTCGGCCGCGGTGGCGTCGGCGTACACGGCGGAGCGGACCAGCGGGTGCCGCACGTCGACGTGCGCCCCCGCCACCGTCACCAGGCCGGACCGGCGGGCTGCGTCCACGGCGGCGTCGTCCGCCCCCAGGAGCCGGGCCGCGTCGCGCACGACCTCCGCGTCGCCCGAGTCGTCCGCCGCCGCGACCAGGACGACCCAGCGGGCGTGCGCGTCCAGCGCCCGGTACCGGCCGAGGAACGCGCTCTCGACGCCGCCGGTGAGCGGCAGCTCGGACGGCAGCGGACGCAGTCCGGTCAGCACGTCGCGGTCGAGCGCGGCCGCGAGCTCGACGAGGGCGAGGGCGTTCCCGCCCGTGCGCGCGTGCAGCCGCTCGACGACCGTGCCCGGCACGTCGGCGCCCGTCGCCGCCGCGAGCAGGGCCGCCGCGGCGTCGCGGTCCAGGCCGCCCGCCACGACGAGCGGCAGGTCCGGCTCGGTCAGCGTCCCGTCGCGCGCCGCGAGGAGCACCGCCAGGTGCTCGCCCTCGACGCGCCGGCCGACGAACAGCACGGCCTCGCGCGACGCGTCGTCGAGCCAGTGGGCGTCGTCCACCGCGACGAGCGTCGGCCGTGCCGCGGCCGCGTCCGACAGCAGGGTGAGCACGGCGAGGTAGACGAGGAAGCGGTCGGCCGGTGCGGCACCGTCCTCGTCGCTCTCGCCGAGCGCGGCGCGCAGCGCGCGCGCCTGCCGGGCCGGCAGCGCCTCGACCCCGTCGCGCAGGGGACGCAGGAGACGGTGCAGCGCCGCGAAGGCCAGCGGCGCCTCGGACTCCACGCCCCGCACCCGCAGGACGCGCATGCCGTCGGCCGCGGCGACGGCGTCCGCGAGCAGGGCGGACTTGCCGGCCCCCGGCTCGCCGCGCACGAGAGCGGCGCCGCCGTGCCCGGCCCGGGCGGCGTCGAGCACGGCGCGCAGCGCCGCCCGCTCGGCGTCCCGTCCCGCGATCACGGGCCGGGAGCCTAACGCGGACCGCCGCGCTCGACGGGTGCGGTCGCACGGCGATCCCGGTGGTTTCACCGGCGCGGACCCGGCAGCCGCACGGCGAGGCTCGACGACGTCGCCTGACCGGACCACCGAGGAGACCGCCGTGCTGCCCGCCACCCCCCGCACGTTCGTCGGCACCGCCACCGTGCGCGTCGCCGACGTCGTCTGCGGCCACTGCCTCGACGCCGTGCAGGCGTCCGTCCGCCAGGTCGCCGGCATCCGCTCGGTGACCGTCGACCACGCGGCGCGCACCCTCACGGTCGTCGCCGACGAGCCCGTGGACCGCGCCGACCTCGACGCGGCCGTGGCGCGCACCGGGCACGCCGCCGTCCCGCTGCGGTGACCGACGAGGCGTCACCACCCGCTCCCGCCGTGCACCACCGACCGGCCCCGCCGGTCCCGACCCCGTACCAGGAGGCACCGACCATGTCCGCACCCGCCCTCACCCGTCCGTCCCCGCCGCCGCGCACGGACCGCCCTGCTGCCGTCGTGCGCGGCGTGGTCCGGACCTACGGCACCGGGCCGACCGCCGTCCGCGCCCTCGACGGCGTGGACCTGGACGTCGCCGCCGGCCGGCTCACCGCCGTCATGGGCCCGTCCGGCTCCGGCAAGTCCACCCTCATGCACGCGCTGGCGGGCCTCGACCGGGTCGACGCGGGCTCCGTGCGGCTCGGCGACGTCGAGCTCACGACCCTCGGCGAGCGGCAGCGGACCCTGCTGCGCCGCGAACGGGTCGGGTTCGTCTTCCAGAGCTTCAACCTCGTGCCGTCGCTCACGGCGCTGGAGAACATCACCCTGCCGCTGCGCCTGGCCGGCCGACGCGCCGACGCGGCGTGGCTCGAGGAGCTGGTGGGGACGCTCGGGCTGCAGGACCGGCTGACGCACCGCCCGCACGAGCTCTCCGGGGGCCAGCAGCAGCGCGTGGCCGTCGCACGCGCGCTCGTCACCCGCCCCGACCTGGTCCTGGCCGACGAGCCGACGGGCAACCTCGACTCCCGGCACGGCCACGCGCTGCTGACGTTCCTGCAGCGCGCCACGCGGGAGCTGGGGCAGACCGTCGTCATGGTCACCCACGACGCGTCGGCGGCCGCGTTCGCCGACCGGGTCGTGCTGCTCGCCGACGGCCGTGTCGCCGGCGACCTCGTCGACCCGGCCGTCGCCACCGTCCTGGCCGCCGTGGCCGGGCTCGAGGCGCGGCGGGCGGAGGCGTGACCGCCGTGGGGCACCTGGCCCTGCGCAGCGTCCGGGTGCACGCCGGACGCCTCGCCCTCACCGTCCTGGCGGTCGCGCTGGCGGTCGCCGTCGTGGCCGGCAGCCTCGCGCTCACCGGCACCTCCGAGCGCCTGCTCGACGCGCAGTTCCGGACCGCGGCGGCCGGTGTGGACGTCACCGTGCGCGGCGCCGCGGCGTTCGACTCGGCGATGGGCGTCGAGGTCGACCGCGAGCCGCTGCCCGCCGCGCTCGTCGACGAGGTCCGGGCCGCACCCGGCGTCGAGGAGGTCCAGCCCGTCGCCGAGGGGTCCGGTCTGCTCGAGGTCGACGGCAGCGCCGTCGTGCCCACGGGCGCGTCCGTGCTGTCGTCCTACGCGCCCGCGCCGTTCGGCGCGTTCGGGCTGCGCGAGGGACGTGCACCGGTGAGCACCGGCGAGGTCGCGGTCGACGCGGCCACCGCACGCGCGGCGGGTCTCGCGGTGGGGGACACGGTCGACGTCCTCACGGACGGGCGCACGACCCTGCGCGTGGTCGGCCTCGTCGGCTTCGCCGGCGACGACGGCGTGCCGGGGGCCACGGTCGCGCTCGTGCCGCTCGCGGACGCCCAGCGCATGCTCGGCCTCGGGGACGGCCTGACCGAGCTGCAGGTCCGCGCCCGGGCGGGGACGCGGGTCGCCGACGTGGTCGCCGACCTGCGCGCGCGGCTCGGTGACGACTACGCGGTCGCCTCCGCGCAGGACGGCGCCGCCGCCTCGGCCGCGGCGGCCGCCGAGCAGCTCGGCCCCCTGCGCCTCGTCCTGACGGCCATGGCGGCGGCCGCCCTGCTCGTCGGCACCGTCCTCGTCGCCACCACGTTCACCGTCGTCGTGGGCCAGCGCAGGCGCGAGCTCGCGCTCCTGCGCGCCGCCGGGGCGACCGCGGGCCAGGTCACGCGCCTGGTCCTCGCCGAGGCGCTCGTCGTCGGTGCGGTCGGCTCCGCCGCGGGCACGCTGCTCGGGCTGCTCGTCGCCGACGGGCTGCGCGTGCTGGCGCGGGCCGCCGGCAACGACCTGCCGGAGGGACGCCTGGTGCTGACCCCGTCGGCGGTCCTGCTGTCGGTGCTCGTCGGCCTCGGCGCCACCGCCCTCGCCGCGGCCGGCACGGCCCGCCGGGCGGCACGCGTGGCGCCCGTCGAGGCGCTGCGCGCGGCCGTCGACGTCGTCGCGCCGCCGGGGCACGGGCGCCGGCGCACGGCCGCGCGGCTCGTCCCGCTCGTCGCGGGGACCGCGGGCGTCCTCGCGGTGGCCGCCGGTGCGCCGGTCGTGCTCCTCGCGCCGGCCGTGGTCGCGACGGTCGTGGGCGTCGTCCTGAACGCCGCCCGCGTGGCGCCCGCGCTGACCCGGGTTCTCGGGGCGCCCCTGGCGTGGGCCGGCGTCCCCGGGCGGCTCGCCCGCGAGTCCGCCGCGCGTGCACCGCGCCGCACGACCTCGACGGCGATCGCCCTGGCCCTCGGGCTCGCCCTCGTCGCCTTCACGACCGTCGCGGCCGCGTCGCTGCGGGACGGTCTGTCGGGCGCCTACCGCGAGACGATCACCGCGGACCTCGTGGTCGAGAGCGCGCGCGGCGAGATGCTGGGCGGGCTCTCGCCCGCGGTGGTGGAGCGGCTGCGGTCCGTGCCGGAGGTCGCGGTCGCCTCGCGCGTGCGGTACGGGCACGTGGTGGACGGCGCCGCGACGACCGCGGTCGCCGCGGTCGACCCGCGCACGCTCCCGGCGGTCGCGGACCTCGACCTGGTCGACGGGTCGCTCGCGGCGCTCGCCGACGGGGGAGTCGTGGTCGCCGAGTCGGTCGCGGCCGAGCGCGGGCTGCGGGTGGGCGACGTCGTCGTCCTGACCCTGTCGCACGGCGGACCCCAGGACTTCGTGGTGGTCGGCGTCGTCGACTCCCTCGACGCCCAGGCGCTCTCGACGGCCTGGTTCGTCTCGCTCGACACGTACGCGCAGCACTTCACCGAGGACGTGGACGCGAGCGTCCTGGTGCGCGCCGCCGACGGCGTCACCGCCGCCCAGGCGCGGACGGCCGTGGGAGCGGCCCTGCGGGACCACCCCACGGCGGCGGTGCGCGACCAGGCCGCCGCGGCGCACGCGCGCGGTGCGAGCGTCGAGCAGGTCCTGGGCCTGGTGCACGTCCTGCTCGGGCTCGTCGTGGTCATCGCGCTGCTGGGCGTCACCAGCACCCTCGCGCTGTCGGTCGCCGAGCGGGTCCGGGAGATCGGGCTGCTGCGGGCCGTCGGCACGACCACCGCCCAGGTGGGCCGGATGGTCCGTGCCGAGGCGGTCCTCGTCGCGGGGCTCGCGGCCGTGCTCGGGCTCGCGCTGGGGATCGGCTCCGCGTCCGTCACCGTCTCCGCGGTGCTGGGGCGGGACACGCCCCTGGCCGTCGCGCTGCCGGCCGGGCCGCTCGCGGTCGTCGTCCTCGCGGCGGTCGGCGTCGGTCTCGTGGCGGGCCTCGCGCCGGCACGCCGCGCCGCGCGCACCGACGTGCTCACGGCCCTCGCCGCCGACTGACCGCCGCCCGCGGGCGCCCGGCGTGGATCCCGGTGGTTCCACCGGTGCGACGCGGCGTGCGCCCGCGGGACGGTCGGGCCGTGCCCCTGCCACCCTCACCACCGCTGGAGACGACCATGACCTCGACACCCACCCACCCGGCCGCCCACCCCGCCACCCACCCGGCCGCCCACCCCGCCCCCGCGCGGACGCCGCCGTCCCGACCGTCCGGCGCGGGACGCCGGCGGACGCCGCCACCGTCCACGCCCTCGTCCTCGAGATCGCCGCCCACGAGGGGGACCTCGAGCACGTGCGCGCGACCCCGGAGGACTGGGGGCGCCTGCTCCGCCGCGACGACGTCGTCGTCCTGCTCGCCGAGCGCGACGGGCACGCGCTCGGGTACACCTCCGCCGTCCGCCGCCTCCACCTGTGGAGCGGCACCGACGTGCTGGCCGTGGACGACGTGTACGTGCGCCCCGGCGCGCGCGACCAGGGCCTCGGGCGCCGCCTGCTGGTCGCGGCCGCACGCGTCGCCGACGCCGAGGGCCTCACGGTGACGTGGGGCGTCGCGCCGGGCAACCACGGCGCGCAGCGGTTCTACCGGCGCCTCGGCGCGACGCTGCGCGACACGGTCGTCGCCCGGTGGGAGCCGGCGGTCTACCGTCGCGCGATCGCCGGGGCGGAGACCGGACGGTGAGCGGGGCGACGTCCTCGGCGGCCGCCGCGCTCGTCGAGCCACGCGCCGGCACGGCGCCCCGCCGGCGGGGCGCGCTCGCGCTGCTCGTGTCGGCGCAGCTCGTCGTCATGCTCGACACGTCCGTCGTCAACGTCGCGCTGCCGTCGATCCAGCGGGACCTGGGCCTCGGCCCCGGAGGCGCCGCCTGGGTCGTCAACGCCTACGTCCTCGCGTTCGGCGGCCTGCTGCTGCTCGGCGGACGCGCCGCGGACGTGGTGGGGCGGCGGCGGCTGTTCGTGGTCGGCTCCGCGGTCTTCCTGGTGGGCACGCTCGCCGCCGCGACGGCCACCGACGCCGCGGTCCTGGTGGCCGCGCGGGCCGTGTAGGGTGCGGGGGCGGCCGCCCTGAGCCCGGCCGCGATGTCGCTCCTGCTCGTCATGTTCCCGGGCGCCGGCAGGGCGCGGGCCATGAGCGCGTGGGGCGGGGCGTCCACCCTGGGCGGGGCGGGCGGGGTGCTCCTCGGCGGGCTCGTCACCGGGTCCCTCGGCTGGTCCGCCGTCTTCCTCGTCACGGTGCCCGTCTCCGCCGCCGCGCTGCTGCTCGCCCCGCGCCTGCTCGACGCCACGAGGGGCGTGGGCGGGCGGAGGTTCGACGCGGTCGGGGCGGCCACGGTCACGGGCGCCGTCCTCGCGCTCGTCCACACCGCGCTCGGCGTGCCGACGCACGGCTGGCTCGCCGCGCGGACCGTCGCCGGGGCCGCCGTGGCGCTCGCGCTCCTCGCGGCCTTCGTCGTCGTGGAGCGCGCCGCGAGCGACCCGCTCGTCCCGCTCGACGTGCTCGCGTCGCGGACGGTCGCGACCGGGACCGCGCTGGCCGTGCTCGGCGGCGCGGCGCGTGCGTCGACCTTCGTGCTCGTGGCCCTGCACCTGCAGCAGGGGCTGCTGCTCGCGCCCGCCGCAGCCGGCCTCGCCATGGTGCCCACGTCGCTGACCGGGTTCGTCGTCTCGGTGGTCGTGCTGCCGCGGGTCCTGCGTCGGGCGGGGCCCGTCCGGACCATGGTCGCGGGGCTGGTCGTCCTCGCGGCCGGGCAGGTCGTCCTCGCCGGCGCGTCGGCCCCGGCGTCCTACGCCGTCGACGTCCTGCCCGGCCTGCTCCTCGTCGCCACCGGTGTGGCGCTGAGCTTCACGCCGACGACGATGGTCGTCGCGGACGCCGTGCCCGCGCACCGCGCGGGCCTGGCCTCCGGCCTGGTGAGCACCGGCACGCAGGCCGGGGCGGCCCTGGGCGTCGCCGCGTTCGCGGCGGTCGCCACGGCGTCGTCGGGCGGTGCGGGGGCTCCCGGGCCCGGGTTCACGGCCGCGTTCCTCGCCGCTGCCGCCACGGCCGCGACGACCGCGCTCCTGGCGTCCACGCTGCTGCTGCGTCCGGTGGCGCACCGGGACGAGCACGCGGGACGCGGGGCAGCGGGTCACCGCGGGTGACAGGAGCACGTCGCGAGGTCCGGTGGTCCCCGGGCGGTGACGCCTCCTGACCGGGCGCGGACGGCGGGACGCCGCGCCGTCACTCGTCGGCGGACTCCTTCTTCCCCCGCGTCACCAGGAGCGGGTCGGGTCGCCCGACGACGGCCGCGTCCTTGTCGTCGTAGTCGAACTGGCCCAGGAAGAAGCGCATCGCGTTGAGGCGGGCCCGCTTCTTGTCGTTGGAGCGGATGATCGTCCACGGCGCGTACCTCTTGTCCGTGCGCCGGAACATCTCCTCCTTCGCCGCCGTGTAGTCCTCCCAGCGGTCCAGCGAGGCGAGGTCCATGGGGGAGAGCTTCCAGCGGCGGACGGGGTCCAGCTGGCGGATCGCGAACCGCGTGCGCTGCTCCGTCCGGGAGACGGAGAACCACAGCTTCGTGAGGTGGATGCCGGACTCCACGAGCATCCGCTCGAACGCCGGCGCCTGCGTCATGAACGTCTGGTACTCCTCCTCGCTGCAGAAGCCCATGACGCGCTCGACGCCGGCGCGGTTGTACCAGGAGCGGTCGAACATCACGATCTCGCCCGCCGTCGGCAGGTGCTGCACGTACCGCTGGAAGTACCACTGGCCGCGCTCGCGGTCGCTCGGCTTCGACAGGGCGACCACGCGCGCGGTGCGCGGGTTGAGGTGCTCGGTGAACCGGCGGATCGTCCCGCCCTTGCCCGCGGCGTCGCGGCCCTCGAACAGGACGACAGCGCGCCGGTCGGTGTCCTCCAGCCAGTACTGGAGCTTGAGCAGCTCGACCTGCAGCCGGTACTTCTCGACCTCGTACGCGTCGCGGTCCAGGAGCTCGTCGTACGGGTAGCCCTCGCGCCACGTGTACACCGGGTTGCCCTCGGGGTCGATCAGGTTCGGGTCGGGCGTGTGGCTGTCCGTGACGGTGTAGCCGCTGTCGCGCAGGAACTCGATGTACTCGCGCAGGTCCGTGGGCGGGTCGACGACGGTCATGCCGTCCTCCTCGGTCGTCGCCGGGCAGAGCGGAGACCCGGTCCCACGAGTCTGCGGAGGGTCGCCGCCCTCAGCGAGCCGAACGACGCCCTGCGCGCTCAGCCGGGGCGGACCGGCCCCGTGAGCTCACGGCGCACGAGCCACCGCTCGCGCCCACCGCTGTGCGCGCTCGTCCGGGCGGCGCGGTGGAAGCCCGCGGCCTCGACGAGCTCCACCGTCCCGACGTACGCCGACACCGTGTCCATGCGGGTCCCCGCCGTCTCGGCGGGGTAGCCCTCCACGACGTCAACCCCGTGCGTCCGGGCGTGCTCGACCGCACCGTCGAGGAGCACGTGCACCAGGCCGCGCCGCCGGAACGCGGGCAGCACGACGACGCACACGAGGCTCCACGGGTCCCGCTCGTCGAGGGCCGGGATGGTCCGGGAGCGCACGAGGCGCCGGTAGGTGCTGCGCGGCGCGACCGAGCACCAGCCCGCGACCTCGCCGTCGAGGTAGGCGAGGCCGCCGGGCCCCGGGTCCTCGTCGCACAGGGCGCGCACGTACGCGGGACGCTCCCCGTCGGGGACGCGGGCGTCGCGGTACGCGGTGCACCAGCAGCCGCCGGGTCCTCCCCGTCGCCGTCCGAGCACGGCGGCGAGGTCGTCGAAGCGACCCCTCGCCGGCAGCACCTGCGTCGCCGTGTCGCGACCGTAGACGGGAGGTCCGACGCCGGCGGGCGCTTCACCGTGGTCGTCGTGGGCTCGTGCGTCGCCGCGTGCCTGTTCTGCGCTCCGCCAGCGGGGACGTCCGCTCAGGAGCCCGACGGCCCGTCGTCACCACCGGTCGCCCACGCGCGCACGGCACGCGCGACGGGGGCCGGCAGCAGCACGACCTGCGGTTCGGCGACGAGCCGTCCCGGCTCCGTGGTCCTGCGCGCGTGCGCGACGTGGTCGCGGTCGACGGGGTGCGGGCTCGCGTCGGGTCCGGCGCCGTCCTCGCCCTGCAGCGTGAACCACCACAGGTGCTCGGTGCCGTCGGGCTCACGCGTGCGGAAGACGGCCTCGACGGCCATCCGCTCCCGCTCGAGCGTGTCGAGGCACTCCTCGTGCCGCTCGCGCAGCATCGTCATCCAGCGGTCCGCCTCGGCCGACGCCCCGGCGCGCACCCGTGCACGGGAGAGGGCCACCCGCACGCCCGGCGGGAGTCCGACGACGTCCGTCATGCCCTCGTCCACCGCTGCCCTCCGCAGACGGCACCCGCTACCGGCGGGGTGCTCGACGGTGTGCTCGACCTGCGGGGTCGGTGACGGTCATGCGGGTTCCTCCTCGAGGTCGGGGGAGCGGGTCGTCGGCGGGAACGGGTGCACGTGCTCCGCGAGGACGTGCGGCGGCGGCAGGGCCGGGCCACGGCGCGCGCCGTCCCGAGGGACCCCGCCCGTCACCAGCCGGGCCAGGGGAGCACCTCGGCAGGCCCCGGGCGGCGGCCGAGGTCGCGCGCGGCCGCGTGCGCCACGGCGGGGTCCGGGGGGAACGCGCCGACGGGCAGGCGAGACGTCCCCGGCACGAGGACCCGCACGCAGCGCCAGCCGGTCGCGGCGACCTCCGGCGTCGTGAGGTCGACCACCCAGACGTCGCGCCCGGCGGCCCGGACGGCCGCCGTCGCACCGGACCACCCCGCTGTGGCGCGGGGGTCGCGGGGCGCGTCCGCACGCGTGGACGCGCCGGCGCGCTGCGCGCGGCGTCGGGCAGACCCGGGTCCGAGCCGCGCGTGCAGGCGCGTGCGGACCGCAGGGTCGAGCGTGAGCTGCACGTGCGCCAGCGGGTCCACCAGCCCCCGGAAGCCCGGGCCGGCCGCGTCGAGGTAGTCGCGGTCCCGGCGGTACGGCGCGAGCCCCGGCACGCCGGACCGGACGAGCGACCCGCCGGCATCGGCGAGGTCGCGCGCCACGACGAGCTGCCACAGCGCCCGTGCGGCGGCACGGGGCTGCGCCTCGTGGTCCGGCCCGGCCGCGACGGCGACCGTCGCCACGTCGCCGTCGTCGACCACGGCCAGCACCACCGGGACGCCGAGGGGCGACGGCAGGCGCCGCAGGTCGAGGGACAGCGGGCTCGCCCCCCACGCCGTCGCCACGCCCTGCACGACCGGCACCGCCTCGGGCGTCGGTGCCGCGGTGTCCGACCACCAGGTCCAGGCGGCGTCCTGCGCGGCCACGTCGCGGCAGGCTGCCTCCAGCGCCGCCGCGTCGCCGCGGCCCGCACCCAGGCCCGTCATGTTCATCGTGTGCGCGACCGGCAGGTCGGGGCGGGCGTCGAGCCAGCGGACGACCGCCTGGGAGTACGGGACGCGCCCGGCGGTCACGGTGCCGTCCGCCCGGTGCCGCGTCGCCGCCACCCACGCGGTGCGCGTCCGGTCGTCGACGCGCACCAGCGGGCAGCCGGGCCGGGCGAGCACGTCCGGGTCGACCAGGCGCAGGTCGGACAGGTCGAGCAGCGGCACGCCGCGGGCACGCAGCTGCGCCGCCGTGGCGTCCACGACGTCGAGCTGGCCGTGGTCCTCGCCGGCCCAGTGCCGCACGACGGCGTCGACGAGCACGTCCGGGTCGGGGCGGCCGTCGGTCAGCTGCACCGCGACGGCGTGCGCGTCCACCCCGGGGGCCGGTGGCATGCGCACCTGGTGGTGGTGGAACCCGGGTGGCAGGCCGGGGCCGTGGCGCAGCCGCACGGCGGTGAGGGCGTCGAGGAGCGCCGCGTCAGGCATGCGGCATCGGGAAGGTCAGCAGCTCGTGCTCGGCGAGCGGCTCCTCGCGCCAGCCGAGCTCGACCGCGAGGTCCTGGACCCGTCGCCGGCCGAGGAAGGGGAACGCGGCGGGCGCGTTGCCCACCGTCCCGGGCACGAGCACCCGCACGACGCGCATCCCGGTCGACGCCACGTCGGGCGTCGTCAGGTCCACCACCACCACCTCGAGCCCCTGCCGCTCGACCGCCGCGCGGTAGGTCGCCGCGGACCTGTCGGGCAGGTGCGGCACCTCGTCGAGGGCGCGCGTCGCGGGCGGGGCGAGCAGGTGCTCCACCCGTCGTGCCGCGCGCGGGTCGAGGTACACCTGCTGCTGCACCATGAGGTCGTCGCAGTCGCGCATGTCCGGGCGGAAGTCGTCGAGGTACCGGCGGTCGGCCCGCCACGGCTTGAAGGCCCGGCCGTTGAGCTCCCCGTCGGCCATCACCTGCCAGTGCAGGCCGTCGCGGCGCAGCAGGTCGCGCGACCCCTCCTGCAGCGTGAACGCCTCGGTCCACGCCTTGAGCGCGGCGTCGCGGAAGTCGGGACGGGCCGAGAACCCGACGTTGACGAGCGCCTCCACGTCGTCGTGCACGACCGCGGCGGCGACCGGCACGCCGAACTCGTTGTCGAGGTGCAGCAGCGACGTCCGGCCCGTGACGACGGCGGCGAGCGCCGGGTCCGGCACGACGGCCGGCAGGGGGTGGCCGTTGAGCCACCACACCATCGTCGCGTGCCGCTCCACCACCTCCTCCAGCGCGCTCGCGACGGCGAAGTCCTCGTCGGGGCCCGCGGCGATGCCGGCGAACGCGCAGAAGTTCGTCGGCGGCGCCGACGCGTA
Organism: Cellulomonas sp. JZ18; assembly: GCF_009720485.1. NCBI lineage: Bacteria > Bacillati > Actinomycetota > Actinomycetes > Micrococcales > Cellulomonadaceae > Cellulomonas > Cellulomonas sp. JZ18. Next base: position 2,089,928 of record NZ_CP045245.1, on the reverse strand, counting down.
CCCCGCGGAGTACCAGTTGACGTAGACGAGCGACGCCGGGACGAGCACCTCGCGGCCCCGCGTGAGCGAGCGGCCGGGGACCCAGTGCACCGGCAGGTCGCGCGTCAGCGGCACGAACGGGAAGCCCGGCGCGCCGTACTGCGCCTCGGAGTAGAGGACGAGCTCGTCGGGGTCGAGCGCGGGCACACCGCGGCGCCGCAGCTCGTCCCAGGACGCCTGCGTCACCGGGAGCGTGTCGAGGACGTTGCCGCAGTACCGCTCGACCGACTCGCCGACCGCGGCCGCCGACGCGCCGTCGGGGTCGTCGAAGGCGCTGCCCTGGCAGAGGACGTTGTTGGCCCACGGCGAGACGGCGCGGACGTCGCCGACGTCGCACTGCCGGGTGACGAGCGCGGCCGGCACCGACGGGTGGTGGCGCACGTCCCGCACGCGCAGCACGAGACCCGTGCGCGGGTCGACGAGGTCGTCGACCGGGTGCGGGCGGTGCACGGTGCTGCGGTGCGGCAGCGGCAGCACCGGGTGACGCACGTGCACGACCCCGCCGTCCCCGCGGGTCACCTCGTGCAGCACGTCGCCGGGCGCGGCGACGCCGTCGTGCGCGCGGGCGGACGCGTCGGCGACGACGTCGAGCACGGCGTCGAGGACGTCGGGCACCAGGTCCGGCGGCGGTCCGGCGTCCCCGCCCGGGGCGGGCGTGCGGACGGTGCGGTGCACGCGGTGGTCGCGGGACGCGGCGGTGCGGCGCGCGACGGCGTCCTCGAACGACGCGCCGACACCGGGCGTGACCAGCGGACCGACCCACGCGCGCCCCCGCGTCAGCTCGACCGGCAGCCACGGCACGCGCATGTCGTGGCACGTCCGGTCGACGTCGGCGAGGTCGCCGTCCCGCGCGCCCCGGACCGCGACGACGAGCAGCCGCCGGGTCGCGTACGCGCGGTTGACCACGGCGCGCGGGTCCCACGGCAGCACGTCGAGCGCGACGTCCGGCCCGGCGCGGTCGACCAGCGCCGCGACGAGGTCGGCGTCGCCGGTCAGCAGGGCGTCGAGGGTGGGCCGGGAGCGCGAGGGAGGCGGTGCGGACGGTGGTGCGGACGCGTCCCAGGCCCCGCGGTCGGCGAGGAGCGCCCGCAGCGGGCGCGCGGCGACGGCGAGCGTCGCGTCGACGAGCCCGTCGACGCCCGCGTCCCACGACGCCACGAGCAGCTGGACCGTCGCGGCGGGCAGGCCGACCACGTGGTGCGTGTCGTCCGGGGTCGTCACGACGCACGAGCTCGGGTCGAGCGGGCGCACCTCGACGCGGGCGGGCCGTGGCGGTGCCGCGGGCGCGGTGCCCGGGGTGGGGGCGTCGACGGGGGTGGTCGTCATGGGAGTCCCTCGCGGGTGGGCGCGACGGCGGCGGCCGGCAGCGCGGCGGGCGGGCGGTCGGCGTGAGCGGGGCCCGGCGCGGGCGTAGCGTCGTCGCTGCGCACCGCGCCGACGCGGGTCCGGCCTCGTGCGCTGGGGCCGGACCCGCGCCCGGGCTCACGCCCAGGAGAACGCGGTGGCCACGTGGCCGTGGTGGTTCGAGTTCGGCGCGAGGACGGTCTCCGCCGCGCGCTGCTCCTCGACCGTCGTGATCGTGATCTCAGCCATGGTTCGTCACCTCCTCCCTGTGCTCGTCGGGACCGGGACCGGCCGGGGTCGCGAGCACCTCGCGGTAGCGCGCGCAGCCGGGGACCAGGGAGTCGTGGGTGCCGTCCGCGACGACGCGGCCGCCGTCGAGCAGGACGACGCGGTCGCACGCGCGCACCACGGCGGGACGGTGCGTGACGACGACGGTCGTGCGGCCGCGGCGCGCCGCGCGCAGCGTCGCGAGGAACGCCGCCTCGGTACGCGTGTCGAGACCGGCGGTCGGCTCGTCGAGGACGAGCACGGACGGGTCGCGCAGCAGGCCGCGCGCGAGCCCGAGGCGCTGCCGCTCGCCGCCGGACCAGGCGGCGCCCCGCTCGGCGAGGACGGTGTCGAGGCCCTCGGGCAGCGCCCGGACCCGGTCGGCGAGGTGCGCGCCCTCGAGCGCGCGCCACAGCGCGGCGTCGTCGGCGTCCGGCGCCAGCAGGTTGGCGCGCACGCTCGCCCGGAACACGTGCGCGTGCTGCCCCACGAGCACCACCCGCTCGCGCGTGCGGGCGCCGGGCTCGTCGGCCACGCGCACGCCGTCGACGTGCACCTCGCCGGCCTCGTGCCCGACGAGCCGGGCGAGGACCAGCGCGAGCGTCGACTTGCCGGCGCCGCTGGCCCCCACCACGGCCACGTGCTCCCCGGGCCGCACGTCGAGGTCGACGCCGTCGAGCACCGCGTGGTCGGTTCCGGGGTACGTCACGCGCAGCCCTCGCACCTGCAGGGCGCCGCGCTCGTCGGACGAGCCCGCCAGGTCCGCGTGCGGGCCGTCGGCGGGCCGGGCGCCCGGGGAGCGGAGCAGCGCGGCGACCCGGGCGGCGGCCGCCGACGTCTCCCCGAGCCGCTGCAGCCCGGCGACCACGGCGAGGGCCGGTGCGAGCCCCGCGCCGGCGAGTGCGACAGCGGCCGGCACGGACGCCGCGGGGACGGCCCCGTCGACGGCCAGCGCGAGCGTGCCGAGCACGGCGGCGGCCCCGACGCCCTCGAGGGCCGCCTGCTCGACGCCGGTGCGCACGGCGAGCCCCCGGCGCACGCGCTGCACCCGGGCGGTGCCGGCGCGCACGGCCGCGACGACCGCGGGGACGCGGCCCAGCAGCACGGTCTCGCGCGCCGCGGAGCGCGCCTCCATGACCGTCGACGCGAGCGCGGCCACCTCGGCGCGCAACGCGGTGCCCTGCCGGCTCGCGACCGGCAGCGCGAGCACGGGGACGGCGAGCACGAGCAGCTGCGCCGCGGGCACGACGAGCCCCACGGGCCCGAGCCACGCGACCGCCCCTGCGGACACGGTCAGCGCCGCGCCGCCCCCGGCCACGACCTGGGCGGCCGTGTGGGCGTAGAACCACTCGAGCTGCTCGGCGTCGGTCATCGCCGCGGCGACCGTCTCGCCGGACCGGCGCCGCCCCAGCCCGAGCGGCGCGAGCCGGGCGATGGCGGCGTGCACGTGCTGGCGGACGCTGTCGATGACGCGGTAGGCCAGCACGTGCGCGAGCCACTGCTCGGTCCACGCGAGCACCCCGACGGCCACCACGGCGACGCCGAGCGCGAGCATCGCCAGCCCGGCTGGGTCGCCGACCGCGACCGTCGTCGCGGCGCGCACCGACAGCACGGCCACCGCGACGCCGGTCACGAGGGCCGCCCACACGACGACCACGACCTCGGCGAACAGGCGCCGCTGCGTGCGCAGGTACGTGCCGAGCGCGAGCACGGGCGCCGTCACGTCCCGCCACCGGGACGCCGCGGCGCCGGGCGCGGCCGCCGCGCTCACGGGACCACCGCCCCGGCGAGCGCCGCGAACGCCCCGCCGCGCGCGAGCAGCGCGTCCGGCGGCCCCTGCTCCACGACGCGGCCGGCGTCGACCACGACGACCTGCCGCGCGGTGCGCGCGACGTCGAGCCGGTGCGTCACGGCCACGACCGGCCGACCGGGGTCGAGGGCCACCACGCCGGCGACGAGCCGAGCCTCCGACGCGGCGTCGAGCGCGGACGTCGCCTCGTCGAGCACGAGCACGTCGCGGCCCTGCACGAGCGCACGGGCGACGGCGACGCGCTGACGCTGCCCGCCGGACACGAGCGCGCCGCGCTCGCCGACGGGTGTGGACATCCGCAGCGTCGGGTCCTGGGTGCCGATGCCGGCGACGGCCGCTGCGGTGGCGACGTCCGGTGCGCCCGCGGCGGGTCCCGCGGGGACGCCGAGCGCGACGTCGTCCGCGACGGTGCCCGCGAACAGCACGGGGTCCTGCGGCACGAGCGCCACGTGCGCGAGCAGCCGGTCGGCGTCGGCGGGGGTCCCGTGCAGCAGCACCTGCCCGTCGGCGGGGGTGAGCAGACCGGCGAGCACGCCGGCGAGCGTGGACTTGCCGCTGCCGGTGGCGCCGACGACCGCGGTGAGCCCGGCGTGCAGCTCGAGGTCGACGTCCGCGAGGGCGTCGTGCGCGGCACCGGCGTGCCGGACCCGGACGCCGCGCAGCGCGACGGGCGCGGCACAGGGCACGGGCGCCGGCTCCGGGGTGGCGACGGCCGCGTCTGCGGGTGCCGACGCGAGCACCTGGGCGACCTGCTCGCCCGAGTACGTGCCGAGGTACCCCGCGTGCCACGCGGCGGCGAGGTCGCGCAGCGGCCGCACGAGCTCGACCGACAGCAGCACCAGCGTGAACACCTCGACCGCGGCCAGGTCGCCGCGGCGTGCGGCGACGACCGCGAGCACGACCGCCGGCACGGCGACGAGCGCGAGGCTCGACAGCCCCGACTCGACGAGCGAGACGCGCAGCTGGTGCAGCGTGCGGGAGAGCAGGTGCTCGGACGCGCGGGCGAGCTCGGCGGCACGGCGGCGCTCGGCGTTGACCGTGACGAGGGTCGTCATGCCCTGCATCGAGTCGACGAACTCGGCGTGCAGCTGCTGGTAGGCGTCCCAGTGGTCGGCGCCGCGCGCCGCGAGCACGCGGTCCCAGGCGCGGGGGAGCAGCGGCAGCAGGGCGGTGGCGGCGACCGCGACGACGCCGACGACCGGGTCGACGAGCACGGCGGCGGTCCCGACGGCCGCGACGACGACGCCGGTGACGAGGAGCTGCGGCAGGTACCCGGAGAGGTAGGCGTCGAGGTTCTCGACGCCGTCGACGACGACGGCGTGGTCGCGGCCGGTGCGGCCGGCGGCCGGGTCGGTCGCGGCGCGGCGGACGAACGCCCGGGTCACGCGCTCGCGCAGGTCCTGCTTGGTGCGCGTCATGAGCGCCTGCGCGACGAGCTGGCGCGCGAGGACGAGCAGCGGCCGGGCGACGAGGACCGCCGCGAGTGCACCGAGCAGCGGCGTGAGGCCGTGCACCCGGTCGGCGAGCGGACCCGTCCCGCCGGTGAGCGTGCCGAAGACGCGGGACAGCAGCAGCGCCTGGACGACCCACGTGCCGGAGACGGCGACGCCCGCGGCGGCGATCGCGAGCAGCACCCACCGGCGCCGGCCCAGCAGCCGGGACAGTCGCACGTGCACCACGTCGGCCCCCTGTTGCGAGTGGTTATCATTCGCGATGTGACACTAAGCGCGCACACCGGGCACGTCAACGCCCCGTCCGCACCGCCAGCCCCTCCGGCCCCGGCCGCGGCGGGCCCCCGTGCCCGGCGGCCCGCGCTGTGGCTGCCCGTCCTCGGGCTGCTCCTGCTCGTCTCGCTCGTCGTGACCGTCGGCATCGGCCCGCTCGTCGTGCCGCCCGCGGACGTCGCCGCGGTCGTGCACGCGCGGCTGACGGGCGCCGCCCCGCGGGCGGCAGCACGCAGGACACCGTGGTCTGGCTGCTGCGCGTGCCCCGCGTGCTCGTGGGCGCCCTGGTCGGCGCCGTCCTCGCCGCCGCGGGGGCCGCCCTGCAGGCGGTCGTGCGCAACCAGCTCGCCGACCCCTACCTGCTCGGCATCTCCTCGGGCGCCTCGCTCGGGGCCGCGCTCGTCCTGACGACGGGGCTCGGGTCGCTCGTCGGCGCCGTCACGCTCGCCGCCGGGGCGTTCGCCGGCGCACTGCTCGCGCTCGCGCTCGTCCTCGTGCTCGTCGGCGCCGGCCGTGGGCTCTCGTCCCACCGCCTCGTGCTCGCGGGGCTCACGGTGAGCTACTTCCTTGCGGCCGCGACGAACCTCGTCGTCGTCCTCGCCGACAGCCGCGACGCCGTGCGGGCCGTCACGTTCTGGACCCTCGGCTCCCTCGGCCAGGCGGACTGGGGCGACCTGCCCGTGCTCACGGCCGTCGGTGCCGTCACGCTCGGCGTGCTCGTCCTGCGCGCCCGCCGGCTCGACGCGATCGGCCTCGGCGACGACGTCGCCCGCAGCCTCGGCACCGACCCCGCCCGCCTGCGCCGCCACGTCGCGGCCGTCAGCGCGCTCGGCGTGGCCGCGGCCGTCGCGGTCAGCGGGTCCATCGGGTTCGTCGGCCTCGTCGTGCCGCACCTGGCGCGCCGCCTCGTCGGCGCGACGCACCGGCTCGTCATCCCCGCGAGCGCGCTGCTCGGCGCCCTGGTGCTCGTGTGGGCCGACACGCTCGCGCGCACCGTCCTCGCGCCGCGGGAGATCCCGCTCGGCATCCTCACCGCGCTGCTCGGCACACCGCTGCTCATGGCCCTCGTCCGCCGGCGGCTGCGCCGTCCGGCCGTCGACGGCTGACCACCCCGCCCGCACCACCACCCTCCGGAGGACCCCGTGACGCACCCCCGCACCGCCCGCACGCGCCTGCCCGCCACCGGCGGCGCCGTCCTGCTGCTCGCCCTCGCCGCGTGCTCCACCCCCGCGGCGGGCGACGCCGACGCGGCGCCCGGCGGCGCGCTCACCGTCGAGGACTGCGGCGCCGAGGTCACGCTCGACGCCCGCCCGCAGAGCGTCATGACCGTCGGCACGGCGGCCGTCGCGCTGCTCGACGCCGCCGGTGCCGCCGACCGCATCACGGCGCGCTCGGGCGAGTTCGGCGCCCCGCTGCCCGCGGACCTGCAGGACCCGCCGGCGGACGACCTCGTCGTCGACCCGTCGGACCCCACCACCGAGGCCGTCCTCACGGCCGCGCCGGACGTCGTCCTCGGCTACGGGCTGTTCGCCGCGGACCCCGACCAGGTGCGCGCCGCGGGCACCGAGCTGCTCACCGTGCAGGGGGAGTGCGGGCACGACGCCTCGACCGACGCCCCCGCGCAGGTCACGCTCGCGACGGTCGGTGACGACGTGCGGCGCCTCGGCACCGTCTTCGGCACCGAGGCCGTCGCGGAGGCGGCCGCCGACGCCCTCGACGCGCGCGTGGCGAAGGTCCGGCGCGACGCGACCGGGGACACGGCGGCGTGGCTGTACTTCTTCTCGTCCTCCGACCCGCTGTCGGGCTACGGCGGGACCGGCATGCCGCACGCCGTCCTCGAGGCCGCCGGCCTGGAGAACGTGCTCGGCGACCAGCAGGACGCCTACCTGACGGTGGCGGTCGAGAGCCTGCTCGCGGAGCAGCCCGACTGGGTCGTGCTGTCCTACGGCCTGTACGGCGAGAGCGAGGAGGACGCGCGCGCCGCGCTCCTGGCCCAGCCGGGCGTCGACCGGCTGACCGCGGTGCAGGAGGGGCGCGTGGTGCTGCTGCCCGGCGACGCGTCGGCGCCGTCCCCGGCCGCGGTCGACGGCCTGGAGCGGCTCGTCGACGCGACGCGCTGACGTGGCCGGCCCCGCTGTCCTGCACGCCGAGGACGTCGGCGTGCGGCACGGCCGCGTGACGGCCCTCGCCGGGGTGGACGTGCGCGTGCACCCCGGCGAGGTCGTCGCACTCGTCGGCCCCAACGGCTCGGGCAAGACGACCCTCCTGCGGGTGCTCGGCGGGCTGCGCCGGCCGAGCTCCGGTCGTGCGCTGCTCGCCGGCACCGACCTGCGCCGCGTCCCCGACCCGCAGCGAGCCCGGCGGATCGCCTACGTCGGCCAGGACGAGGAGGGGGACCTCCCGTTCACCGCCCGCGAGGTGCTCCTGCTCGGCCGCGCCGTCCGCCACCCGGACTGGCGCCCGTACGACGCCGACGACCGGGCCGCCGTCGCGGCACTCCTGCACACCTGGCAGCTGACCGCGCTCGCGGACCGGGGGCTCGACGAGATGTCCGGCGGCGAGCGCCGCCGGGTCCTGCTCGCCCGGGCCTTCGCACAGGGCGGCGACGTGCTGCTGCTCGACGAGCCGACCAACCACCTCGACCTGCGCCACCAGCACGCCCTGCTCGCCCACGTCGCCGACGCGGGCGGCACGGCGGTGCTCGCCCTGCACGACCTCGACCTCGCGGCGGCGTACTGCACCCGGGTCGTGGTCCTCGCGTCCGGGAGGGTCGTGGCGGACGGTCCGCCCGCCGACGTGCTCACGGCCGACCTCGTCGCCGACGTGTACCGCGTCGACGCCCGGACCCTGCACGACGGCCGCCGCACGCACGTGCTCGTGGGCCGCTAGGCCACCCCGCGCCCGTCCGGGCCCCACCTTCCGCCCCCCACCCCACCGCCCCAAGGAGAAGCACCATGAACGGTCTGCCCGCGTACCACCGACGGCCGGGACGGCCCGCCCGCCTCGCCACGGCGGGAGTCGCCGCTGCCGCCCTCCTCGTCCTCGCCGCCTGCAGCGGCACGGCCGGCGACGCGTCCGCCACCGGTGCGACGCCGTCCGGCCCCGCCTCGGCGTCCAGCCCCTCGTCGGACGCCGAGCGACTCGTCGTCGCGGACCCCGCGGCGGCCGCCGTGCACGCGTACTCGGTGCCGGAGCACGAGCTGCTCGGCACGATCGAGGACGTCGCGGTCGCCGACCACCCCGGCTTCGTGCAGCTCGAGGACGGCCGCCTGCTCGCCGCGAGCACCGAGCCGCCCGAGCTCGTGGCCCTCGACGTGACCGGGCGCGCGCCGGAGGTCGTCGGCCGCGTGGACCTGCCCGGTGCCGCCGTCCACATCGCCGTCGACCCCCAGGCCGGCCTCGCGGCGGTGAGCACGTCGGCCCCGTCGGAGGACGGCGACGCCGGCATCACGGTGGTGGACCTGGCGTCGTTCGAGGTCCGCAGCGCGCTCGAGGTCACCAGCGAGGAACCGGGCATCGCGTTCGTCGAGGACGGCCTGCTCCACCGTGACGGGGCCGAGGACGGGCGGGTGGAGCTGCTGCCGCTCGACCGTGTCCTGGCGGGGGAGTCGGAGCCTGCGGCGACGGCGCCCGCGGGCGCGTACGGGCACGGTGAGGCGGTCGTGGACGGTCAGCTGCTGCTCGCCACCGACGCCGGTCTCGAGCGCTTCCGCGTCACGGGGGACACCCTGACGGCGGGGGCCACGGTGCCCTGGGCCGCCGACGGCGGCGACTGGGGCCGCGGCTACTACCTGCGCACCGTGGGACGTGAGCAGCCGCACGTGTGGAGCTACGTCCGGGACCAGTCGAGCCCGAGCTGGGCGCAGTGGCGCAACGACGTCTACGTGCTCCCGGCCGGCGCGGACGTCGCCCGGCGCGCGCCGCTCGGCAACGGCCTCGCGTTCCGGTTCGCCGTGGCCGACGACCGGGTCCTGTTCGCGCGCATGCACCCGGACGGCTACGTCGCCCACGTCGTCGACGCCGACCCGGCGTCGCCCACGTTCATGACCACGCTGCACCACGTCGCGCTGCCGGTGCCGACCGGGGCCCCGGCCCCCGACGACGACGTGGACGCCGTGTGGGCGTCCCCGGGGCGCCCCATCGCCGCGCTCACCGGCGACGGCGAGGTCGGGTACGTCTCCCGCGGCGGGGACGGGGTCATCGACGTGGTCGACACCGACGCCGGGACCGTGACCGGCACCATCGAGGTCCCCACGCCGCTCGACGGCGGCGGCTACCTCGTCACGGCGCGGCCGGGTGTGGAGCCGGTGGACCGGCTGGGTCGCTGAGCCGGCGCGGCACCGTGCCGGCGCGCCCACCGCCGGCACGGTGCCGCTCCCGCCCGTGGACGTCCTGACTCAGCCGCGGTGGGGTGCGCGTTGCCGCACCCCGGTCCCGGACGTCGAAGAAGCCGCCCCCGATCTCTCCGACGACGTCTGACCTGCGGTGGTGCTGGTGGACGACACGGGGTTCGAACCGGTGGGCTCGTCCGTGCCGGCGTCCGTGCCGGCGTCCGTGCCGGCGTCCGGACGACGTCCGGCTGCGTCCCGGGCTGTCGGGTCCTCCTGGGGGAGAGCGGCGGCCCAGGAGGTCGGACCACCGCGGACAGGCCTGGACGCACGGGCGCCGGTGCACCACTGGTGCACGGGCGCGCTCATGCAGGTCGCGCGCGTGGTCATGCAGTGCCCGGGTGCGTACGGCTGTCGGTCCCGGGCGGCGGCGAGCCGCTCGCGGACGGAGGGAGCCGAGCCTCGGCGACGCAGGGTCCACGCGCGGCCACGACTACGCCTTCTCGCTGTCGCCATCGCCACCGAGGACTGCCCACACCCGCTTGCCGGTGCCGTTCACGTGCCATCCGGCGCTGGCGGCGACGCTCTGCGTGATCACGAGGCCGAACCCTCCGGCGCCCGGTGCGCGTCGTCCGGCGACGACGGGCTCCTGGGCGGCGTCCTGGTCGGTCACGCCGACGAGGAAGGCACCGTCGCGTGCCCCGAGCTCGACGATCACAGGCGGTGCGCCGTGACGCAGCGCGTTGGTCGCGAGCTCCGACGCGACCAGGGTCAGGTCGGCGACGATCCGGGGCACAGTGGGCGCCGGCATGCCCGTCCCGGCGGCGACGGCAACCCGCAGATCGCGCCGCAGCCGGGCGAGGTCGCTCAGCTGGTCGATCCGCCACCGGGCGACGGTGACGAACGTCCGGGGTGCCTCGTGCTGGGGAAGGGCGCGGTTCAGCCCACTCCTCGGGTCATGCATGCACAGACCTCGCGAGGACGCCCGCGCAGCCCGTCACGAGACGACTCCCGGCCCCGGCGGCCCGTCCGTGCCACGAGCCGGTCGTGCGAGATCGACCGGCACCGCCTTCACCCCGCTGAAGGACGTGCAAGCCAGGAGACGGCGGCCGGGCGCTCCGCCCGGACCTGCACCGTTCGCGGGCACCGCTGGTTCCCGGATCTCGACGAGGTGCGCAGCGGGAGGCCGGTCGGCAGTCGGCTCGGACGGGCCGCCCCGCCCGCGGCGTCGCGGCCGACGGGCGGTCACCGTCACGACGGATCTCCTCGGGGGTGAACAGCGGCGCGACACCGATGAGCGAGATGAGGTCCGCGACCGGCCGTGCCGGCTGGGGCATGGAGACGTCCAGCCCCTCGGCGCGAGCCACGGCGCAGCACTGGACGAGGAAGGAGAGTCCGGCCGAGTCGATGAAGGTCACCTGCGAGGTGTCGAGCTCGACGGGCACGTGGCGCAGCAGGACGAGCGACAGGGCAGCGCTGGCTCTGTCCCGGAGGGCTGCGTCGATCTCCCCGGAGAGGCGGACGATCGTCCGGTCCGGTGTCTGGGTGGTCCTGATGGCGCCGGTCGAGGGGAGTGCGACCACGGGAGCCTCCGTGTCTCGTCTGCGGGTCCTGCCGGGAGCGGCCGCTCCTCGCCCGCGGGTGAGCGGGCGGGTGCTGCCGCCCTTCGCCACTTTCGCCTGATGCGGCCGGCCGTGGCGCGCGCGCAGTCGTTGCCTGACGCATGATTTGCATCATGCAAGCACGCGTCCGCCGCGATCGAGCCCGCCCTGAGTGACTCTTGACCAGATCGTGACCTCAGCGAGGTCGGCGGGGCCGGAGGTGCTCGAGAGAGGTCCGGGCCGGAGGGGGCGCGCGGAGACGGTCGCCCGCTGCGCGCCGTAGCGGCGCCGCACGGAGCCGGACGCAGCGGGACGGCGCCTGCGGCACGCTCCCCGAAGAGGACGGGCCGCACGGGGGACCGGTGGAAGGAGCCTGATGCGGTGGCTGTACCTCGGCTACGCCGCGGTCGGCGGCACCGCGCTCGCGCTCGCCGTCGTCAGCCGGCCCCTGCGCCGGCTGCCCGTCAGCGAGCCGCTCGCGGCCCTGCTCGTCGGCGTGGTCCTCGGCCCCCAGGTCCTCGGAGCCGTCACGACGGCACCGCCTACCCGTGACCTCCTCCTGCTCGAGAGCGCACGGCTCCTGCTGGCCGCCTCCGTCATGGCCGCCGCGCTGCGCTTCCCGGTCGGGGCGCTGCGTCCGCTCGTCCGGCCCCTGGTGGTGCTGCTCGCGGTCGTGATGCCCCTGGCCGCGCTGGTGTCGGCCGGGGCGGCGGTCGCCCTCGGACTGCCGGTCGGGCTCGCGCTCGTGGTCGGCGCCTGCCTGAGTCCGACCGACCCGGTGCTCGCTGCCTCGGTGGTGACCGGTGAGCCGGCTGAGCGCGGGCTGCCACGGCGACTGCGCGCGCTGCTCACCGCGGAGAGCGGTGCGAACGACGGGCTGGCGCTCCCGCTCGTCGGCATGGCGCTCGTCGCCGTGGTCGCCGGTGAGGAACCCGCGACCGCCGGCGCCCGCCTCCTGTGGGAGGTCCTGGGCAGCATCCTCGTCGGGGTCGCAGGCGGCGCGGCGGCAGCAGCGGCCGTCACGTGGGCGAACCGTCGCGAGCTCGTCTCGGAGGGGCCGAGGCTCGTGCTGACCCTGCTGCTGGCCGTCAGCGTCCTGGGCGTCGCACGACTGGCGCACACCGACGGGGTCCTCGCGGCCTTCGTCGCGGGTCTGGCGTACAACGCCAGGGCGGACGACGCCGTCCGGGCCCAGCAGGAGGGACTCGACGAGGCGGTCAACCGCTACGCGGTGCTGCCGTTCTTCGCCCTGCTCGGCGCCGTGCTGCCGTGGGAGGACTGGACGCGCGCGGGCTGGCCCGTCGTGACGTTCGCCCTCGCCGTGCTGGTGCTGCGGCGCCTGCCGGTGGTGCTGTCGGCGCGTCGTGCGCTCCGCCTTCCGGCCCTCGACGCCGGGTTCGCCGGCTGGTTCGGGCCGATGGGGGTCAGCGCCGTCTTCTACCTCGCCCACAGCGCCCGTGCCGGGGTGCACGATCCTCGGCTCTTCGCCTGGGGCGTCCTCCCCGTGGTCGTGAGCGTCGTCGCCTTCGGCGTCAGCGCGTCTCCCGGTGTCGCGGTCCGCGCCGCACGACGTCCCTCGGCTGCGTGAGGCCGGGGCGACCCCCGATGCTCGACGAGAGGTGGTCCTGACCATGTGGTTCGACTCGTGGAACGACGTCTGGCGGGTGGTCGCCGTCGGCGCGGCGGCGTACGTGGCCCTGGTCCTGGTGCTGCGTGTGTCCGGCAAGCGCACGCTCTCCAAGCTCAACGCGTTCGACCTGGTGGTCACCGTGGCCCTCGGCTCCACGCTCGCCACGATCCTCCTGAGCAGCGACGTGGCCTGGGCCGAGGGTGCGGTCGCCCTCGCCCTGCTCACCGGGCTGCAGATGGTCGTGTCCTGGACGACGGCACGCGCCGGCCGCGGTCGCTCCCTCGTCACGGCCCGGCCGACGTTCCTCGTCCGTGACGGCGTCGTCGACGACGCGGCCCTGCGGTCCCAGCGCCTCACGCGCAGCGAGGTACGGCAGGCGCTGCGCAGCAGCGGGGTCGGCGGCCTCGACCAGGTCGCGGCCGTGGTGCTCGAGAGCGACGGAAGTCTGAGCGTCGTCACCCGTGACCAGGTCGGCGACGGCTGGGCCCTCGACGGCGCGGCGTCGTGAGCGGCCACCGCCCGGCCCAGGCGTCGCGACTAGGGTGGCGATCGCACAGTCCGGGGACGTCGGTGGCACGTCGGAGGGCACCAGGAGACCGATGAACCGCACCACCGTCTCGGCCCGCACGCGGGAGGGCGACGTCGAGGAGTGGGACGAGCCGCTCGTCGAGGCATTCCTCAACGCGAGCCGCGTCCTGGTCGCCGTCGCCGCACGCTCCCTGGCCGCCGGCGACACGGAGATCACGCTCCCGCAGTACCGCTCCCTCGTCGTCCTGGCGTCCCGCGGGCCGCAGCGCGTCAGCGACCTCGCCGTCCTGCTCGCCGTGAACACGTCGACCGCGACGCGTCAGTGCGACCGCCTCGAACGGCGAGGGCTGCTCGAGCGCGCCCGGTCCAGCGACGACCGTCGCTCGGTGGTCGTCTCGATCACCCCTGTCGGGCTGGCGCTCGTCCAGAGGGTGTCCGACGCGCGACGGGAGGAGATCGGCCGCATCCTCGGCTCGATGACCCCGAGCACCGCGACGAGCTGCTCGCGGCACTGCGGCAGTTCAGCGCCGCAGCAGGCGAGGTGCCGGAGCAGAGCTGGACCTTGGGCTGGGGGCCCGACGTGGCTCGAACCTGAGAGCGCGCCACCTGGAGCGCGCTCCCGTACCCGACCCGTGAATCTCCGCAGCGAGTCGTCCTCGAGGGACGGGACCGCCGACGCCGTCGGACGTGCGAGGACGTGGGGGGCTGCCTAGCGTCGTGAGGGCCGTGGTGGTCCGCCACGGGCACGCCGACGATCCGGGAGGAGCGGTCCTGTGTCGACCAACGACCACGAGGCGTCGAGCCGGCGCGGGTCGGGCCACGACCCGTCCGGCGAACCGGACGGCCACGGCAGCGGCACCGGGCACCACGGTGGGGGCGGGCACGCCGGCATGCAGGGACGGGGGACGTACCTGCGGTTCACGGCGATGATCCTCACCGGCATGGTCGTGATGTACGCGGTCATGTACGCCGGGACCTACGAGTGGGGCCATGTCCGGTGGAGCGAGAGCCGGCTGTTCATGGCGCTCACCATGGGCGGCGCCATGGGCCTGGTGATGCTCGCCTGGATGCTGAACATGTACCGCAGCGCACGGGCCAACGTCGCCGTCGTCGTCGGGAGCCTGCTCCTGCTCGGCGGCGGCGTCGCCCTGGACCGCACGCAGGCGACCGTGGACGACACCGACTGGATGAGCGCGATGATCCCGCACCACTCCCTGGCGATCACGCGCTCCGAGCGGGCGCAGATCGAGGACGTGCGGGTGTGCGAGCTGGCCGTGGAGATCAGCGAGGCGCAGCGGCGGGAGATCCTCGAGATGGACTGGCTGATCAGGGACATCCGCGAGAACGGTGTCGCCGCCACGCCGCAGGAGGCGGCCGACCGCGCGGCCCCGGAGTACGACGAGCCGGCGGAGCGGAGCTGCCCGACGCGGTGACGCGGAGGCGAGCGCGTCGGGACGGACGGGCGATCGGGCACGAGCCCACAGCCCTGGTCGCCCACGGCCTTCGTCCTCAGGTCCCCGACGGGCGCGCCGCTCGACCCTCGCTGCCGGGTTGCCGCACCCGTCGCTGCACACCGGTCCCCGGAAAGCGGAGAAGCCGCCCCGGATCTCTCCGTGACGGCTTCTGACCTGCGGTGATGCTGGTGGGCGATACTGGGTTCGAACCAGTGACCTCTTCCGTGTCAGGGAAGCGCGCTACCGCTGCGCCAATCGCCCATGGGGGAGTGCTACGAGGTGGAGACGGGATTCGAACCCGTGTATACGGCTTTGCAGGCCGCTGCCTCGCCTCTCGGCCACTCCACCGGTGGAACCGGAGTCCACATCGGCTCGGGAGCCGGCGGATGATCCTCCGAGCGGACGACGGGATTCGAACCCGCGACCCTCACCTTGGCAAGGTGATGCTCTACCACTGAGCCACGTCCGCACATCTCCGTCCCGCCGTTTCCGGCGTTCCGGGGTGCGTCGAAGACTCTAGACCAGGTTCGACGCAGGAGTCCAACCGGCTCCGGTGTGCCCTGGACCACGTCCTGCCCGACGGGCGCTCGACCTCCGGACGAACCCCCGTGGAACGGTCGCCGACGCGTCGGTGCAGGCCGGGGCGTCGTGGGGGCGGGCGCACGGTCCCGGGCGACCGCGGTCTCGGTAGGTTGTCGGCCGTGCCCGCCCCCTCCTCCTCACGCCCCGGCCGCGCCTGGTTCGCCGGCGTGCGCGCGAGCGGCGTCGTGGCGCACGTGGACGTCCGTGCGGACCCGACGGCGCTCGCGACGCCGGGGTGGTGGGCACTCGTCGGCACCTTCGAGGGGCGCGTCGAGGCGTGGCGGTTCGCGGACGTGCGCCCTGCCCCGGACGCCGACGTGGCCGCGGGTGGTCCGGGGGAGTGGCACGGGCCCGCCCGCGACGCGTGGACGACGTCCCTCGGGCGCGACGCCTACGTGGCCGCCGTCCAGCGCGTCCGCGACCACGTGCGCGAGGGGGACGTGTACCAGGCGAACCTCTGCCGGGTCCTGTCGGCGCCGCTGCCCGCGGGCGCCGCCGCACCCGACGCCGGTGCCCTCGCCGCGCGCCTCGCAGCGGGCAACCCGGCCCCCTACGCGGGCGGTGTGCACGTGCCGGCGTCGGACGACGACCCGGGCTGCTGGGTCGTCACCGCCTCGCCCGAGCTGTTCCTGCGCATCCAGGACGGCACGCTCACCTCGGCCCCGATCAAGGGCACGGCGGCGACCGCCGGCGGGCTCAGCCCCAAGGACCGCGCCGAGAACGTCATGATCACCGACCTCGTGCGCAACGACCTGCAGCGCGTGTGCCGCCCGGGGACCGTGCGCGTCGCCCGGCTGCTCGACGTCGAGGAGCACCCCGGCCTGGTCCACCTCGTGTCGACCGTGACCGGCGACCTCGCGGACGGCGTGCGCTCCGCCCCCGACCTCGTCG
Organism: Cellulomonas sp. JZ18; assembly: GCF_009720485.1. Lineage (NCBI taxonomy): Bacteria > Bacillati > Actinomycetota > Actinomycetes > Micrococcales > Cellulomonadaceae > Cellulomonas > Cellulomonas sp. JZ18. The sequence goes on along the minus strand of NZ_CP045245.1, from coordinate 2,073,730 downwards.
CGCGCGTGCTCGACGCGACGTACCCGCCGGGCTCGGTCTCCGGCGCGCCCAAGAGCTCGGCGCTGCGGCTGATCGACGCGCTCGAGCCGGTGCCGCGCGGCCCGTACTGCGGCCTCGTCGGCTGGGTGCGGGTGGGACGGGACGGCGACGTGCGCGCCGAGCTCGCGGTCGGCATCCGCACGTTCTGGTGGGCCGACGACGTCCTGCGTTTCGGCACCGGCGCGGGCATCACGTGGCACAGCGACCCGGCCGCCGAGTGGGCCGAGACCGAGCTCAAGGCCTCTCGCCTCGTGGCCCTCGCCTCCTCCGACGGTCCCGCGGCCGTCGACGGGCCGCCGGTGGCAGGATGACGGGCGTGGAGCACGTGATCTGGGCGGACGGCCGCCTGCACGACCCGGACGACCGGGTGCTGACCGCCGTCGACCACGGGCTGACCGTCGGCGACGGGGTCTTCGAGACGTGCGCGGTGTACGCGGGCCGGGCGTTCGCGCTCACGCGGCACCTGGCGCGGCTCGACCGGTCCGCGGCGGGCCTCGGCCTCCCGTCCGTCCCCAGGACGCCGTGCGGGCCGCCGTCGACGAGGTCCTGGCGGCCGCACCGGACGCGGGCCGGTTGAGGATCACCGTCACGGGCGGGCCGGGGCCCATGGGCTCGTTCCGGCTCCCCGCCGACCAGCAGCGGCCGACGGTCGTCGTCGTGGCCGGCCCCGCGCGCCGGTCGGAGACCTCCCGTGTCGTGCGGGTGCCCTGGGTGCGCAACGAGCGCTCCGCGGTCGCGGGGCTCAAGACGACGTCCTACGCGGAGAACGTGGTGGCGCTGGCGCGCGCGCAGGCGGCGGGCGCCGACGAGGCGCTGCTCGCGGACACGCGCGGACGCCTCAGCGAGGGGACGGGCTCCAACGTCTTCGTCGAGACCGGCGGGGAGCTGCTGACGCCGTCGCTGGAGACCGGCTGCCTCGCGGGCATCACGCGCGCCCTGCTCCTGGAGTGGGCGGCGCAGGCCGGGCTGCCGGTGCGCGAGGCGGCCCCGGACGAGCTGCCGTGGACCGTGCTCGACGACGTCGCGGCCGGCCGCGCGCACCTGGCGCTCAGCGGCTCGATCCGCAACGTGTGCCCGGTCGTGCGCCTCGACGACGTGGACGTCACGCCGGGCCCCCTCTCGCTCGAGGCGCAGCGGCTGTTCCAGGCGCGCGCGGCGGACGACCTCGACCCCTGACCGACCCACGCCGGGGCCCGGCCCTGAGGGCGGGGCCACAGCACGACGGCCGGCCCTGCCCGTGGGGGCGGGACCGGCCGGTGGTGGTCGGAGCGTCAGGCCGTCAGCAGCGCCGCGATGAGGGCGCTGATCTCGCCCTCCATCCGGTCGGACTCGGACCCCGCGGGCACGAGGGCCTCGGTCGCGGACAGGAACCGCAGGAGCGGCTCGGTCGACGCCGCGAGCAGCGCGCTGCCCTCGACACCGCTGAGCGAGACGAGCGTGTAGTCCGGGTCGTCGTCCCGCCACACCTGGACGTCCCCCGCGCCGGCGGGCGCGTCGGCGGTGGCGTGCACCCCGAGCGCGAGCAGCTCGCGCCCCAGCAGCCACGTGGACATCGTGTGCGCGCCGGTGAAGACGGCCCGCACGGTGTACGGGTCGCTGGTCCGGAAGGACAGCTCGGCGGAGACGGGGATGACGCTCGCGTCGGACCCGATGAGCTGCATGGCGACGACCTCGACGACGTCGTACGACGAATCCGTCATCGGGTCCTCCTGGTGCTCGGCGCCCACACCTGGGCTCGGAGTTCACATCATGGCAGTGCACGTGCCCGATTGGACCGGTCCGTGCGCACAGTTCACCCGGCCGGACGCGCGCCGGTGGCCACGGTGCCCCCTCCGTCCCTCGCGCAGGGTAGTGGGCGTGGGACGTGCGTGACCAGAGTGACGACGACCCCGGTCGGGCCGGGGTGTGCGGCGCGTCCACCGTGCCCGGCGACGCGCGCCGCGGCCCGCTCCGGCGCCTGGGCGGGGCGCGTTTCGCCAACTGCCCGGGACGTCGGCTAGCATCGTGCACCGCAGCGCTCCACGGAGTGCGGCACGGGCGATTGGCTCAGTGGTAGAGCGCCTCGTTCACACCGAGGAGGTCACTGGTTCGAACCCAGTATCGCCCACCCGCCTCGACGGCCCCCGACCACGACGGTCGGGGGCCGTCGTCGTCCCGGCCGTCGTCGTCTCGGGTTCGTTGCCCCGGGCTGACGTCGCGCGGCGCCCACCCTCGGCGGCGCCCACCCTCGGCGGCGCACGCCCGCCACCTGCACGCCCTCCACCTGCACGCCCTCGACCTGCACGTCCGCGCCCGCGTGGAAGACTCCCGGACGTGGACTTCCTCTCCGCCTACGCCCACGGCTTCGCCCGCGTGGCGGCGTGCACGGTCCCGGTGCGCGTCGCCGACCCCGCCGCCAACGCCGCCGCAGTCCTCGACGCCGCGCGCCGGTGCGACGCCGACGGGGTGGCGGTGGCGGTGTTCCCGGAGCTGTGCCTGTCGGGCTACTCGATCGACGACCTCTTCCTGCAGGACACGCTGCTCGACGCCGTCGACGCCGCGCTGCGCCAGGTCGTCGCCGCGTCCGCGCAGCTGCGTCCCGTCCTCGTCGTCGGGGCGCCGCTCGTGCACGGCACGCGTGTGCTCAACACCGCGGTGGTGGTCCACCGCGGCCGCGTCCTCGGCGTCGCCCCCAAGGCGCACCTGCCCACCTACCGGGAGTTCTACGAGCGGCGCTGGTTCGCCCCGGGGGACGACGTGCGGGGCACCGCGGTCGTGGCGGGTCAGGAGGTGCCGATCGGCACGGACCTGCTGTTCGCGGCCACCGACGTGCCCGACCTCGTCCTGCACGTCGAGGTGTGCGAGGACATGTGGGTGCCGGTCCCGCCGAGCGCGACCGCGGCCCTGGCGGGGGCCACCGTGCTCGCCAACCTGTCCAGCAGCCCGGTGACGGTCGGCCGCGCCGAGGAGCGGCGGCTGCTCGTGCGGTCGGCCTCCGCGCGCTGCCTCGCGGCCTACGTGTACGCCGCGGCCGGTCAGGGGGAGTCCAGCACGGACCTCTCCTGGGACGGCCAGACGCTCGTCTACGAGATGGGCGAGCTGCTCGCCGAGGGCGAGCGCTTCCCCGACGGCGCCCTGCTGACGGTCGCGGACGTCGACCTCGCGCGCCTGCGCCAGGAGCGCCTGCGCATGGGGACGTTCGACGACAACCGACGCGCCCTCGGGCTCGCGGCCGCGGGCGGGGACCGGCGCACGGTGCGGTTCGAGCTCGACCCCCCGGCGGGGGACATCGGGCTGCGGCGGGCGGTCGACCGCTTCCCGTTCGTGCCCGACGACCCCGAGCGCCTCGCCCTCGACTGCTACGAGGCCTACAACATCCAGGTGTCGGCGCTCGAGCAGCGCCTGCGCTCGATCGGCGACCCGAAGATCGTCATCGGCGTCTCCGGCGGCCTCGACTCGACGCACGCGCTCATCGTCGCGGCCAACGCGATGGACCGGCTGGGACGCCCGCGCAGCGACATCCTCGCCTTCACGATGCCCGGCTTCGCGACCAGCGAGACGACCAAGGGCAGCGCGCTCGCGCTCATGGAGGCGCTGGGCACGACCTACGAGACGATCGACATCCGGCCCGCCGCGCTGCAGATGCTCACCGACCTGGGCCACCCCGCGGGCGAGGGCGCCGACGTCTACGACGTCACGTTCGAGAACGTGCAGGCGGGGCTGCGCACGGACTACCTCTTCCGTGCGGCCAACCAGCGCGGGGGATCGTCCTGGGGACCGGCGACCTGTCCGAGCTCGCCCTCGGCTGGTGCACGTACGGCGTGGGCGACCAGATGTCCCACTACGGCGTCAACGCCGGAGTGCCGAAGACGTTCATCCAGCACCTCATCCGCTGGGTCGTCGGCGAGGGCCACTTCGACGACGCGACCAACGCGGTGCTGCTGCGCGTGCTGGAGCAGGAGATCTCCCCGGAGCTCGTGCCCGCGCGTGAGGGGGAGCGGATGCAGAGCACGGAGGACGTCGTCGGCCCGTACGCGCTGCAGGACTTCACGCTGTTCCAGGTGCTGCGGTACGGCATGCGCCCGTCGCGCATCGCCTTCCTCGCGTGGCACGCCTGGCACGACACGTCCGCGGGCTCCTGGCCGCCCGGCTACCCGCAGGAGCGGCGGGCGCAGTACGACCTGCCCGAGATCCGGCACTGGCTGCAGGTGTTCGTCCGCCGGTTCTTCGCGCACCAGTTCAAGCGCTCGGCGCTGCCCAACGGGCCCAAGGTCAGCGCCGGCGGCACGCTGTCGCCGCGCAGCGAGTGGCGCATGCCGTCGGACGCGAGCGCGGCCGCGTGGCTCGCGGAGATCGAGGCGCGCGTGCCCGAGCGGCTGCCCTGACGCACGGTTTCCCGTACGGGCCGCCCGGGTCGGGTCGGTAGCATCGACCCGCCCGCTCGGCGCCCCGCCGACCTGCCGCGCCCCGCGGCGCGGGCGCACGACAAGGAGCCTGGACCCGTGCCCGAACTCATGGACCTCACCGTCGACGGCGTCGCACGACAGGTGGAGGCGGGCACGACGGGCACGGACCTGTTCGGCGACCGCCGGGACGTCGTCGTCGTGCGCGTGGACGGCGAGCTGAAGGACCTCGCGCTGCCCCTGCCGGCGGGTGCGAACGTCGAGGCCGTGACGATCGACTCGCCCGACGGCCTCGCGGTGCTGCGGCACTCGGCCGCGCACGTCCTCGCGCAGGCCGTGCAGGAGGTCAACCCGAAGGCGCGCCTCGGGATCGGCCCGCCGATCACCGACGGCTTCTACTACGACTTCGACGTCGAGACCCCGTTCACGCCCGAGGACCTCAAGGCCCTCGAGAAGGTGATGAACCGCATCGTCAAGGAGGGGCAGACCTTCCGGCGGTGGGACGTCACGGAGGCGCAGGCACGCGAGGTGCTCGCCGACGAGCCGTACAAGCTCGAGCTCATCGGGCTGAAGGGTGAGGCGTCGGACGCCGCCGAGGGCGCGTCGGTCGAGGTCGGTCTCGGCGGCCTGTCCATCTACCAGAACGTCCGGGGCGCCGGCCGCGAGTCCGAGACGGTCGTCTGGCAGGACCTGTGCCGCGGACCGCACCTGCCCAGCACCCGGCTGATCGGGAACGGCTTCCAGCTGACCCGCTCCGCGGCGGCGTACTGGCGCGGGTCGGAGAAGAACCCGCAGCTGCAGCGCGTCTACGGCACCGCGTGGCCGACCAAGGACGAGCTCAAGGCGTACCTCGAGCGCCTCGCGGAGGCCGAGCGCCGCGACCACCGCCGCCTCGGCAACGAGCTCGACCTGTTCTCGTTCCCCGAGGAGATCGGGTCCGGCCTCTCGGTGTTCCACCCCAAGGGCGGCATCGTCCGCATGGAGATGGAGCAGTACTCGCGTCGGCGGCACGTCGAGGCGGGCTACTCCTTCGTGAACACCCCGCACATCACCAAGGAGCAGCTCTTCCAGATCTCCGGCCACCTGGACTGGTACGCCGACGGCATGTACCCGCCCATGCAGCTCGACGAGGAGCGCGACGCGGACGGGCACGTCAAGCGGGCGGGGCAGAACTACTACCTCAAGCCCATGAACTGCCCGATGCACAACCTGATCTTCCGGTCGCGCGGGCGCTCCTACCGCGAGCTGCCGCTGCGCCTGTTCGAGTTCGGCACGGTGTACCGGTACGAGAAGTCCGGCGTCGTGCACGGGATGACGCGCGGCCGCGGCTTCACCCAGGACGACGCGCACATCTACTGCACCCGCGAGCAGATGCGCGACGAGCTGACGAGCCTGCTCACGTTCGTCCTGGACCTGCTCAAGGACTACGGCCTCGACGACTTCTACCTCGAGCTGTCGACCCGCAACCCCGAGAAGTCGGTGGGCTCGGACGAGGTGTGGGAGGAGGCCACCGAGACGCTGCGCTCGGTCGCCGAGGCCTCGGGCCTCGACCTCGTCCCGGACCCGGGCGGCGCGGCGTTCTACGGGCCGAAGATCTCCGTGCAGGCGAAGGACGCGATCGGCCGCACCTGGCAGATGTCGACCATCCAGCTCGACTTCAACCTGCCCGAGCGGTTCGAGCTCGAGTACACGGCGCCGGACGGCTCGCGCCAGCGCCCCGTCATGATCCACCGCGCGCTGTTCGGCTCGATCGAGCGGTTCTTCGCCGTGCTCACCGAGCACTACGCGGGCGCCTTCCCGGCCTGGCTCGCGCCCGTCCAGGTGCTCGCCGTGCCCGTCGCGGAGCCGTTCGAGCCGTACCTCGACGAGGTCGTCGCGCGGCTGCGCGCCGAGGGGATCCGTGCCGAGGTCGACCGGTCGGACGACCGCTTCGGCAAGAAGATCCGCAACGCCAGCACGCAGAAGATCCCGTTCGTGCTCATCGCGGGCGGCGAGGACGCCGAGGCCGGTGCCGTCTCGTTCCGCTACCGCGACGGCCGGCAGGACAACGGCGTGCCGGTGGACGAGGCGGTCGACCGCATCGTCGCCGCCGTCCGCGACCGTGTGCAGGTCTGAGCCGTGCAGGTGCCCGACGACCTGAGGGTCGAGGACGCCGGCGGCCTGCCGGGCGTCCCCGACGGGTTCGGGCGGCTGTGGACGCCGCACCGGATGGCGTACATCGGCGGCGCGGACAAGCCCGCCGACGACGCGCCGGGGGAGGGCTGCCCCTTCTGCCGCGCGCCGGGCCTGACCGACGAGGAGGGGCTGGTCGTCACGCGCGGCGAGGTCGCCTACGTCGTGCTCAACCTCTACCCGTACAACGGCGGTCACGTCCTCGTCTGCCCGTACCGCCACGTCGCCGACTACACGGAGCTGACGGACGACGAGGTCGCGGAGGTCGCCGCGCTGACGCGCACGGCCATGCGGGTGCTGCGCCAGGTGTCCGCGCCGCACGGGTTCAACCTGGGCATGAACCAGGGCGAGGTCGCGGGGGCGGGCATCCAGGCGCACCTGCACCAGCACGTCGTGCCCCGGTGGGGCGGGGACGCCAACTTCCTGCCGATCGTCGCGCGCACGCGCGCGCTGCCCGAGCTCCTGGCGGACACCCGCGCGCGCCTCGCCGCCGCGTGGCCCGTCGCGGGGGAGTGACGCGCCCGTGCTGAGCCGACTGCGCGGCGCCATGACGCGCCTGTGGACCCCGCTCGCCGACGCGCTCCTGCGCGCGGGCGTCTCGCCCGACGCGGTGACGGTGGCGGGCACGCTGGGGGTCGTCGTCACCGCCCTGTGGGCGTTCCCGACCGGGCACCTGCTGCTGGGCGCGCTCGTCATCACCGTCTTCTCGCTCACCGACTCCCTCGACGGCGTCATGGCGCGCCGCTCGGGGCGCTCCGGGCCGTGGGGGGCGTTCCTCGACTCCACGCTGGACCGCTTCGGCGACGCCGCGATCTTCTCCGGCCTGGTCGTCTGGTACGCCGGTGGCGGGGACGACCGCGTCACGGCGCTCCTCGCGCTGGTGTGCCTGGTGCTGGGGTCGGTGGTCCCGTACGCCCGTGCGCGGGCGGAGGGCCTGGGCATGACCGCGAGCGGCGGCATCGCCGAACGCGCCGACCGGCTGTTCGCGGTGCTCCTCGCGGCGGTCGTGGTCGGGCTCGGCGCGCCGACCGCGGTCATGACGGTCGTCCTCGCGCTCCTGGCGGCCGCGTCGGCCGTGACGGTCGTGCAGCGGGTCGCGACGGTCCGCCGTCAGGTCCGGGAGGCGGCACGGTGAGGGTCGACGTCGCACGGGCCTACCAGCTGGCGTGGCGGTACGGGCGACGCGTGCCCGCTCCCGTCGTCCGGGCGCTGACGGCGGTCGCGGCGGACGTGACGTGGGCGCGCCGGGGCGGCGGCGTGCGCCGCCTCGAGGCGAACCTCGCCCGCGTGCGGCCCGAGCTGGACGCCCGCGCGCTGCGCCGGCTGTCCCGCGCCGGCATGCGCTCGTACCTGCGCTACTTCGGCGAGGCCTTCACGCTGCCCGCGCTGACCCCGGCACAGGTGGCGGCGCGCGTGCGGGTCACGGGCCGTGAGCACGTCCAGCCGCACCTGGACGAGGGACGGCAGGTCCTGCTCGCGCTCGCGCACATGGGCAACTGGGACCTCGCGGGTGCGTGGGCGACCGTGCACCTCGCACCCGTCACCACGGTCGCCGAGCGGCTCGAGCCCGAGGCCCTGTTCCAGGAGTTCGTCGCGTTCCGCGAGAGCATCGGCCTGACGATCGTGCCGCTCACCGGGGGCGGCGACGTCTTCCGCCGGCTGACCCGTGTCGTGCGCACCGGTCCGGGCCTGCTGCCCCTGCTCGCGGACCGGGACCTGACGGCCCGCGGGGTCGAGGTGGACCTGTTCGGCCGGCGCGCACGCGTGGCCGCGGGTCCGGCCGCGCTGAGCGTGAGCAGCGGGGCGCCGCTCGTGCCCACCTCGATCACCTACGAGCGCCTGCACGGGGCCCGCCGGCGCGCGGCCGGCAGCCCGTGGGGGATCGTCATCACGTTCGGGGCCGTGGTCCCCGTGCCGACGGACGTCCCGCGGGCCGACCAGGTGCGCGCGGTCACGCAGGCGTGGGTCGACCGCGTCGCCGAGGCCATCCACGCCCGTCCGCAGGACTGGCACATGCTCCAGCGCGTCTTCGTCGAGGACCTGGACCCCGCCCGGGACGCCGCGGTGCGCGCCGGCGCGGACGCCGGGGGTGGCGCATGACGGCGCCCACGGCCACGCGCCCGCTGCGCGTCGGCCTCGTCTGCCCGTACTCGTTCGACGTCCCGGGCGGCGTGCAGTTCCACGTCCGCGACCTCGCCGAGGCGCTGCTCGCCCGCGGGCACGAGGTGTCGGTGCTCGCGCCCGCCGCGGACGACACGCCCGTGCCGCCGTACCTCGTCCCGGCGGGGCGCGCGGTGCCCGTGCACTACAACGGCTCCGTCGCGCGCCTGACGTTCGGCCCCGTCACCGCCAACCGTGTGCGGCGCTGGCTCGCGGCCGGACGGTTCGACGTGCTGCACCTGCACGAGCCCGTGACGCCGAGCCTGGGCATGCTCGCGCTGTGGATCGCGGACGGCCCGGTCGTCGCGACCTTCCACACGTCGTTGGTCCGCTCGCGCTCGCTGCAGGTGGCGTACCCGCTCGTGCGCCAGTCCCTCGAGAAGATCTCGCTGCGCGTGGCCGTCTCCGAGGACGCCCGGCGCACGCTCGTCGAGCACCTCGGCGGCGACGCCGTCGTCATCCCGAACGGCGTCTGGGTCGACACGTTCGCGTCCGCCGGCCGGGACGAGCGCTGGACGGGGACGCCCGAGGCGCCCACCATCGCGTTCCTCGGCCGGCTCGACGAGCCGCGCAAGGGGCTGTCCGTGCTGCTGCGCGCGCTGCCCGCGGTGCTGGACCGGTACCCGGGCGCGCGCGTCCTCGTCGCGGGCACGGGTGAGACCGGGCAGGAGCAGGCGCGGGAGGCGCTCGGTGCGCGTGCGGGCGCGGTCGAGCTGCTCGGCGGCGTCAGCGAGCAGGACAAGGGGAGGCTGCTCGCGTCCGCCGACGTGTACGTGGCGCCGCAGACGGGCGGGGAGAGCTTCGGCATCGTGCTCGTCGAGGCCATGGCGGCCGGCGCGACGGTCGTCGCGAGCGACCTCGGCGCGTTCGCGCGCGTGCTCGACGACGGGGAGGCGGGCGTGCTGTTCCGCACCGGCGACCACGACGACCTCGCGCGGACCCTGCTCGCCGTGCTCGGCGACCCCGCGCGGCGGGCCGCGGTGACCGCGCACGCGGCGCGCGTGGTCGGCCGGTACGACTGGTCGGCGGTGACGGACCAGGTGCTCGCGGTGTACGAGATGGCGGTCGCCGGGCGCGATGCGCCGGTGGGCGAGGACCCGTCGTCGCTGCGCGGGGCGCGCCTGCTCGAGCTGCGCCGGAGCCGGGCGTGAACGGCACGGCCTGGACCGACGCGGTGCTGCTCGTCGTGGCGGTCCTGGCGCTGCTGCTCTGGCTGGTCTGGGTGCGTGCGAGCCGCCTCGACCGGCTGCACCGCAAGGTCGGGGCGTCGCGGGCGGTGGTCGAGGCGCAGCTCGTGCGGCGGGCGACGGTCGCCGCGGAGCTCGCGACCAGCGGTCTGCTCGACCCGGCCAGCTCGGTCGTCGTCGGCGAGGCCGCGTGGGCCGCCCTCAGCGCCAGCGGCGCGGACGGGGACGTGCCCTCGGGCCTGCTGCCGGCGGACCTGCGGGTCCTGCTGCGCGCGGACGCCGGCGGGCGCGGGGGTGCCACGCCGCCGGGACCCACGCCGGGCGCGGACCGCGGTCTCGTGGAGAGCGAGCTGACCGCCGCCCTGCACGAGGTGCTGGACGACGTCGACGAGGTCGCAGGCCTCGCCGCGGACCCCGGCGGGCAGGAGCTCCTCGACGCCCTCGCGGCCGCGTGGTACCGGGTGCAGCTGGCCCGGCGCTTCCACAACGAGGCGGTCGCCCAGACGCAGCGCGTGCGCCGCGGGCTGGTCGTCCGGGCGCTGCGCCTGGCGGGGCACGCGCCCGAGCCGCGCACGGTGGAGCTGGACGACGCGTGGCCGGCGGGGCTGGCCCGTCCGGGGGAGGGCAGCGCCCCGCGCGCCGGTGGGACGCGCGGACCCGCGGGGAGCGCGACGAACTAGGATGTGGCGTCCGACCGCGGCGGCCGGCGCTCGAGGGCGCGCCCCGGAGCGTCGCTCGTCCCGAACCCTGGATCGAAGAGGTCTGCAGTGACCGAGAACACGCAGCACAGCACCGCCGCCGGCGAGGTGGGCACCGCGCGCGTCAAGCGCGGCATGGCGGAGATGCTCAAGGGCGGCGTCATCATGGACGTCGTCACCGCCGAGCAGGCCAAGATCGCGGAGGACGCCGGCGCCGTCGCCGTCATGGCGCTCGAGCGCGTCCCCGCCGACATCCGCGCGCAGGGCGGCGTCGCGCGCATGAGCGACCCGGACCTGATCGACGGCATCATCTCGGCCGTCTCGATCCCCGTGATGGCCAAGGCCCGCATCGGCCACTTCGTCGAGGCGCAGGTGCTGCAGAGCCTCGGGGTCGACTACGTCGACGAGTCCGAGGTGCTCACGCCGGCCGACTACGCGCACCACATCGACAAGTGGGCGTTCACGGTGCCCTTCGTCTGCGGTGCGACGAACCTCGGTGAGGCGCTGCGGCGCATCACCGAGGGCGCGGCCATGATCCGCTCCAAGGGCGAGGCCGGCACGGGCGACGTCTCCAACGCGACGACGCACATGCGCACGCTGCGCGACGAGATCCGCCGCCTGACGTCCCTGCCCGAGGACGAGCTGTACCTCGCGGCGAAGGAGCTGCAGGCGCCGTACGAGCTGGTCAAGGAGGTCGCGACCACGGGCAAGCTCCCCGTCGTGCTCTTCACCGCCGGCGGCATCGCGACCCCCGCGGACGCGGCGATGATGATGCAGCTCGGCGCCGAGGGCGTGTTCGTCGGCTCCGGCATCTTCAAGTCCGGCAACCCGGCGGAGCGCGCCGCGGCGATCGTCAAGGCGACGACGTTCTACGACGACCCCGACGTCATCGCGAAGGTCTCGCGCGGTCTCGGCGAGGCCATGGTCGGCATCAACGTCGACGACGTCCCCGTCCCGCACCGTCTGGCCGAGCGCGGCTGGTGACGTCGCCGCTCCCGCAGGACCCCGGCACCGCCCCCGCCCCGCCCGCCGGCGAGGACGGGGGCGGTGCCGTCCGCGGCTTCGGGCCGGAGTGGCGGCTCGGGCCGGACGGTCTGCTGTTCCGGCGGGCCGCGCGCGTCATCCTGCTCGACGAGCACGACCGCGTCCTGCTGGTGCGCGGGCACGACGCCGACCAGCCGGACCGCTCCTGGTGGTTCACCGTGGGCGGCGGGCTGGACGACGGCGAGGACCCGCGGTCGGCCGCCGTGCGCGAGGTGCGCGAGGAGACCGGCATCGCGCTGCACGCCGAGGACCTCGTCGGTCCGGTGTTCACGCGCTCGGCGATCTTCGACTTCTTCGCACGGCACTGCCGCCAGGACGAGGACATCTTCCTCGCGCGCGTGCGCTCGACCGACGTGGGTGCGCTGTCGCGCGCGGGATGGACCGACGTGGAGCTCGACGTCATCGACGAGCTGCGCTGGTGGGACCTCGACGCGCTGGCCGCCGTCGACATCGAGGTCTTCCCGGCCGGTCTGGCGGAGCTCGTGCGGTCCGTGCTCGTGTGGGACGGGCAGGTGCGGCACCTCGGGCTCGCCCGGGAGTGAGGCCACGCCTGCACCGCGCGGGTGCGCCGGCGGCGGCCGGGGCGGGGCCGCGCGCGACCTAGGATCGTCGTCCGTGAGTCCCACGATCGGTGTCCTGGCCCTGCAGGGCGACGTGCGCGAGCACGTCGCCGCCCTCGAGCACGAGGGTGCCCGCGCGGTCGGCGTCCGGCGCAGGAGCGAGCTCGACGCGGTCGACGCGCTCGTCGTCCCCGGCGGGGAGTCCACCACGATCGACAAGCTGCTGCGTGCGTTCGACCTGTTCCAGCCCGTGCAGCAGCGGCTGCGCGACGGCATGCCGGCCTACGGCTCGTGCGCGGGGATGATCCTGCTCGCCGACCGCATCCTCGGCGGCATCGAGGGGCAGCGCACGCTCGGCGGCGTCGACATCACGGTGCGGCGCAACGCGTTCGGCCGGCAGGTCGACTCGTTCGAGACCGACCTGGCGATCGAGGGCGTCGAGGGCTCGGCGGAGGAGCCCGTGCACGCCGTGTTCATCCGGGCGCCGTGGGTCGAGGAGGTCGGGCCGGCCGCGACGGTGGTCGGCCGCGTCGAGGAGGGTCCGGCCGCCGGTAGGATCGTCGCGGTGCGCCAGGGCCCTGTGCTCGTCACCTCGTTCCACCCGGAGGTGACCGGGGACACGCGGGTGCACCGCCTGTTCGTGCAGATCGTCCGCGAGAGCCGGTGAGCTCGCGGCGCCCGGCACCGTCGACGTGCGGGGCAGCGCGCCACCGGACCAGCGGAGACGGAGGGTAGACGAGGCATGTCGGGTCACTCCAAGTGGGCCACCACCAAGCACAAGAAGGCCGTGATCGACGCGAAGCGCGGCAAGCTCTTCGCGAAGCTCATCAAGAACATCGAGGTCGCGGCCCGCACGGGCGGCGGTGACCCCGCCGGCAACCCCACGCTCTTCGACGCCATCCAGAAGGCGAAGAAGTCGTCGGTGCCGAACGACAACATCGACCGCGCGGTCAAGCGCGGTTCGGGTGCCGAGGCGGGCGGCGCCGACTACCAGACGATCATGTACGAGGGCTACGGCCCCGGGGGCATCGCCGTCCTGGTCGAGTGCCTCACCGACAACCGCAACCGCGCGGCCTCCGACGTGCGCGTGGCGTTCACGCGCAACGGCGGCCAGATGGCCGACCCGGGGTCGGTGTCGTACATCTTCAGCCGCAAGGGCGTCGTCATCGTGCCGAAGGAGGGCACCGACGAGGACGCGGTGATGGAGGCGGTGCTCGAGGCCGGCGGCGAGGAGGTCACCGACCTCGGCGAGCAGTTCGAGGTGCTGTCCGAGGCGACCGACCTCGTGCCCGTCCGCACGGCCCTGCAGGAGGCCGGCATCGAGTACGACTCCGCGGACGTCGTGTTCTGGCCCTCGACGCAGATCGAGGTCGACGTGGACGGTGCGCGCAAGATCCTCAAGCTGATCGACGCTCTCGAGGACTCCGACGACGTCCAGAACGTGTACGCGAACTTCGACGCCCCCGACGAGGTCATGGCGCAGCTCGACGACGAGTGAGGCACCGACGGCGCGCCGGGACCCCGCCGGGTCCCGGCGCGCTGTCGTGCCTGCACGGTCCGCGCGGCACGGGCTGAGACGATGGGCGCGTGCGCGTCCTCGGAGTCGACCCCGGTCTCACCCGCTGCGGCCTGGGGGTCGTGGACGGCCTGCCCGGGCGGCGCCTGCGCATGGTCGCCGTCGACGTCGCGACGTCCGACGCGGGTCTCGACGTGGACCAGCGGCTGCTGCGCATCGAGCGCCGGATCGAGGAGTACCTCGAGGAGCACGCGCCGGACACCGTCGCGGTCGAGCGGGTGTTCGCGCAGCACAACGTGAGCACCGTGATGGGCACCGCGCAGGTCGCCGGGCTGGCCCTGGTCGCCGCCGCGCGCCGCCGCATCCCCGTCGCGATGCACACGCCGAGCGAGGTCAAGGCGGCGGTGACGGGCAGCGGCCGGGCGGACAAGGCGCAGGTCCAGTCGATGGTCCGCCGGCTCCTGGACCTGGAGACCGCACCGCGCCCGGCCGACGCCGCGGACGCCCTCGCGCTGGCGATCTGCCACCTGTGGCGCCCGGCCGGCGCCCTCGGTGCGCCGCAGCGCGCGCCGGGGTCGCTCACGGCGGCGCAGCGCGCCTGGGCGGCGGCGGAGCAGGCCGCGCGACGCCGCGCGTGAGCGTGTCGTTCGTACACGTGTTCGCCCCTGTGGCACAGTGAGCAGCCGTGCGCCCGCCGCCGCGGCGGGGTGCGGGATCGGGAGGTGCGTGCGGTGATCGCGTCGGTGCACGGGACGGTGCTGACGGTGCGGCTCGACTCCGCCGTCGTCGAGGTCGGCGGCGTCGGGATGCTCGTGCAGGCGACGCCGACGACGCTCGCGGGCCTGCGGGTCGGGCAGCCGGCACGCCTGTTCACGTCCCTCGTCGTCCGCGAGGACTCGCTGACGCTGTTCGGGTTCGCCGACGCGGACGAGCGGGACGTGTTCGAGGTGCTGCAGACCGTCACCGGCGTGGGTCCGCGCCTCGCGCTCGCGATGCTCGCGGTGCACACGCCGGACGGGCTGCGCCGGGCGGTCGCCGACGAGGACCTCGCGGCGCTCGTGCGCGTGCCGGGGATCGGCCGCAAGGGCGCGCAGCGCATCGTCCTCGAGCTCGGGGACCGGCTCGGTGCGCCGACGCCGGCGGCAGGCGCCCCGGCGCCCGCGGCGGGCTCCGCGGACCACCGCGACCAGGTGGTCGACGCGCTCGTCGGCCTCGGCTGGCCCCTGCGTGCGGCGCAGGACGCGGTGACCGGCGTCCTGGACGGCGGGGCCGAGCCCGTCGGGGCGGACGAGGTGCCGGGCGTGCTGCGCGCGGCGCTGCGGGTGCTGGGCGGCTCGCGTGCGTGACGACGACGCCCGGGAGGTCGCCGGCACGGCGGCGGAGTCGCTCGTGCGCCCGGGGGCGGACGACCTCGAGCGGGCCGCCGAGGCCGCGCTGCGGCCGCGGCGCCTGGACGAGTTCGTCGGCCAGCGGGTGGTGCGCGACCAGCTGTCGCTCGTGCTGCACGCGGCGATGAACCGCGGCCGCGCGCCCGACCACGTCCTGCTGTCCGGGCCGCCGGGTCTGGGCAAGACGACGCTCGCGATGATCATCGCCGCCGAGCTCGGCACGTCCCTGCGCGTCACCAGCGGCCCGGCGATCCAGCACGCCGGCGACCTCGCTGCGGTGCTGTCCTCGCTCGAGGAGGGCGAGGTGCTCTTCCTCGACGAGATCCACCGCCTCGCGCGGCCGGCGGAGGAGCTGCTCTACGTCGCGATGGAGGACTTCCGGGTCGACGTCGTCGTCGGCAAGGGCGCGGGTGCCAGCGCCATCCCGCTGTCGCTGCCGCCGTTCACCGTCGTGGGGGCCACCACGCGGGCCGGTCTGCTGCCGGCGCCGCTGCGCGACCGGTTCGGGTTCACCGGGCACCTCGACTTCTACGCCGACGACGAGTTGGAGCGCGTCCTGCTGCGCTCGGCCGGGCTCCTCGGCGTCCCCCTCGACGGTGACGCGGCCGCCGAGATCGCGAGCCGGTCCCGCGGCACCCCGCGCATCGCGAACCGTCTGCTGCGGCGGGTGCGCGACTGGGCCGAGGTCCGCGGCGACGGGCGGCTGACGCTCGCTGCGGCGCGGGCCGCCCTGGAGGTCTACGAGGTCGACGCGCGGGGCCTGGACCGACTCGACCGGTCGGTGCTCGAGGCGCTGTGCCTGCGCTTCGGCGGCGGACCCGTCGGGCTCACCACGCTCGCGGTGGCCGTGGGGGAGGAGCCGGAGACGGTGGAGACCGTCGCGGAGCCGTTCCTCGTGCGGGAGGGCCTGGTCGGCCGCACGCCGCGCGGCCGCGTCGCGCTGCCGGCCGCGTGGGACCACCTCGGGCTGGACCGGCCGGCACCCGCCGACACCCTGTTCGGCTGAGCAGGGCCACCACGCCGGGAACCCCCCGGCGCGGACGGACGTTGGAGGCTCCGGCCGCGGCGCCTAGACTGCGGCGGACGTCGACACCGATGCGGAGATTCCCGACCTCATGGACTACTCGTTCCTCGTCATCCTGCTCGTCGCCTTCGCGGCGCTGTGGTTCATGTCGAGCCGCACCCGCAAGCAGCAGCGCGAGATGATGGACCTGCGCAACACCCTCCAGGTGGGCGACGAGGTCATGACCGGCTCGGGCCTCTTCGGCACCGTCACGGCCGTCGACGGCGACGTGGTGACGCTGGAGTCCACGCCGGGCTCGCAGACCCGCTGGCTCAAGGCCGCGATCGCCCGCAAGGTCGACCCGCCGGTCGTCGAGGACGCCGAGGAGGTCGTCGTCGAGGACGACGTGACCGCTGCGGACCGCCGCGGCGACGACGTCATCGAGGTGCCGGACGACCTGTCGTCGCTGCCGCCGGAGAACCCGCGGCGCGACGACGACGACACCGACAGGAAGTGACCGCCGGCCCGGGCGACGACGCCCGGGCCTCGATCCCACCGGCCGCCCGCGTCCGGTGCGCGCACGAGAGAAGAACTCCGTTGGCCCCTCCTCCTCGCCGCCGTGAACGGCCGATCCGCACACTCGTCACCCTCGGGGTCCTGATCGGCGCGATCTTCGCGACGATCCTCGCCGGGAACCGCTGGGGAGACGCCGACCTGACCCCGAGCCTGGCGCTGGACCTCGAGGGCGGCACGCAGATCATCCTCGAGCCCGTCGCCGAGGCGGAGGGGGACGTCACGCCGGAGACGATCGCGCAGGCGATCGGCGTGATCCGGCAGCGGGTCGACGCGTCCGGCGTGGCCGAGGCCGAGATCACGAGCCAGGGCAACACGAACATCGTGGTGGCCCTGCCCGGCCGGCCGAGCGAGGAGACGCTCGACCTCGTCCGCACGCCGGCGCAGATGGAGTTCCGCCCCGTCCTCGTCGTCGGCGCGCCGACGCCGACGACGCAGGAGGACCCGGCCGCGTCCGCGACGCCGACACCGGAGGAGTCCGCGGCCGCGGCCGACCCCGCAGCGGAGGGCGGCGACGCGGTCGAGGGCGCGGACTCCGCCGAGGGCGCCCAGGGTGAGGCCGCGGCCACCCCGGCCCCGCGGAGACGGCCGCCGCCGAGGAGCCGTCCGACGAGCCGGCCACGGCCGAGCCGACGAGCCCGAGCGACCTCGCGTACTACGTGACGCCCGCGGTCCAGGCGCAGTTCGACGAGCTCGACTGCACCCTCCCGGAGAACCGCACGGGCGGCGTCCCCGGCGCCGCGGACAAGGCGTTCGTCACCTGCGACCAGGAGGGGACGGCGAAGTTCATCCTCGGCCCGGTCGAGATCGAGGGCTCGGACATCGACACCGCGACGTCGGGCCTGCGCACGCTGCCCAGCGGCGCGACCACGAACGAGTGGGTCGTCAACCTGGAGTTCACGTCCTCCGGCACGCCGAAGTTCACGGAGACGACGACGCGCCTGGCCACGCAGCAGCAGCCGCTCAACCAGTTCGCGGTCGTGCTCGACGCGCTCGTGATCTCCGCGCCGTCGGTCAACGAGGTCATCCCCAACGGCCAGGCCGAGATCTCCGGCACCTTCACGCGGGACTCCGCCGCCGCGCTCGCCAATCAGCTGAGCTTCGGCTCCCTGCCCATCAGCTTCACGGTGCAGAGCGAGGAGCAGATCTCGGCGACCCTCGGCTCCGAGCAGCTGCAGCGTGGTCTGCTCGCGGGGCTGCTCGGTCTCGTCCTGGTCGTCGTGTACTCGCTGATCCAGTACCGGGCCCTGGGTCTGGTGACGGTGGCCTCGCTGGTCATCGCCGCGGTCCTGACCTACGGCGTGATCACGCTGCTGTCGTGGTGGCAGGGCTACCGCCTCTCGCTGCCGGGCGTCGCGGGCCTCATCGTCGCGATCGGCATCACGGCCGACTCGTTCATCGTGTACTTCGAGCGCATCCGCGACGAGCTGCGCGACGGCCGCTCTCTGGCTGCGGCCGTCGAGACCGGCTGGCGTCGCGCCCGGCGCACGATCCTCGCGTCCGACGCGGTGAACCTCCTCGCGGCGATCGTGCTCTACTTCGCCGCGGTCGGTGGCGTGCGCGGGTTCGCGTTCACGCTGGGACTGACGACGGTCATCGACCTGCTGGTCGTCGTGTGCTTCACGCACCCGGTGATGGTGCTGCTCTCGCGCACGCGCTTCTTCTCGCACGGGCACCCGTGGTCGGGGCTCGACCCCCGGCGGCTCGGGGTGGAGCCCGGCAGGCCCCGCTACGTCGGCCGCGGTCGCGTCGTCACCGCGGACCGCGAGGCCGGAGGGGCCGAGCCCGTCACGAGCGGGACGTCCTCGGCCGCGCCCGCTCCGAGCAGGCAGGCCGTCGCCGTGGGCGCGGGCCAGCAGACCATCGCCGAGCGGCGGGCCGCGGCCCGTGCCGCGGCGGCGCAGCAGGAGACCACGACCGACGCCGACGACGCCTCCGCGGCCGGCACCGACGCGCCCGGCAGCGGGCGTCCCGAGGGGAGCGACCGCTGATGGCCGCCGGATTCGCCCAGTGGGGCAACGACCTCTACACGGGTCGTCGTTCGTACGACATCGTCGGCAAGCGGCGGCGCTGGTACGCCGTGTCCGCCGTGCTGCTGCTCCTGTCCGTCGTGCTGCTCGTCACGCCCGGCCTGAACCCGGGCATCGAGTTCCGCGGCGGCTCGGAGTTCCGGGTCTCCGACGTGGCGGAGGTCGACCAGGACCTCGCAACCCGCACCGTGCAGGAGGTGTCGCCCGAGGAGACCCCCGCGTGACGACGGTCGGCGGCTCGTCGCTGCGGATCCAGACCGCCCAGCTCGACCAGGAGCAGGTGCAGGAGGTGTCGCGGGCGCTCGCCGCCGCCTTCGACGTCCCCGAGGAGCAGGTCACCAGCTCCTACATCGGCCCGCAGTGGGGCCGTGACGTCTCGCAGAAGGCCCTCACCGGCCTCGCGTTCTTCCTCGTGTTCGTCGCGGCCGTCATGACGCTCTACTTCCGCAACTGGCGCATGGCCGTGGCGGCGCTCGTGGCGCTGGCGCACGACCTCGTCATCACCGTGGGGCTCTACTCCGGCGTCGGCTGGGAGGTCACGCCGGCGACGGTGATCGGCTTCCTGACGATCCTCGGGTACTCGCTCTACGACACGGTCGTGGTCTTCGACAAGGTGCGCGAGAACACCGCGGACACGCTGGAGCAGACGCGGTTCACCTACGCGGAGAAGGCGAACCTCGCCGTCAACCAGACGCTCGTGCGCTCGATCAACACGTCGGTCGTGGCGCTCCTGCCCGTCACGTCGATCCTGGTCGTCGGCGCGTTCATCCTCGGCGCGGGCACGCTGCGCGACATCGCGCTCGCGCTCTTCGTGGGCATGGTCGTCGGCACGTTCTCCTCGATCTTCATCGCCACGCCGTTCGAGGTGTCCCTGCGCGAGCGGGAGCCGGCGATCCGGGAGCACACGGCGAAGGTCCTCGCCCGGCGCTCCGGTGCCACCGTGGACGCGGGGGGCGAGGGGGAGCCGGTCGCTGCCGGTGTCCCGCGCGCCACGGCGGCCCTGCGGCCCGGCGCCCACCAGGGCCAGGCGGCGCAGCCGCGGCGCAAGAACCGGTGAGCGCGCTGACCGACGACGCCCGGGCGGCCCTCGTCCGGCGGGTCGACGCGCTGCTGCGCACGGTGCCCGACTTCCCGGAGCCCGGCGTGCAGTTCCGCGACATCATGCCGCTGCTCGCCGACGCCGGGGCGTTCGCGGACGTGGTGGGGGCGCTCGTGGCCGACGCCCCGGGGCCGATCGACCTGGTCGCCGGCATGGAGGCCCGCGGGTTCCTGCTCGCGGCACCGGTCGCGACGGCCCTCGGGGCCGGCGTGGTGCCGGTGCGCAAGGCGGGCAAGCTGCCCGGGCCGGTCGCGTCCGCGACGTACGACCTGGAGTACGGCTCGGCGACCGTGGAGGTCCAGCCCTTCACGATCCCCTCCGGCGCCCGCGTCCTGGTCGTCGACGACGTGCTGGCGACGGGCGGCACGGCCGCCGCGACGGTCGACCTCCTCGAGCGGTGCGGTGCGCAGGTGGCGGGCCTCAGCTTCCTCGTCGAGCTCGAGGCGCTCGGCGGACGCGCGCTCCTGCCCGGCCGGCGCGTGGACGCCCTGCTCGCGATCTGAGCACGAACGGCGCGCGGCGGTCCGCATCACCCGTGCGGACCGCCGCGTGCGGTTCCTCGTCGGCGCCGACGTAGACTCGTGCGACCAGGTCCTCGTCGTCGGTCGCGCCGGCGACGCAGGAAGACGGGTCCCGGGGGAGGGGGTGCCGTGAACGAGAAGGTCAAGGCCGCGCCGTCCGACGCGCCCGCCGCGGCGTCCACCCCGCCCGCGGGGTCCCCTGCCGCGACGCCCCCCGCCGGCACGCCCGGGACGGGTGTACCCGTCGCCGGTGACGGCGGCGACGGCGCGGGCTCGTCCGCGAGCCGTGTCCGCGCCCGGCTGGCGCGTCTGTCGGGCCGCTCCACCGTCACGTACCCGGCGCTCGAGCCGGTCCTGCAGGCCGTGCGGCAGAACCACCCCAAGGCGGACCTGTCCGCCGTGGAGCAGGCGTACGTCGTGGCGGAGCGCGCGCACCGCGGTCAGCTCCGCAAGAGCGGTGACCCGTACATCACCCACCCGGTGGCGGTCGCGACGATCCTCGCCGAGCTCGGCATGACGCCGTCGACGCTGGTCGCGGCGCTCCTGCACGACACCGTGGAGGACACCGACTACTCCCTCGAGCAGCTGCGGCGCGAGTTCGGGCCCGAGGTCGCGATGCTGGTCGACGGCGTCACGAAGCTCGACAAGGTGGCGTACGGCGACGCCGCGCAGGCCGAGACGGTCCGCAAGATGGTCGTGGCGATGTCGCGCGACATCCGGGTCCTCGTCATCAAGCTCGCGGACCGGCTGCACAACGCCCGCACCTGGAAGTTCGTGGCCGCGTCCTCGGCCGAGAAGAAGGCGCGCGAGACGCTCGAGATCTACGCCCCGCTCGCGCACCGCCTCGGCATGAACACGATCAAGTGGGAGCTCGAGGACCTCTCGTTCGCGACGCTCTACCCGAAGGTGTACGACGAGATCGTGCACCTGGTCGCGGAGCGTGCACCGGCGCGCGAGGAGTACCTCGCGACCGTGCGCGAGCAGGTGGGCACCGACCTGCGGAACGCGAAGATCCGCGCGACCGTGACGGGGCGGCCGAAGCACTACTACTCGATCTACCAGAAGATGATCGTGCGGGGCCGCGACTTCGCCGACATCTACGACCTCGTGGGCGTCCGCGTCCTCGTCGACACGGTGCGCGACTGCTACGCGGCCCTCGGCGCCCTGCACGCGCGGTGGAACCCGGTCCCCGGCCGGTTCAAGGACTACATCGCGATGCCGAAGTTCAACCTGTACCAGTCGCTGCACACCACCGTGATCGGCCCGGGCGGCAAGCCCGTCGAGATCCAGATCCGCACGCACGACATGCACCGGCGCGCGGAGTACGGCGTCGCGGCGCACTGGAAGTACAAGGAGAACGCCAAGAACGGCGCCCAGGACGGCAACGACATGACGTGGCTGCGTCAGCTCGTCGACTGGCAGCGCGAGACGGCGGACCCCACCGAGTTCCTCGACCTGCTGCGCGACGAGATCGCCGGCGCCGAGGTCTACGTGTTCACCCCGAAGGGCGACGTCATCGCGCTGCCGGCCGGGTCGACCCCCGTCGACTTCGCGTACGCCGTGCACACCGAGGTGGGGCACCGCACCATGGGCGCGCGCGTCAACGGGCGCCTCGTCCCCTGGACTCGACCCTCGAGAACGGCGACGTCGTCGAGGTCTTCACGTCCCGCTCCGAGACGGCCGGCCCGAGCCGCGACTGGCTCGGCTTCGTCAAGAGCCCCCGGGCGCGCAACAAGATCCGGCAGTGGTTCACCAAGGAGCGCCGCGAGGAGGCCGTCGAGCACGGCAAGGACGCCATCGCGAAGGCGATGCGCAAGCAGAACCTGCCGATCCAGCGGCTGATGTCCCACGAGGCGCTCGTCGCCCTGGCGCACGAGATGCGCTTCGCGGACGTGTCCGCGCTCTACGCGGCGGTCGGCGAGGGCCAGGCATCGGCGGCGTCGGTGGTGCAGAAGCTCGTGCACTCCCTCGGCGGGGAGCCGGCGGCGGAGGAGGACCTCGCCGAGACCGCTCGCCCCGGTCAGGCCACCCGACGGGTCCGTACCGGCGACCCCGGTGTGGTCGTCAAGGGTGTCGACGACGTCTGGGTGAAGCTCGCCAAGTGCTGCACCCCCGTTCCCGGTGACGACATCCTGGGCTTCGTCACGCGCGGGCAGGGCGTCTCCGTGCACCGCACCGACTGCATCAACGTCGAGGCGCTGCGACGCCAGCCGGAGCGCCTCGTCGACGTCGCGTGGACGCACACCAGCTCGCAGCTGTTCCTCGTGCAGATCCAGGTCGAGGCGCTCGACCGCAGCCGCCTGCTCTCGGACGTGACGCGGGTGCTGTCCGACCACCACGTCAACATCCTGTCCGCGTCGGTCTCGACGTCGCGGGACCGGGTGGCGCTGTCGCGGTTCGTCTTCGAGATGGCCGAGCCGTCCCACCTCGCCTCGGTGCTGTCCGCGGTGCGCAAGGTCGAGGGCGTCTTCGACGTCTACCGCGTCACGGGCGCCCGCGCCGCCGAGGAGCCGGTCATCCGAGCCTGACGCGGACCCGGCCCGCCCGTGGGCCGAGGGGCCGGCGCGCCGTCGCCGTGGCGGCACCGGCGCGGTCCGGGGGAACGCATCCTCCCGCCACGGTCACGACGTCAGCGCGGCCCGGAGCACGGTACGAGCCCGCCGCACGCCGCGACGGCCCTCGAACCTCGCCAGCGCCGCCTCGGCCTCGTCGAGCCCGAGGCCGAGCTGCGCGAGCCGCACGAGCGTCGCGTGCGCGAGCCCCGGCTCCTCGCAGCGGGCGACGTCCACCGCGGTCCGCAGCGCCGTCGTGACGCGGACCGGACCGACCG
This sequence comes from Cellulomonas sp. JZ18, assembly GCF_009720485.1. NCBI lineage: Bacteria > Bacillati > Actinomycetota > Actinomycetes > Micrococcales > Cellulomonadaceae > Cellulomonas > Cellulomonas sp. JZ18. The sequence continues at coordinate 2,050,528 of NZ_CP045245.1, read as the reverse complement.
TCACGACGTCGTCGGCATCCAGCGCGGCCTCGCCCACCCACCGCTGCGGGTGCGGGTCGGGACGCCGCGCACCGGCCGCGACGAGGACGGCCACACGCCGGGGCGGGGTGCCGCCGGTGTGCAGCCAGGCCGCGGTGCGCCCCGCGACGGCGGCGCGGGGCGGGACGAGGGCGGCCACGGCGGCTGCGCGGACGGCGGGCGAGTCCGGCGTGCCGACCGTGCGCGCCACGTCGCCCCACAGGGGAACCAGCGCACCGTCCGCGTGCAGCCCCGCCCATGCCAGCGGCCCGACCTGGGAGCGGTGCACGACCGGAGGCACCTGCACGGGAACCGGGCGCAGGTCGCGCAGCGCCCGAGGGGTCGCGGGAGGCGGGGACGACACGGCCGGAGCAGCGGCCGGGCCGGTGCCGACCCCACCGGGCGGCGGAACGGTCCCGTCCTGGGCGCGGCGAGGACCGGGCGAGCAGGGACCGGGCGAGCAGGGGCCGGCCGTGCCGGTGTCCCGGGTGGGCGACGTCATGGACGTCAGCATGACGACCCGAGGGCCCTCGGTCCGGGGCGGGCGACGTCCTGTGGACGACGCCCGCCCCGGGCGGCGGGATCAGCCGCGCGCGTCCTGCGCGGCCCGCTGCACCTGCTCGAGCCAGGCCCGGCGCGCGTCGAGCGCGGCGCGGGCGTCCTTGACGCGGCGCTGGTCGCCGGCAGCCTCCGCCGCAGCGAGGTCCGCCTCGAGGGACGCGATCGCCTGCTCCAGCTGGGCGGCGGCACCCTCGGCACGGGCGCGGGTCTCGGGGTTGGTGCGACGCCACTGCGCGCTCTCCGCGTCGCGCACGGCCTGCTCCACGGCGCGCAGACGGCCCTCCACGCGCTGGATGTCGGCGCGCGGCACCTTGCCCGCCGCCTCCCAGCGGTCCTGGATCGAGCGCAGCGCCGACTTCGCGGCGCCGATGTCACGCACCGGCAGGAGGGCCTCCGCCTCGACGAGCAGCGCCTCCTTGACCTCGAGGTTGGCGCGGAACTCGGCGTCGACCGCCTGGTTCGCCGCGTCCCGCGCCGAGAAGAACGCGTCCTGCGCCGCGCGGAACCGCGCCCAGAGCGCGTCGTCCACCTGCCGGTTGGCCCGACCGGCGGCCTTCCACTGCGCCATGAGGTCGCGGAACGCCGCCGACGTCGCGCCCCAGTCGGTGCTGCCGGCGAGGGACTCCGCCTGCGCGACGAGCGCCTCCTTCGTGGCCTTCGCCTCCGCGTTGCGCGACTCGAGCTCGGCGAAGAAGTGCCGACGCTCGCGGTCGAACGTGGTCCGCGCGTGGCTGAACCGCTTCCAGAGGGACTCCTCCGTGGGGCGGTCGATGCGCGGGCCCTGGCGCTGCGCCTCCTTCCACTGCTCGAGGAGCGCGCGCAGCTGCTCGCCGGCGGGCCGCCACTGCAGGCGCGCGGGGTCCGTCGTCGCGATCTTCTCGGCCTGCTCGACGATGCGCGTGCGCGCCGCGACCGCCGCCTCGCGGGCCGCCTGGCGCTCGGCGTCCGCCTGGGCACGGCGCTCGGCGGCGCGTTCGCGCAGGCCGTCGAGCCGGGTGCGGAGGCCGTCGAGGTCGCCGACCGCGGCGGGCTCGGCCAGCTCCTGCGTGAGCTTCGTGAGCGTCTGGTCGATCTCCTTGACGGACAGGTCGGTCGCGGACAGCCGGGCCTCGAACAGCGCGACCTTGGCCTGCAGGTCCAGGAAGCGGCGCACGTACAGGCCGAGCGCCTCCTCGGCGGTCGCCCCGGGGAACTGCCCCACGACGCGCTCGCCCGCGGCCTCGCGGACGTGGACGGTTCCGTCCTCGTCGACGCGCCCGAACTGCGCCGCGTGCGCGGCCTCGGCCGGGTCGACCGGCGGCGCGACGGGCGCGGCCGGCGCGGGCGCGGCGGGAGCGTGCGAGGACGGGCGGGGCGTCGGGCGCGGCCCGGGCCGGACGGACCCCGGGGTCGGGCGGGGACCGGGACGGCGGGTCGCGGCGGGCGCGGGCGCCTCGGTGGACGCTGCGGTGTCGGACGCTGCGGTGTCGGACGCTGCGGTGTCGGACGCCGTCCCCGGGGTGGCGCTCACGTCGGGCGCGTCACCGCCCTGCGCCGCGGAGGTGTCGTCCGTCGTCGGCGCGGGGGTCGGCTCCGTGGCGGCCGTACCGCCCTCGAGGACGTCGGTGGCAGAGTCGGCCTCGGTCGTCGCGTCGGTGCCGGTCCCGGTCGTCGCCTCGGCGCCCGCCTCGGTCCCGGTCTGCTCCGCGGGAGCGGCGTCCGTCGCCGAGGCGTCCGCCTCGGACGGTGAGCCGGCGTCCTCGGCGGCGGTCGGCGCAGCGTCGTCGGTGCTCGTGGCGTCGTCGGCGGGGACGGCCTCGGTGGCGGGGGTCGTGGTGCCCTCGTCGGTCTGCGCCGTGGTGCCCACGTCCGCGGGGTCGGCCGCGGACGCCGTCTGCGTGAGGGCGGGAGCCTGGTCGGCGTCGTCCGCGGACGGCGTCGTGGTGTGCTCGGTCACTGGATCTCCACTCCCTCGATGGTGACGTCCTGGACGGGCCGCTCGGAGCCCGGCTGCGTCCCGGCGTCAGCGATGGCCTGCACGACGTCCAACCCGGACGTGATGCGGCCGAACACGGTGTAGCCACCCGCCGTGTCGGACGGGATGGTCGAGTCCTCGTAGACGAGGAAGAACTGGCTGCCCATCGACTCGGCGTCGTTGCCGATGCGGGCCATCGCGATCGTGCCGGCGGGGTAGACGTCGTCCGCCGGGGCGTTCTCCACGGGCCCCCAGCTGTAGCCGGGGCCGCCCGTGCCGGTCGCCGTCGGGTCCCCGCACTGCAGCACGTGGATGCCCGTGGTCACGAGGCGGTGGCACAGGGTGCCGTCGAAGTAGCCCTCCTGCGCGAGCGTCACGAAGTTCGCGACCGCCTGCGGCGCGACGGCGCCGTCGAGCTCCACCTCGACGGGCCCCTGCGACGTCGTGATCGTGCCGGTCCAGGTGCGTCCCTCCGCCGCGGCGGGGTCCGGCACGACGCCGCCGTTGCCCTCACGGGCGGGGTACGTCGGTGCGGGCGTCGCCTCGGCGGTGGGCGTGGCGGTGGCGGCCGGGGGAGCGTCCTCGTCCCGCGACAGCGCGACGGCGGCGACGATGCCCGTACCGAGCACCAGTGCGCCGGCGACCGCCCCGGCGATCACGCGCTGACGCCGGTGGCGGGCCTGCGCGGCGGCCCGACGGGCCTGCCACTTCTCGTAGCGCCGCCGCTCGTACTCGCGCTTGGAGTTCACCGCCACCCCTCGTCGTCGTCCCGCGGACCATGCGCCGCGCCGCGCCCGGACCCCCGCCGGACCCGGCACAGTCTAGGCAGGGCGCGGCACGCCGCGACCACCCCGCACGCCGTGCCCCGCACGGGGCGCCCGAACGGCGGGACGCGAGGTCTAGCGTGCGGGCATGCAGATCCTCACGCTGGTCGCACCCGTGTTCGGCGCGCGGTGCTCGGTGGTCGTCGGGACGCGCGGCTCGTGCGTCGTCGTGGACGCGGGCGCGGGGGCGGGGGAGCAGGTGCGGACGCTCGTCGAGCGGGAGGGCCTGCGGCCCCGGGCCGTCCTGGCCACGCACGGGCACGCCGACCACACGTGGGACGCGCCCGCCCTCGCAGCGGCGTACGACGTGCCCCTCGTCCTGCACGCGGCCGACGCGTACCGCCTGGCGGACCCGTTCGGGACGCTCGGGGTCCTCGACCCGCGGCACGACCCGCGGGGGCCGCTCGCACAGGCGCTCGTCGCCGCGGGCGTCGACCTCGCGGGGTGGCGACCGCCGGCACGCGTCGAGGCGTTCGGGTCGCCGGCGGACGGCCGGTCGGCCGACGTCGAGCTGGTCTGGGACGACGTGCGGCTGGTCGCCCGGCACGCGCCCGGTCACACCGAGGGGTCCACCCTGTACCTCGTCGACGAGGGGCGTCCCGCCCCGACCGTGCTGTCCGGGGACGTGCTGTTCGCCGGCAGCATCGGGCGCACCGACCTGCCCGGCGGGGACGACGCGGTGATGGCCGCCACGCTGCGCGACGTCGTCGCGACGCTCCCGCCGGACGCCGTCGTCCTGCCCGGGCACGGGCCCGCGACCGACGTGCGGACCGAGCTTGCGACCAACCCCTACCTGCCGCGCCCGCGCTGACGTCGCCGGGACGCGCCGACGGGCGTCGTACGTCTGGGATCATCGGGCGCATGGCGCGACCCACACCCCTGTCCGGATTCCCCGAGTGGCTGCCCGAGGGGCGGCTCGTCGAGCAGCACGTGCTCGACACCCTGCGGCGCACGTTCGAGCTGCACGGGTTCGCGGGGATCGAGACGCGCGCGGTCGAGCCGCTCGACCAGCTGCTGCGCAAGGGCGAGACCTCCAAGGAGGTCTACGTGCTGCGGCGTCTGCAGGAGGACGCGGACGCGGACGAGCAGGACCCCGGCCGCCGGCTCGGCCTGCACTTCGACCTCACGGTGCCGTTCGCGCGCTACGTCCTGGAGAACGCCGGCCACCTCGCGTTCCCCTTCCGGCGCTACCAGATCCAGAAGGTGTGGCGCGGCGAGCGCCCCCAGGACGGGCGCTTCCGGGAGTTCGTGCAGGCGGACATCGACGTCGTCGGGGCGGGCGCCCTGCCGTACCACTACGAGGTCGAGCTGCCGCTCGTCATGGCGGACGCCCTCGGTGCCCTGCGGGGGATCGGCGTGCCGCCCGTGCGCATCCTCGTGAACAACCGGAAGGTCGCGGAGGGGTTCTACCGGGGTCTCGGGCTGGACGACGTCGAGGCGGTCCTGCGCTCGATCGACAAGCTGGACAAGATCGGCCCGGACGCGGTCGCCGACCTGCTCGTCGCCGAGGCCGGCGCCACGCCCGAGCAGGCGCGGGCGTGCCTGCGCCTGGCCGAGGTGCGCGGCGACGACGCCGGCGTCGTCGACCGTGTGCGCGCCCTCGCCGCCGAGCACGGCGCCGGGACCGACCTGCTCGAGGAGGGGCTCGCGGAGCTGGGTGCGCTCGTCGCCGCCGCCGCGCAGCGCGCTCCCGGCGTCGTCGTCGCGGACCTGCGCATCGCGCGCGGTCTCGACTACTACACGGGCTCCGTGTACGAGACGGTGCTCGTCGGGCACGAGGACCTGGGCTCCATCTGCTCCGGCGGGCGCTACGACACGCTCGCGTCCGACGGGGCGACGACCTACCCCGGCGTCGGCCTGTCCATCGGCGTGTCGCGTCTCGTCTCGCGCCTGCTCGGCGCCGGTCTCGTGCGCGCCACCCGGTCGGTGCCCACGGCCGTGCTCGTCGCCGTGACGTCCGAGGAGCGCCGCGGGCGCTCGGACGCGGTCGCGGCGGCGCTGCGGGCGCGCGGCGTGCCCGCCGAGGTGGCGCCCAGCGCCGCGAAGTTCGGCAAGCAGATCCGGCACGCGGACCGGCGCGGCATCCCCTACGTGTGGTTCGTCGGCGACGACGGCGCCGACGGCACGCCCGGCGAGGACGAGGTCAAGGACATCCGGTCCGGGGAGCAGGTGCCCGCCGACGCGGCGACGTGGTCGCCCCCGGCCGAGGACCTGTGGCCGCGCGTCGAGGCGACACCGGCGGGCTGACCCGCGCCGGGAACGGCCGCGCCGGGTGCGCCCGGCGGGCACGCGCCGGACCGTCGCAGCGCCCGCGCCCGCGGGCGGGGGGCGCGGACGTCCCGCGCGCCGCCCGCGCGCAGCCGCGGCCGCACACCCCTAGCGTGACGCCCATGACGCACGCGGCCGCGCCGTCCGCCCGGGACCGGGTCACGCTCGACGGGCACATCGCCGGCGCGGGCACGCAGGAGGGCACCCGCCTCGTCGTCGGGCGCTGGCTGCGCTCACCGCTCGGCGCGTTCGCGGACGTCATGGTCGAGCGCGCGGACGGCACGCGCGTGCTGCTCGCGCCCCGTGCCGACGTCGCCGACCTGGTCACGCGCCTGTACGCGTTCGACGCCGTGCACGTCGTGGACGTGCGGGTCGCGGCGGACCGCGCCGCACGCACCTGGACCGTCGAGGCGGGGCCGCTCGACGCGCGCCTCGTGCTGGGGGACCGCACGGCGGTCGGCCACCTGCTCACCGCCGTGCCCCGCCCGCTCACCCGGTCGGCCGTGACGGCGGGCCTCGTCGCGGCCGTCGCGGGCGCCGTGCTGCCGGGCGTGCGCACCCGCGGCGCCGGCCGGGACGGCACGCCCGAGCGGTACGCCGCCCACGACCAGCACGCCGTCGTCGCGATCGACGCCCGCTGGGGCGACCGGACGCTCGGTGCCCTGCGACCGGTCGTGCCCGCGGTCCGCTTCGGCTTCTCGTCGGTCCCGGCGCGGCCCGCCGTCACGGCCGTGCACGTCGTCCTGGGCTGACGGACGGTACCGCCGGGCGACACCGGCGCCGGTGCGCGCCACGTGCGCGACCCGTGCGACGACGACCGGGGAGCCGGCGTTGACACCCGTTCGAACACGTGTTCGACTGGTGCCGTGCGATGGGACGGGCAGAAGGTCGAGGCGGCCTCCGACGGCGTGCTGCCGGGCATGGACCTGCGCACGCTCCCGGGGCTGGTGCGCAGCGTGCGCACGCCGGAGTTCGCGGGCGTCACGTTCCACGAGGTGCTGTGCCGCAGCGCCCTGAACAGGGTGCCGGACGCGTCGAGCGTGCCGTTCCGCTGGACCGTGAACCCCATGCGCGGGTGCCTGCACGCGTGCGCCTACTGCTTCGCCCGTCCCACGCACGAGTACCTCGACCTGGGCGCCGGCCGGGACTTCGAGTCCCAGATCGTGGTGAAGACGAACGTCGTCGAGGTCCTGCGGGCCGAGCTGGGCAGGCGCTCCTGGCGGCGCGAGCACGTCGCGCTCGGGACCAACACCGACCCCTACCAGCGGGCCGAGGGCCGGTACCGCCTCATGCCGGGGATCCTCGAGGCGCTCGCGGCGTCGGGCACGCCGCTGTCGGTGCTGACGAAGGGCACGCTGCTGCGTCGCGACCTGCCGCTGCTGTCCGACGTCGCCACGAGCGGCGGGTCGGTCGCCGTGAGCATCTCGCTCGCCACCGTCGACGACGAGCTGCAGCGCGTCCTGGAGCCGGGCACGCCGACGCCGCGGGCACGGCTCGAGCTCGTCCGCGCCGTGCGGGAGGCAGGCCTGACGTGCGGCGTGCTCGTGGCGCCGGTGCTGCCGTGGCTGACGGACTCCGAGGAGCACCTCGACGCGCTGCTCGCGGCGCTGGCCGACGCCGGTGCGACGGGTGTGAGCGTCATGGCGCTGCACCTGCGCGGGGCGGTGAAGCCGCTCATGGAGGACTGGCTGCGCACCCACCGCCCCGGGCTGCTCGCGCGCTACCGGCGCCTGTACGGGCGCGGCGCCTACACGCCGGAGGAGTACCGGCGGTGGCTGGACGCACGGGTCGCGCCCCTGCTGGCGCGGCACGGGTTCGCCGACCCGCGGGAGCACCGGGCGTGGCGGGCCGCCGCGACGTCGCCGTCGGGCGGCCCTGCCGTCGGCGAGACGGCGGACGAGGCCGTCGCAGCGGGCGCCGGACGCGCACGGGCGTCGACGTCCGCCCCGCCGCCACCCGCGATCGCCTCGCCGACGCTGTTCTGACGTCGGCCCGCGCAGGTGGGGCGCACTAGGATCGTGCGGGCGTCCGCCGGACGCGTCCCCGTCACCCCGAGCGCGAAGGACCACGCTGTGCTCCGCACCCACACCGCCGGCTCCCTGCGAGCCGAGCACATCGGCACCACCGTCACCCTCACCGGGTGGGTGGACCGCCGCCGCGACCACGGTGGGGTGGCCTTCGTCGACCTGCGCGACGCCTCGGGGATCGCCCAGGTCGTCGTCCGTGACGAGGCGGTCGCGCACAACCTGCGCGCCGAGTTCGTGCTCCAGGTGACGGGCGAGGTCGGCCGCCGCCCCGAGGGCAACGAGAACCCGAACCTCGCCACGGGCGAGATCGAGGTCGTCGCGCACGAGGTCGTCGTCCTCAACGAGTCCGCGCCGCTGCCGTTCCCGGTGTCGACGTCGCTCGACGAGCCCGTCGGGGAGGAGGCGCGGCTGCGCCACCGCTACCTCGACCTGCGCCGGCCCGCGCCCGCGCACGCGATCCGCCTGCGGGCGAAGGCGAACGCCGCGGCGCGGCGGGTGCTCGACGCCGACGGCTTCGTCGAGGTGGAGACCCCGACGCTGACGCGCTCGACCCCGGAGGGTGCCCGCGACTTCGTCGTGCCGGCCCGTCTGGCGCCGGGCAGCTGGTACGCCCTCCCGCAGTCGCCGCAGCTGTTCAAGCAGCTGCTCATGGTCGGCGGGCTGGAGAAGTACTACCAGATCGCCCGCTGCTACCGGGACGAGGACTTCCGCGCCGACCGGCAGCCGGAGTTCACGCAGCTCGACGTCGAGGCGAGCTTCGTCGACCAGGACGACGTGATCGCCCTCGGCGAGAAGATCCTCGTCGCCCTGTGGGACCTGATCGGCTACACCGTGCCGACGCCGATCCCGCGCATGACGTACGCGGACGCGATGGAGAAGTACGGCACCGACAAGCCCGACCTGCGCTTCGGGCTCGAGCTGACGGACCTCACCTCGTACTTCGCCGACACGCCGTTCCGCGTCTTCCAGGCGCCCTACGTCGGTGCCGTCGTGCAGCCCGGCGGGGCCTCCACGCCGCGTCGCGGGTTCGACGCGTGGCAGGAGTGGGCGAAGCAGCGCGGGGCGAAGGGGCTGGCCTACGTCACGGTCGGCGAGGACGGCGAGCTCGGCGGCCCGGTCGCCAAGAACATCTCCGAGACCGAGCGCGCGGGTCTCGCGGCCGCGGTCGGCGCGAAGCCCGGTGACGCGGTCTTCTTCGCCGCCGGCACGGCGTCGGAGGCGCGCGCGCTGCTCGGTGCCGCACGCCTGGAGATCGGGCGTCGCGGCGGTCTGGTCGACGAGGACGCGTGGTCGTTCGTGTGGGTCGTCGACGCCCCGCTGTTCAAGCCCACCGGCGAGGACGACGACGTGGCGGTCGGCGGTGGCGCCTGGACGGCGGTGCACCACGCCTTCACCTCGCCGACCCCGAGTGGGTCGACCGCTTCGAGGAGGACCCGGGCGCGGCGCTCGCGTACGCCTACGACATCGTCTGCAACGGCAACGAGATCGGCGGCGGGTCCATCCGTATCCACCGCCGGGACGTGCAGGAGCGCGTCTTCGCCGTCATGGGCATCGGGCCCGAGGAGGCGCAGGAGAAGTTCGGCTTCCTGCTGGACGCGTTCCAGTTCGGCGCCCCGCCGCACGGTGGCGTCGCCTTCGGCTGGGACCGCATCGTCGCGCTGCTGACGCGCTCGGAGTCGATCCGCGAGGTCATCGCGTTCCCGAAGTCGGGCGGGGGCTACGACCCGCTGACCGGCGCGCCCGCGCCGATCTCGCCCGAGCAGCGCCGCGAGACGGGCGTCGACGCGAAGCCCAAGCAGGACCCCGGCGCGGCGGGGCAGGCCGCGCGCGCGGAGTGACGACGACGGCCGGGGGGCTGCTCCCGCGGCTGCCCGGCGCGTTCCGGGCGCGCCGTTGGCTCCTCGCCGACCGCGACCGCTGGCACGCCGCCGACGTGCGCGGCGACGACCACGCGGTCGTGCTGGTGCGGTCGGAGGAGGCCGGCGACGTCGTTCTCGGGGCCGGCGACCCGGACGCCGTCGCCGCCCTGGTACGCGACCTCGCGCACGAGCGGCGTGCGGCTGGAGCCGGGGCCCTCGGCTGGCTGACGGTGCCCCGCAGCACGGTCCTCGGGGCGTCCGAGCTGGAGGCGCTCGGCGTCGCGCCCTACTCGACGTGGGACCGGATGTCGACGGACGAGCCCCCGCCGGCGGTGGCGGGGGAGGAGTCTGTCGTCCGGCTCGGCCCCGCCGAGGCGGACGAGGCCGCCGCCTGCCTCGCGGAGGCGAACCCCGGGACGCGCGCCCGCCCGGGCGGCGCGGACGACGCCGGCTGGTGGGGCGTGCGCGAGCAGGGACGGCTCGTCGGGGTGATCGGGGCGGCCGACCGCCTCGGTGCGGCCGACGGTCGGCGGTCGTGGCACCTGCACGGCCTGGGCGTGCGGCCGGCAGCCCGCGGCCGGGGCCTCGGCGCCGCTCTCACGGCCGCCGCGCTGCGCGCCGGGCTCGGCGCGGGCCTGGCCTGGGTCTCGCTGGGGCTCTACGCCGACAACGCGGTGGCACGTCGGCTGTACCTGCGGCTCGGCATGGCCGTGGACGAGGAGAACGCGTCGTACGCCGCGCCGGGGTACGGCGGGTCCTGGCGGCGCTGAGCGGGCACGTCGCGGCGGGCCCGCGGCCGGCACGGAGGCGGTGCGGCCGCCCTGCGGCCCGGCCGGCAGGGCGGCGGTGGCAGGCGCGGGGCGCCCAGGCCGGTCAGTGCAGGATCGCGAACCGCTCGTGCAGGCGTCGCAGCGGCCGCGGCGCCCACCAGTTGGCGCGGTCGAGGATCGTCATCGTCGCCGGGACGAGCAGCAGGCGCACGATCGTGGCGTCGATGACCACGGCCACCGCGAGGGCGAAGCCCACCTGCTTGATGACCACGAGCTCGCCGGCGACGAAGCCCGCGAAGACGACGACGATGATCGCCGCCGCCGACGTGATGATCCGGCCCGAGCGCTGCAGCCCCAGGCGCACCGCCTCGTCCGTGCGGTGCCCGGAGTCGTGCAGCTCCTTGACCCGTGCGAGGAGGAACACCTCGTAGTCCATCGCCAGCCCGAACGCGAACGCCACCACGAGCGCGAGCACGTACGTCTCGATGCCGCCGGTGGACGTGAACCCCAGCAGGCCCTCGAGGTGCCCGTCCTGGAACGCCCAGACCAGCACCCCGAGGGAGGCGAGGATCGACAGCGTGTTGGTCAGCAGCGCCTTCAAGGGGATCACGACGGAGCCCGTCATGAGGAACAGCAGCAGGAGGGTCGCGACGGCGACGACCGTGAGGGCGAGCGGCGCGCGCTCGGCGAGGGCGTCGGTGAAGTCGATCTGGCTCGCCGCCTGCCCCACGACCCAGCGCTCGAAGGGCGCGTCGAGGGCACGCACCTCGCGCACGACGTCGACGGCGACGTCGCCGCCGGGGTCGTCCGAGTCCGGTCGTACCCCGAGGACGACGTACGAGCCGCTGGGCGTCGGCGGGTCGACGGAGGCGACGCCGTCCAGCGACGCGAGCTCCTGCGCCCACGCGCCGGCCTCCTCGAGGGACGCGGCCGCGACGACGGTGACGGCGGGGGCCGACGCGCCGGCGTAGTCCTCCTCGAGCGCCGCGACGTACTCGCGCTGCGTGGTGCCCGACGGCAGGAGCTCGATGCCGCTGATGCGCAGGTCCATGCGCAGGACGGGCAGCGCGAGGACGACGAGCACGGCGCAGGCGCCGAGCATCACCCACCAGGGCCGTCGCTGCACGCGCGCCGCGAGGGCCGAGAACGCGCCCTCGTCGTGCCGCACGTCGGACGCGCGCGCGAGGACGCGCCGCACGCCGGGGATGCGCGCGAGGACGCCCTCGCGCGCCAGGCGTCGCCCCGCGAGGGTCAGCAGGGCGGGCACGAGCGTGAGCGCCGTGGCGGCGGCCACCAGCACGACCAGCAGACCGGCGGCGGCGATGGCCCGCAGGATCTCGGGCCGGAAGGCGAGCAGACCGGCGATGGCGATGGCGACCGTGACGGCGGAGAACGCGACCGTCCGCCCGGCGGTGGCCATCGTGGCCTCCACGGCCGCGACGACGGCGCCGTCCCCGCGCCTGCGCCGGCTGCCGGCACCGCCGTCGTCGTCCACGCGCCGGTGCAGCTCCTCGCGGAACCGTGACACCACGAGGAGCCCGTAGTCGATGGACAGGCCGAGACCGAGCACGGTGACGACGTTGACGACCGACGCCTCGACGTCCATGAGGTAGGTCAGGGCGAGCAGGCTGCCGAGGCCGCCGGCGATCGACGCGAGCGCGCCGGCCATCGGCATGGCGGCGGCGAGGAACCCGCCGAAGACGAGCACCATGACGACGAGCGCGATAGGCAGCGCGACCAGCTCACCGGTGCGCAGGTCCTCCTCGACCTGGTCCGTGATCTCCTCGACCACGAGGTGCTCCGCCCCGACGACGCCGCTGACGTCGGGAGCGAGCGTGCGCAGCTCGCCCGGGACCTCCCGCAGGCGCTCCTCGACCGCGGCCAGCGCCTCGTCCTGCGCGGCCGCGCCGAGGTCGGGCTCGAGCTCGACGACGACGAGGAAGCCGTCGCCGTCCTCCGCGAGCAGGGGCGCCGCGGCCGGGTTGGCGGGGCCCTGCGGCAGCGCGAGGGGGTCGATGACGGCGGCCACCCCGTCCACCGCCGCGAGCGCGCCCCGCGCGGGGTCGAGCGCGGCGCCCAGCTCGGGCGTCGCCGGGTCCACGCCGTCGAGCACGAGCGTCACCGACGGCCCCGTGGTCCTCGCCCCGGCCAGCAGCTCCTGGCCCTGCGTGCTCTCCGCGCCCGCGACCCCCGGGGCGCCCGTGGCCACGCGGTCGAAGAGCGTCTCGCCCTGCACCCCCAGGACGGCCAGGCCGTAGCCGGCGACCGTGAGCACGAGCCACACGACGACGGTCAGGCGGGGGTGGTGGGCGACGAGCCGGCCCAGGCGAGGGAACACGCGGGCCATCGTGGCAGGTCGCGCGCAGCCCCCGCACGTCGCGGCGCGGGACCCGCGGCACCGGGCGGCGGCGCCGCACGGTGGCGTCGGTGGGCGACCGTAGGCTCGGGGCATGGACCTGTTCGACGCGGTCACCTCCACCGCGCAGGGTGTGCCCGCACCGGGGGCGGGTGCGCCGCTCGCCGTCCGGATGCGGCCGCGCTCGCTCGCGGAGGTCGCGGGGCAGGCCCACCTCCTGGTCCCCGGGTCGCCGCTGCGGCGCCTCGTGGAGCCGGCGGACGACGCGGCACGGCGTGCGGCCCCGTCGTCGGTCGTGCTGTGGGGACCCCCCGGCACCGGCAAGACGACGCTCGCGTACCTGGTGGCGGCGACGTCGGGCCGCCGCTTCGTGGAGCTGTCGGCCGTGACGGCCGGGGTCAAGGACGTGCGCGCGGTCGTCGACGACGCACGGCGCCGGCTCGCGACCGACGGCGCGGAGACGGTCCTGTTCGTCGACGAGGTGCACCGGTTCACCAAGGCGCAGCAGGACGCGCTCCTGCCGAGCGTCGAGAACCGCTGGGTCACGCTCGTCGCGGCCACCACGGAGAACCCGTCGTTCTCCGTGAACTCGCCGCTGCTGTCCCGGTCGCTGCTGCTGACGCTGCAGCCGCTCACCACGGACGACGTGCGCGCGCTGGTGCTGCGGGCGGTCGAGGACGAGCGCGGTCTCGGCGGCACGGTCTCGCTCGCCGACGACGCGCTCGAGCACCTGCTGCGGCTCGCCGGCGGGGACGCGCGCAAGGCGCTGACCATCCTCGAGGCGGCCGCCGGCGCGGCCCTCGCCGACGCCCCCGGGGCCACCGCGCAGGACCCGGTCGGTGTCGACCTCGCGACGGTCGAGCGGGCGATCGACGTGGCGGCGGTGCGCTACGACCGCGACGGTGACCAGCACTACGACGTCATCAGCGCGTTCATCAAGTCGATGCGCGGGTCGGACGTGGACGCCGCGCTGCACTACCTCGCGCGCATGGTCGCGGCGGGGGAGGACCCGCGCTTCATCGCCCGGCGGATCGTCATCGCCGCCGCCGAGGAGGTGGGCATGGCGGACCCGAGCGCGCTGCAGACCGCGGTCGCGGCGGCGCAGGCGGTCGCGCTCATCGGCATGCCGGAGGCGCGGATCATCCTCGCGGAGGCCGTCGTGCACGTCGCGACGGCGCCGAAGTCGAACGCCGCCTACGTCGGCATCAACCGGGCGCTCGAGGACGTGCGGGCCGGGCGGCTCGGGTCCGTGCCGCCGCACCTGCGCGACGCGCACTACGCCGGTGCCGCGGCGCTCGGGCACGGCGCCGGGTACCGGTACGCGCACGACGAGCCGCACGCCGTCGCACCCCAGCAGTACCTGCCGGACGAGCTCGCCGGCACGCGGTACTACGAGCCGAGCGACCGCGGGTTCGAGCGGTCGGTGCAGGAGCGGCTCGCGCGGATCCGCGACATCCTCGGACGTGCGTGACCGTGCGTGACCGTGCGTGACGCGGCCCACCGGCGCGCGTTTGGGTGCGGGCGGCACGACCCGGTAGAGTGACGCGGTCGTCCACCCGAGGTGGACGCCACCTGGGGCCCTAGCCCGCGACGCACGCCGACCGCACCGTCCTCGACGGGCGGAAACCGCGCCGCACCGTGGTCGGCCCCACGCCCGCCGGATCCCTTCCGTCCGGAGCCTCGCTCCGGTGCGCGGGTGTGTTCGTCAACGAGACACGACAGGAAGTACCGCTGTGAGCAGTGTGACCCGTTCGCGCCGCCAGGTCCGCCTGAGCCGCGCCCTCGGCCTGGCCCTGACGCCCAAGGCCGTCAAGCACTTCGAGAAGCGCCCCTACCCGCCCGGTGAGCACGGCCGCGCCCGTCGCCGCACCGAGTCGGACTACGCCGTCCGTCTGCGTGAGAAGCAGCGTCTGCGCGCCCAGTACGCGCTGCGCGAGAAGCAGCTGGCCAAGGCGTACGAGAACGCCCGCAAGGCCCCGGGCCTGACCGGTGAGGCCCTCGTCGAGGACCTCGAGACCCGTCTCGACGCGCTCGTCCTGCGTGCCGGCTTCGCCCGCACGATCCTGCAGGCGCGCCAGGTCGTCACGCACCGGCACGTGCTCGTCGACGGCAAGATCGTCGACCGTCCGTCCTTCCGCGTGAAGGAGGGCCAGACCCTCCAGATCAAGCCCAAGAGCCAGACGACGACGCCGTTCCAGGTCGCCGCCGCCGGCGCGCACCGCGACGTCCTGCCGGCCGTCCCGGGCTACCTCGACGTGCAGCTCGAGAAGCTCACGGCCGTCCTCGTGCGCCGCCCCAAGCGCGCCGAGGTCCCGGTCACGTGCGAGGTCCAGCTGGTCGTCGAGTACTACGCCCGCTGACGCACCGCACCGCCCGACCGGCGACGCACCCGTCCCGGTCCTGCACGAACGCCCCGCAGCGCGCCGCGCCGCGGGGCGTTCGTGCACGTGGCCGCCGCTCGGCGCGCGGGTAGGGTGACCGGGGCGCGGCCGTCGGCCGCCGCCCACACGTACCGAGAGGGGAAGCGCCGCATGATCGGGGACGTCGCCGGGCTGATCGCCGCCATCGCCTTCGTGCTGCTGGTGGGCGTGCTCGCCGTGCCGCTGGTGAAGCTCGGACGGGTGCTCGACGAGGCGCGCGCGTCGGTGCGCTCGCTCACCGAGCACAGCGTGCCGGTGCTCGACGAGACGGCCCAGCTCGTCGCGTCGTCGTCGACCCAGCTGGACAAGGTCGACACCGTGACGACCGCGGCGGCGCAGGTGAGCGAGAACGTCTCGGCGCTCACCTCGCTCGTGACCGCGACGCTCGGCGGCCCGCTCGTGAAGGTCGCCGCGTTCTCCTACGGGGTGCGGCGTGCGTTCGCCGGGCTGCGCCGGGGTCCGCGGTGAAGCGCCTGTTCTGGGTCGGTGTCGGCGTCGCGCTGACGGTCGCCGCGGTGCGCAACGGCCGCCGCGTCGTCGAGACGTGGGCGCCGGCAGGCACCGTGGAGACGGTCGAGGGCGTCAGCCGCGTGTCGCGCGCGCTGCACGCCGCCCGCAACGACTTCCGCGCCGGCGTCGCCGCCCGCGAGGCCGAGCTCCTCGAGGCGCTGGTGGGCGACGTGGACGTCGACGAGCTGCGCGCGTCCGCCCCGCGCCGCAAGGACGAGCTGCGCGCGGCCTTCGGCGGCACCCCTGACCGGGACGACCTCGCGGGGGGCCTGCGCGCGCGCGGCTGGGACGGCGCGCCGACGCAGGACCCCGACGACGACGACCGGGCCCCCTTCTTCTGACCCGCAGGCCGGACCCCTCCGCCCCGCACCACCGCTCGAGCCGACGCGTCCGCGCCGGCAGAACCCGACCGAGGACGACATGCGCACCGCCGAGATCCGCCAGCGCTGGCTCGACTACTTCGCGAGCAAGGACCACGCCATCGTGCCGTCCGTGCCGCTCATCTCCCCGGACCCGTCGATCCTCTTCACGATCGCCGGCATGGTGCCGTTCATCCCGTACATCCTGGGCACGCAGGACGCTCCCTGGCCGCGCGTCGCCAACGCGCAGAAGTGCATCCGCACCAACGACATCGAGAACGTGGGCCGCACGACGCGCCACGGCACGTTCTTCCAGATGCTCGGGAACTTCTCGTTCGGCGACTACTTCAAGGAGGGCGCCATCGAGCTCGCGTGGGGCTTCCTCACGGGCTCGCAGGCCGAGGGCGGCCTCGGCATGGACGGCGACCGCTTCTGGGTGACGATCTGGAACGAGGACGCCGAGTCCGCGGACGCGCTCGTGCGCGTCGGGGTGAACCCGGACCACATCGTGCGGCTCACGCGCGAGGAGATCTTCTGGGACACGGGCCAGCCCGGCCCCGCGGGCCCCTGCGCCGAGTGGCACTACGACCGCGGTCCCGAGTTCGGGCCCGACGCCGTGGGCGGCACGGTGGACCCCGGCGGCGACCGGTACGTCGAGATCTGGAACCTCGTGTTCGACCAGTTCGTGCGCGGCGAGGGCCGCGGCAAGGACTACCCCCTGCTGGGTGAGCTCGAGCGCAAGGCGATCGACACCGGCGCCGGCCTGGAGCGCATCGCGTACCTCCTGCAGGGCGTCAACAACATGTACGAGACCGACGAGGTCTTCCCGGTGATCCAGCGCGCGGCGGAGCTGACCGGCCGCCGCTACGGCGCCGGCGGCGAGGACGACGTGCGTCTGCGCGTCGTGGGCGACCACGTGCGCTCGGCGCTCATGCTCATCGGCGACGGCGTCACGCCGTCCAACGAGGGTCGCGGCTACGTGCTGCGCCGGCTCGTGCGGCGCACGGTCCGCTCGATGCGCCTGCTGGGCGTCGAGGAGGCGTCGCTGCCCGAGCTCCTGCCCATCAGCCGCGACCTCATGGGGGCCTCGTACCCCGAGGTGATCCGGGACTTCGACCGCATCTCCCAGGTCGCGTACGGCGAGGAGGACGCGTTCCTGCGGACCCTGACGGCCGGCACGACGATCTTCGAGGGCGCGGTCGGCCGGGCGCGCGCCGCGGCCGGCACCTCGCCCGCGGTGCTGTCGGGCGAGCAGGCGTTCGCGCTGCACGACACCTACGGCTTCCCGATCGACCTCACGCTCGAGATGGCCTCGGAGCACGGCGTCACGGTCGACGAGACGGCGTTCCGCTCGCTCATGCAGGCGCAGCGCGAGCGCGCCCGCGCGGACGCGCTCGCCAAGAAGACGGGCCACGCGGACACGTCGGCGTACCAGCAGCTGCACGCGACGCTGTCGGAGGAGAGCGGCGCGCCCGTGCGCTTCGTCGGGTACACCGACACGTCGGCGCGCGCGAAGGTCGTCGGCCTGCTCGTCGACGGCGTCCCGGCGCCGTCGGCGACCGCGCCCGCGCACGTGCAGGTGGTGCTCGACGTCACGCCGTTCTACGCCGAGGCGGGCGGCCAGCTCGCCGACACCGGGACGATCGCGCTCGACGGCGGCGCGCTGGTCGAGGTGGACGACGTGCAGGCGCCCATCAAGGGGCTGTCGGTGCACCACGGCCGGCTGGTCGACGGCACGCTGACGCTCGGCGACGCGGGCACCGCCACGATCGACACGACGCGTCGGCGTGCCATCGCGCGCGCCCACACCGCGACGCACATGGTGCACAAGGCGCTGCGCGAGGAGCTCGGCGACACCGCGACCCAGGCGGGGTCGGAGAACGCGCCCAGCCGGCTGCGCTTCGACTTCCGCTCCGGTGCGGGTGTGCCGTCGTCGTCGCTGGCGCAGATCGAGGGCCGGGTCAACGAGCGGCTGCAGGACGACCTCGAGGTGACCGACCGGGTCATGGCGATCGACGAGGCGCGCGCGCTCGGTGCGATGGCGCTCTTCGGTGAGAAGTACGGCAACGAGGTCCGCGTGGTCTCGATCGGCGGCGACTGGTCGCGCGAGCTGTGCGCCGGCACGCACGTGCGCCGCTCGGGCGAGCTGGGGCTCGTCACGCTGCTCGGGGAGTCGTCCATCGGGTCCGGTGTGCGCCGCGTCGACGCGCTCGTGGGCGACCAGGCGTACGGCTACCAGGCGAAGGAGCGGGCGCTGGTGAGCCAGCTGTCGGGCCTGCTCGGCGCGCGTCCGGACGAGCTGTCCGACCGCGTGTCGTCGCTGCTGACGCGGCTGAAGGAGTCGGAGAAGGCGCTCGCGTCGCTGCGGCAGGGTCAGCTCCTCGCGGCGGCCGGCACGCTCGCGGCGGCGCCCCAGCAGGTCGGCACCACGCTCGTGGTCACGCACGACGCCGGGGACGTGGCCTCCGCGGACGACCTGCGCACGCTCGCGCTCGACGTGCGGGGCCGGCTGGGGGAGGCGTCCCCGTCCGTCGTCGCGGTCGGTGGGACGAGCAAGGGCCGGCCGGTCGTGGTCATCGCGACGAACGCCGCCGCGCGCGAGGCCGGCCTGCGGGCCGGGGCGCTCGTGCGCACGGCCTCGGGCGTGCTGGGCGGCGGTGGCGGCGGGAAGGACGACGTCGCCCAGGGCGGCGGCTCGGACGCGGCGGCGCTGCCCGCCGCGCTCGACGCGGTCCTCGCGGCGGTGCGCGGCTGACGTGCCGGACCTCGACCCGGCGGACGGGCCGGATGCCGTGACCCGCGGCGTCCGGCTCGCCGTCGACGTCGGCACCGTGCGGGTCGGGGTCGCGGCGAGCGACCCCGACGGCATGCTGGCGACGCCTGTGGCGACGCTGCGGCGGGCCGAGGGACGCGCGCGTCCGGGGTCTGCGGACGTCGTGACGATCGCCGAGCACGTGCGTGAGCGCGACGCGCAGGTGGTCTACGTCGGCCTGCCTCGGCATCTCTCGGGCGGCGAGGGGTCGTCGGCAGCGCTCGCGCGCGCGTACGCTGTCGCACTGGCGCGCTCGGTCGCCCCCGTGAGGGTGCGGCTGGTCGATGAGCGGATGAGCACGGTGACCGCACATCAGGCGCTCCAGGCGTCCGGCCGATCCGGACGCCGCCACCGACAGGTCGTCGACCAGGCGGCCGCGGTGGTCATCCTGCAGCACGCGCTCGACGCCGAGAGGGCGACGGGGCGGCGCCCCGGGGAACGGGTCGACGTCGACCGACGCGCTCCGCGCCGAGGCGTGGAGGGGCCTGCGGGCGACGGCACGACGACGGTGGAGTGACGGCAGGTGAGCAACCAGACGGAGTGGTGGGCCTCGGTGACGTCCGACGAGAGCGCGGCCGACCTGTTCGGTGCCGAGCGGGTCGGGCACGCCCCGACGCCCCCGCAGGGCGGGACCGCACGCCGGTCACGGTCCGCGGGGCGGCGGCACGCGGAGCGCATGCGCAAGCAGCGCCGGCGCCGTTCGGTCGCCGTGCTGGTCGTGGCGCTCGTCATGGTCGCCGGTGCCGCCTACGTCGTGTTCTCCGTGCTCGGCGGGGCCGACCTGTTCGGCGGACGGGGGCAGTCGCAGGAGGCGCAGGTCGAGGACTTCCCGGGTCCGGGACGTCCGGGGGCGCCGCCCGTCGTCATCAACCCCGGTGACACCGGCGCCGCGATGGCGACGACCCTCGTGGAGGCGGGCGTCGTGGCGACCGCCGGCGCGTTCCTCGACGCGTACGAGGCGAACCCCGACGCCGCGTCGATCCAGCCGGGCACGTACCAGCTCCTGCTCGAGATGAAGGCGTCGGACGCGGTCCTCGCGCTGCTCGACCCGACGAGCAAGGTCTCGATGAAGGTCACGATCCCCGAGGGCTACACGGCGGCGCAGATCTTCGACCGGGTCAGCGAGGTGACGCTCCTGCCGGTGGACCAGGTGGCCGCCGCCGCAGCGGACCCGGCCGCGATCGGGCTGCCCGCCGAGGCCGGCGGCAAGGTCGAGGGCTGGCTGTTCCCGTCGACGTACCAGGTGGAGCCGGGTGCCGACGCGGCGTCCGTGCTGCGGCAGATGGTCGAGCGCACGGTGCAGGAGCTCACGAGCCGCGGCGTGCCGCAGGACCAGTGGGAGACCGTGCTGAACAAGGCCTCCCTCGTGGAGCGCGAGGCCCGGCACGACGAGGACCGGCCGAAGATGGCGCGCGCGATCCAGAACCGCCTCGACCGCGGCATGATCCTGCAGATCGACGCGGCAGTGGCCTACGGCCTCAACATCTCCGGGACCCAGCTGACGCGGGAGATGACGCGCGACGCGTCCAACCCCTACAACACCTACATGCACACGGGCCTCCCGCCCACGCCGATCGCGTCCCCGGGTGGCAAGTCGATCGACGCGGTGCTCAACCCCGAGCCGGGACCGTGGATCTTCTGGGTCGCGGTCAACCTCGACACCGGTGAGACCCGGTTCGCCGAGACGCACGAGGAGCACCTCGAGAACGAGGCCCTGCTGCGCCAGTGGCAGGCGGAGAACGAGGGGTGAGCCGGCCGCGTCGCTGCGCCGTCCTCGGCCACCCGGTCGCCCACTCGCTGTCCCCGGTCCTGCACGGTGCCGCGTACGGCGCGCTCGGGCTCGACGACTGGCGCTACGAGGTGCACGACGTCACCGAGGAGGCCCTGCCCGGGTTCCTCGAGGCGCTCGACCCCACGTGGGCCGGACTGAGCCTGACCATGCCGCTCAAGCACGCGGTGCTGCCGCTGCTCGACCACGTCGAGCCGCTCGCGCAGGTGGTGGGCGCGGTCAACACGGTGCTGCCGCAGGGTGCGGGTGCGCGCCGCACGCTGACCGGGGCCAACACCGATGTGCACGGCATCGTCGCCGCGCTGGGGGAGGCGGGCGTGACCGGGGGCGTGCGGTCGGCCGCGGTGCTCGGCGCGGGCGCCACGGCGGCGTCGACGCTCGCCGCGCTCGCCCAGCTCGGGTGCGCCACGCCGTCCGTGCACGTGCGCTCGGCCGCGCGCGCGGGCTCGCTGCTGCGGGCGGCCCACCGGATGGGGGTCGAGCCGGTCCTGCGACCGCTCGACGCGTCCGCCCCGGAGCTCGCGACGGCGGACGTGGTCGTGTCGACGCTGCCGGCGCGCGCGCCCGACGCGCTGGCGCCCGCCCTGCCCGACGCGGCGCGCGGCGTCCTCCTCGACGTCGTCTACGACCCCCGCCCGACGGCACTCGCACAGGCGTGGGAGGCCCGCGGCGGGCGCACGGTCGGCGGTGAGCGGATGCTGCTCCACCAGGCCGTCGAGCAGGTGCGCCTCATGACGGGTCGCCCGGCCCCGGTCGCGGCGATGGACGCCGCGCTGCAGGCGGCGCTCGCACCCGTCGTGCGCTGACGCCGCGCGCCGGCACCGTCGGCCGACCCCGCCGGCTGACGGCCGCCGCCGGGCGGGCAGGGCACCGGTCCGCCGTCACACCGACCCGGGCCACCGCCACGGTCGGGTGATGACGACCACCCGCCGTACGGGTGGTCGTCCGCCGACCCTCCCGGGGCTGCTCAGGCCCGCGTCGTCGCCTGCCGATGTCCCCGTTCGGGTGCAGCACCGGCGCACCCGACGAGGGTGGAGGGACGCGCGTGAAGCAGCTCGGGGAGATCCTGCTCGACGAGGGGCTCGTGTCGGAGGCGCAGCTCCTCGCCGCGATCGACGAGCAGGCGTCCATGGGGACGTCGCTCGGACGCACGCTCGTCGAGCTGGGGATCCTCAGCGAGGCCCAGCTCGTGCGCGCGCTCGCCGCGCAGGTCGGCATGGAGTTCGTCGACCTCGACGAGTACCCGGTGGACCGGACCGCGGTCGCGATGGTCCCGGCGTCGGTGTGCCGGCGGTACTCGGTGCTGCCGGTCGCGATCCGCAACGGCGCGCTCGTGCTCGCGACCGCGGACCCGGCGAACGTCGTCGCCGTGGACGACGTGCGGACGGTCGCGCGCGTCCCCGTCGTGCCCGTCGTGGCCACGTACGACAACGTGCTGCGCGCGATCGACCGGTTCTGCCGCGCGGACGACGAGATGGAGGACCTGTCCTCGGCGTTCGTCGAGGAGGCGCCCGAGCCCGAGGTCGACCTGTCCCGCATCGGCGACAGCATCGACGACGACGCGCCGATCGTCCGCTACGTGAACCTGCTCGTGACGCAGGCGATCACGGACCGCGCGTCGGACATCCACATCGAGCCGAGCGAGCACGACCTGCGGGTGCGTTACCGCATCGACGGCGTCCTGCACGAGATGCAGCGCTCGCCCAAGAACATCCAGGGCGGCGTCATCAGCCGCGTGAAGATCATGAGCGACATCGACATCGCCGAGAAGCGCAAGCCGCAGGACGGGCGCATGTCGGTCAACCACAACGGGCGCAAGATCGACCTGCGCGTGGCGACCCTGCCGACGGTGTGGGGCGAGAAGATCGTCATGCGCATCCTCGACAACTCGACCGCGAGCCTGGACCTGCGCGACCTGTCCTTCCTCGAGCACAACTACGAGACGTACCGCGAGTCGTACACCAAGCCCTACGGGATGATCCTGGTGACCGGCCCGACGGGGTCCGGCAAGTCGACGACGCTGTACGCGACGCTCAACGCGGTGTCGAAGCCGGACATCAACGTCATCACCGTCGAGGACCCCGTCGAGTACCGGCTGCCCGGGATCAACCAGGTGCAGGTCAACCCGAAGGCGGGTCTGACGTTCGCCGCCGCGCTGCGCTCGATCCTGCGCTCCGACCCCGACGTCGTGCTGCTCGGTGAGATCCGCGACCACGAGACCGCGCAGATCGCCGTCGAGGCGGCGCTCACGGGTCACCTCGTGCTCTCGACGCTGCACACCAACGACGCGCCGTCCGCCGTCACCCGGCTCACCGAGATGGGGATCGAGCCGTTCCTCGTCGGGTCGGCGCTCGACTGCGTCGTCGCCCAGCGCCTCGCGCGGCGGCTGTGCCCGAAGTGCAAGGAGCCCTACACGCCCACGCCCGGCGAGCTCGAGGCCGCGCGGTTCCCGTGGGTGCCGGGCGAGCCGATCCCCGAGCTGTTCCGCCCCGCCGGCTGCGTGGCGTGCTCGCGGACCGGGTACAAGGGCCGCCTCGCGCTGCACGAGGTCATGCGGGTCACCGAGGAGATCGAGCGGCACGCCGTCGCGCACGCGTCGTCCGCGGAGATCGGGGCGACTGCGGTCAGGCAGGGCATGCGGACCCTGCGCGACGACGGCTGGTTCAAGGTCGCCGCGGGCGACACGTCGCTCGAGGAGATCCTGCGGGTCGTCGCCTGACGGGCGCCGCGGACGGCGGCGGGTCTCAAGTCGGGACCGCGCGCGGCCGATGACGAACGTGCCGTGCACCGCTGCGGCGACGGCACACCGTGCTGGAGAGCCTGGAGGCAGACGACGTGACTGAGACCTACCGGCCGGCGTCGGGCGAACCGACGCGGCCCCTGCCGCCCTACCAGCCGGCGGGACCGGCTGCGGGGGAGGCGCGCCCCGTGCCGCCCGGGACGTACCAGCCCGTGCCGTCCCAGAGCCGGCCCTTCCCACCCACCGCGGCGCCGCCGCCGGCCGCCACGCCCGCGCCGCCGTTCGGTCCCGGCGCGCCGTACGCGCCGACGCCTGCGGGGACGCACCAGGCCGAGCCGGCCCGCCCTGCGGAGCCGCGGCCGGCCGCGCGCCCCGGTGCCACCGCGTCGGCGCGCGCCGGCATGGGCACCGCGCGCCACGAGGGCGACGTCTCGATCGACGAGGTGCTCATCGAGATGCACCGCCTCGGCGCGTCCGACGTCCACCTGACGGCCGGCTCCTCGCCGATGGTCCGCGTGTCGGGCGCGCTGCGGCCGCTGGAGCAGTTCGGCACGATGCTGCCCGACCCGCTGCGCCGCAGCGTGTACGCGATGCTGACGCAGAAGCAGCGCGAGCAGTTCGAGACGGCGCTCGAGCTCGACTTCTCGTACTCCGTCCGCAACGTCGCGCGGTTCCGCGTGAACCTGTACCAGCAGCGCGAGTCGATCGGCGCGGCGTTCCGCGTCATCCCCTACGAGATCAAGCCGCTCGAGGAGCTCGGCGTCCCGGCGTCGGTCGGCTCGTTCGCGGGCCTGCCGCGCGGGCTCGTGCTCGTGACGGGCCCGACGGGCTCCGGCAAGTCGACGACGCTCGCGTCGATCATCGACCTCGCGAACCGCACGCGCGAGGACCACATCATGACGGTCGAGGACCCCATCGAGTTCCTCCACCGGCACAAGAAGTGCATCGTCAACCAGCGCGAGGTGGGCGCCGACACCCACTCGTTCGCCAACGCGCTCAAGCACGTGCTGCGCCAGGACCCGGACATCATCCTCGTCGGCGAGATGCGCGACCTCGAGACGATCGGCGTCGCGCTCACGGCGGCGGAGACCGGCCACCTCGTGTTCGCCACCCTGCACACCCAGGACGCCGCCCAGACGATCGACCGCATCATCGACGTCTTCCCGTCGGGCCAGCAGGCGCAGATCCGCACCCAGCTCGCGGCGGCCATCCAGGGCGTCGTCTGCCAGACGCTGTGCAAGCGCGCGACGGGCACGGGGCGCGTCGTCGCGACCGAGGTGATGCTCGCGACGCCCGCGATCCGCAACCTCATCCGCGAGGGCAAGACGCACCAGATCTACTCGGCGATGCAGGCCGGCGCGGACGACGGCATGCACACGATGGACCAGCACCTGGCCGAGCTGGTCAAGCGCGGCAAGATCACGTACGAGGTCGGCCTGGACAAGGCCCACCACACCGAGGACTTCAACCGCCTCGTCGGGCGCACCGCGCGCGTGCGGCAGGGCGCCTCGTCCATCCAGGCCGGCGGGTTCGGCGGCATCCAGGGCGGGGGCCCCGCCACCATCGCGTCCCTCGGGGGGTACTGATGGCCGTCATGCGCACGTACGAGTACGAGCTGTCGGACCGCACCGGCAAGGTCGTCAAGGGACGGATCGACGCGCAGAACGAGGAGGCGGTCGCCAACCGCCTGCGCTCGATGGGCATGGCGCCCATCGCGATCACCGAGGTGTCCACCAGCGGCCTGAACACCGAGATCTCCATCCCCGGCCTCGGGGACCGGGTGAAGCTCAAGGACCTCGCCGTCATGGCGCGCCAGCTCGCGACGATGATCAGCGCGGGCCTGTCGCTGCTGCGCGCGCTGACGATCCTCGCCGAGCAGACCGAGAGCAAGCCGCTCGCGAAGGCGCTCGCGACCGTGCGGTCCGACGTCGAGACGGGCGGGGCGCTGTCCGAGGCGCTCACCAAGCACCGGGAGATCTTCCCGCCGCTCATGATCAACATGATCCGGGCGGGGGAGGTCGGCGGGTTCCTCGAGGACGCGCTGGTGTCGGTCGCGGAGAACTACGAGTCCGAGGTCAAGCTGCGGGCGCAGATCAAGTCCGCGATGACCTATCCCGTGATGGTGTTCGCGATGGCGGTGCTCGCCGTCATCGGCATGCTGCTGTTCATCGTCCCGATCTTCGAGCAGATGTTCACCGACCTCGGTGGTGCCTTGCCCGCACCGACGCAGTTCCTGGTGTTCCTGTCGGGGATCATGAAGTGGCTCGCACCCGTGCTCGCGGTCGCGGCCGTCGCCTTCGCGATCTGGTGGCGCAAGCACAAGAACGACGACGCCATCCGGTCCAGGGTGCAGCCCGCGATGCTGCGGGTCCCGGTGTTCGGGCCGTTGTTCAAGAAGGTCGCGATCGCGCGCTTCACACGCAACTTCGGCACCATGCTCGGCGCCGGCGTCCCCATCCTCCAGGCGCTCGACATCGTGGGGGAGACGAGCGGCAACTGGGTGATCGAGGTCGCCGTGCGGGACATCCAGCAGAGCGTCCGCCAAGGTCAGCCGCTCTCGGTGCCCCTGGCCAAGCACAGCGTGTTCCCCCCGATGGTCGTCCAGATGATCTCCACGGGTGAGGACTCCGGCTCGCTCGAGCAGATGCTGCACAAGGTCTCGGTGTTCTACGACGAGGAGGTCACCGCGACCACCGAGCAGCTCACGAGCCTCATCGAGCCGCTCATGATCGCGTTCCTCGGCGTCATCATCGGCGGCATGATCGTCGCCCTCTACATGCCGATCTTCTCGATCTTCGAGCTGGTCGAGTGACCCCTGCGGGCCGGTAGGTCGGCCGTCCGGGTGATTGGCGGACGGCGGCTCAAGCCCCGGCCCCCGCGCCCCGATGACCAGGACGCACGACCGAAACCGGCTGCTGCCGGACCTGAATCCCGACACCGAAAGCAGGGCACCAGCATGATCGCTCGCGTCCGCACGGCGATGGACAAGCGCGAGGGTGAGAAGGGCTTCACCCTCATCGAGCTCCTCGTCGTCATCATCATCATCGGCATCCTCGCCGCGATCGCCATCCCGGCGTTCCTCAACCAGCGCACGCGGGGCTGGGAGGCGCAGGTCGAGTCCGACCTGAAGAACGCGGCGCTCGCCGCCGAGACCTACGCGGTCAGCAACAACGGCTCGTACGTGGGCCTGACCCACACGGCCGGCACCACGGGCAAGTCGCTCAAGGAGAACGGCTACAACGCCACGGACCGCGTCTCGGTCACCGTGACGGGTGCGTCCGCCACGTCGTTCACGCTGTCGGCGCAGCACTCCGACCTGACGTCGAAGACGTGGACGTACAACAGCACGGACGGCGTCATCAAGGAGTCCACGTCGGGTGGCGGCACCCCGTGATCTCGGCCTGACCCGCACAGGGGTGTGGGGCGTCGCACGTGCGGCGCCCCACACCCCTGCGGTCCACCCCGCCGGCCACGGCCGGCACGGCACCACCCGTACGACCACTCGAGCACCGCCCGTCGACGAGCCCACGGAGGTCAGCTGTGCGCACCTGGTGGCACCGCCTGCAGCGCGTCCGCGCCGGTGACGAGGGCATCGGCCTGGCCGAGGTGCTCGTCGCGATGCTCCTGTTCGCGGTCGTCAGCACCGGGCTCGCGTACTCGATGCTCGGCGTGCTGCACCTCTCGCGCGACTCGCGCGTGCGCGCCATCGCGGCCAACCTCGCCGCCGAGGAGATCGACCTCGCGCGCGACACGCCGGACATCTTCGGCCTGCTGGACGAGACGCGTGACGTGACGGTCGGCTCGGACACCTTCCGCGTGCAGCGTCGCACGCAGTGGGTGTCCGACCCGGACACCGACTTCACCTGCGGCTCCGCCGGCGTCGGCTCGGCCCTGCGCTACAAGCGGGTCAACGTCACCGTGACCTGGAACGGCATGAAGGCCGGCGCGGAGCCCGTGCGCAGCGACACCGTGCTGAACCCCGAGAACCACATCAACGACCCGAGCAAGGGCACGATCCTGGTCTCGGTGCTGCGCGCCGACGGGACGGGGAACGAGGGCGTCACGGTGAGCGCGAGCCCGAGCGTCGGCAGCGTCATCGACACGACCGACGCGCAAGGCTGCACCTACGTGCTCCGCGTCAACCCCGGCAAGTACACCGTGACGGTGTCGCGGTCGGGCCACGTCAGCCAGGACCAGGTGGCGGCCCCGTCGCAGGAGGCCGTCGTCACGGCGAACGCGACCGCGTCGCTCGGCTTCCAGCTCGACCGCGAGGCGACGTACACGGCCCGCCTGGCGCCGCACGCGCCGGGCGCGGTCGCGATGCCCACCGGGGGCTCCCTCAAGGTGACCTTCCTCAGCACGTACGGACGCGCGACGCCGACCGCGTCGAGCGGCGGGGACAGCTGGCAGCGCAGCTACCGGCTGCACCCCTTCACCGCCGGCTACCAGGCGTACGCGGGGCAGTGCGAGGCCGCGGACCCGACGGCGTGGCCCGAGAGCGTCGTGGGGGGCCAGACGCTGCGGGGAGCGCTGCCGGAGAGCGTCGCCGCCGCGCCGGGCGGCACCGCCACCCTGGACGTGCCGATGGGTGTCGTCGAGATCAGCGGCGCCGGCGGTGACCGGTTCCTGCGCGCCGTGCCGGTCGACCCACCGGCCGGGAGCGGGCTGCCCGGGTGCACGACGAAGGTGGACCTCGGCTACGGGCAGGCGATCCCCTCGTCGCCCGCGTCCCGGGTCGCGGTCGCGCTGCCCTACGGGACGTGGCGGCTGTACTACGGGAACGCCGCCGCCAACGCGAAGACGCCGTTGCCCCTGAGCCGCGTGACGGTCCCCACGCCCAACGTCCCGGGTACGGTGACGGCGGTCGAGTCGGGCGGCGTCGTCGTCACCGTGGACCCCCGTCAGCCGGTGACCCCGTGACCCGGCTCATCGCGACCCGGCTCCGTGGCCACCACGACGACCGGGGCGTCACGCTGCCCGAGCTGCTCGTGACCATGCTGCTGATGTCGATCCTGTCCCTCATGGTCGTCGGCATGGTCGCCGGCTTCTCGCGCACCTTCGCGCGCGAGCGGGAGGCGACGGACTCGACCACCATCGCCTCGGCGGGCATGAAGGAGGTCACGCGCGTCGTGCGCGCCGCCACGGAGATCCGTCCGGCCGGCGAGCCCGACAACGTGCCGGCGTTCATCGACGCGAGGCCGAACGAGCTGACGCTGTACGCGTACATCGACACCGCGGCCGCCGCCCCGAAGCCCGTGAAGGTGCGGTTCTGGATCGACCCGCAGCGGCGGCTCATGGAGACGCGGTGGGTGACGACGTCGACGGCGTCGCCGTGGTCGTTCCCCGCGACGGGGGCGCCGACGACGGTCCGGCCCATCGCGCGGTCGCTGCCCGTGACCGCGCCGGCCGTCTTCGAGTACCTCGACAAGGACAACGAGCCGATGGCCATCCCGGCGGGCGGGTTCTCCGACGCGCAGAAGCGTCTGATCGCCGCCGTCCGCGTGACGCTGACGGTGCAGACCGACCCGACCGGGCGGGCCAAGGCAGTGACGATGCGGAACGCGGTCGGTGTCCCGAACCGCGCCCTGGACCGAGTGAGGGCGACCCCATGAGCCTGTCCCGCCTCCTGCGCACCCCGGCCGACGAGCGCGAGCGGGGGGCCGCGCTCATCCTCGTGCTGGGCATCACCGTGCTCGTCTCGGGCCTCGTCGTCGCCGCGATCGCGTACGCGACCGGCGCCGCCCGGCAGTCGCAGCGCGACCAGACGTGGAACGCCGCGCTCGCCGCCGCGTACGCCGGCGTCGAGGAGTACGAGAGCCGCCTCGCGGCCGACCTGACGTACTTCTCCTACGGCAACCCGGCCGCGCCGTTCAGCGCGACGAGCACCGTGAAGCTGCCGCCCGCCGCCAGCGCGAACCCCGCGTTCGGCCTCGGTCCGACCGGCACCTGGGCGACCGTGCCGGGCAGCAACGGCCAGGCGCAGTTCCGGTACGAGGTCGACAGCTCGTCCTTCTACTCCGACGGCATCCTGCGGCTGCGCTCGACCGGACGCGTGGGCCAGACGACCCGGACCATCGTCGCGGACCTCAAGCAGCTCGGCTTCATCGACTTCCTCTACTTCACCGACTTCGAGGTGTCCGACCCGCAGGCGAGGAACCCGGGCAGCACCACGAACTGCGCCATCTACTACCCGAGCTCGCGCCCCGGCTGCGACCCGATCTACTTCGGCGGCAAGGACGCGATCAACGGCCCGCTGCACACGAACGACGCGATCCAGACCAACGGGGCCGCGAAGTTCGACGGCAAGGTCACGACGAGCTACAAGGCGCCGTCCGGGAAGAACTACGTGCGCCAGTCCGGGACGGACCTGCCGGTCTTCAAGGAGTCCGACGACCCGGAGCAGATCGGCAAGATCGGGATGCCGGCGACGAACTCGCAGCTGCGCAAGGAGACGCGCCCGGACCTGCCGCAGGAGGTCCCGAACCCGGGGTGCCTGTACACGGGGCCGACCAAGATCACGTTCCACCCGGACGGCACGATGACGGTCGTCTCGCCGTGGACGAAGCACACCAACCCGGACGGGGCCGGGAAGGCGGGCGTCGCGGAGGCCAAGTGCGGGACGCCCGGCGACGCCGGTCTGGCCCGGCGGAGCGGCTCCGACTACGTCGGCGAGAGGATCCCGGTACCGGCGAACCTCGTGGTGTACGTGCAGAACGTGCCGAGCGTCAGCGGCGACGTGAACGCGACGTCGGGCAACCGGCCGCCGTACCCCGCCTGGGGTGGGTCGTCCTGCGCCACGAACAGCAACTCGATCGGGTTCCCCTACAAGGGCAGCAAGTCGTCGGAGACGGAGGTCCCGCCGTTCTCCAGCGCGTACTCGTGCAGGGCCGGGGACGTCTTCGTCCAGGGCACGCTGAAGGGCAAGGCGACCGTCGCGGCCGAGAACTACGTCTACGTCACGGGTGACATCGCGTACACCGACCGGGGCGAGGGCGGCGACATGCTGGGCCTCGTCGGCAACAACGCGGTCTGGGTGTGGAACCCGGTGAACTCCTCCGAGCAGACGCTGCTGGGCGACAACCGCCGCATCGACGCGGCGATCCTGTCGGTCGCGCACACCTTCATGGTGCAGAACTACGACAAGGACAAGGGCGACAACCGCGGCACGCTCTCCGTCTGGGGCGCCATCGCGCAGAAGTTCCGCGGCCCCGTCGGGACGAGCTCCGGCGGTGCGATGTCGACCGGCTACGCGAAGGACTACAACTACGACTGGCGCTTCCGGCAGACGGCGCCGCCGAAGTTCCTGTCGCCCGTCACCACCACCTACGGTGTCAACGTGTGGGTCGAGGTGGAGCCGGCGTTCGCCGCTGACGGGACGGCGCGGAGCTAGGTGTGACCCTCCCGCTCCTCGTCCTCGCGGCGGTCCTCGGGCTCGCCGTCGGGTCGTTCCTCAACGTCGTCGTCTGGCGGGTGCCGCGCGGTGAGTCCGTCGTGCGGCCGCCGAGCGCGTGCCCCCGGTGCGGGCACCTCATCCGTCACCGGGACAACGTGCCCGTGCTCGGCTGGCTGCTGCTCCGCGGCCGGTGCCGCGACTGCGGGGAGCCGATCGCGGTGCGCTACCCGCTGGTCGAGGCAGGCACGGCCGTGCTGCTCGTGGCCGCGACCGCCTGGACGCTGACGCGCGACGACGGGCTCTGGCTGCTGCCCGCGGTGGCCTACCTCGTCGCGATCGGCGTCGCGCTCGCGCTCATCGACCTCGACACGCACCGCCTGCCCGACGCGATCGTGCTGCCGTCGTACGTCGTCGTCGCGGTGCTCCTGGCCGTGGCGGCGGCCGGCACGGGCGACTGGGGCGCGCTGCTGCGCGCGGTCGTGGGCGGCGCCGCGCTGTGGACGTCCTACTTCCTGCTCGTCCTCGTCTACCCGCGCGGCATGGGCTTCGGCGACGTCAAGCTCGCCGGCGTGCTCGGCATGTACCTCGGCTGGGTGGGCTGGGGGGCGCTGCTCGTCGGCGCCTTCGCGGCGTTCGTGTGCGGGGGCTCTACGCGCTCGTCCTCGTCGCGCTCCGGCGTGCCGGGAAGGGGTCGGGCGTCCCGTTCGGGCCGTGGATGCTCGTCGGGTGCGCGCTCGGTCTCGTGCTCGGCGAGCAGCTGTGGCGCGGGTACCTCGACGCCGCGCTCCTGGTCTGAGCCCACCCGCGCGGGCGCGTCCTTCCCGACCGGTCGCGCCTGCGCGATCCGGGCTTGTGCTCAAGGCGTCGCCCCCGCACGCCGATAGAGCAGTCGTCGTCGCGCCGCACGAAGGGATGCCACGTGGCCAAGACACGTGTGATCGGACTGGACATCGGGACCACCCACGTCCGGGCCGCCGAGCTCGAGTTCGGGAGCGGGGGGCCGTCGATGACGGCCCGGCCGCGGCTCGTCCGCCTGGCCGTCGCCCAGCTGCCCCCGGCGCCGTGCGCGAGGGCGAGGTCGTGGAGCGCCAGACCGTCGGCAGCACCATCAAGCGGATGTGGGCCGAGCACAAGTTCAGCGGCAAGCAGGTCGTCATCGGCGTCGGGAACCAGCGCGTCGTGGTGCGCGACCTCGACCTGCCGGCGATGCCGATGGCGCAGGTGCGCTCGTCGCTGCCGTTCCAGGTGGCCGACCTCATCCCCGTCGCCGTCGACGACGCGATCCTCGACTACCTGCCCACCGGCGTGCGCCAGGGCGAGGGCGGGGACGTCATGCAGGGTCTGCTCGTGGCCGCCACGAAGGACACGGTCGGCGCCAACACGGCCGCCGTCGAGGTGGCGGGCCTGCGTCCGACGGTCGTCGACCTCAGCGCGTTCGCCCTCGCGCGCGTCATGGCGCGCGGTGAGGCGCTCGAGCACACGGTGGCCGTGCTGGACGTCGGCGCCCGGGTGACGACCGTGGCCGTGGTGACGCGGGGCGTGCCGCGCATGGTCCGCATGCTGCCGTCGGGCGGCCAGGACGTGACCGAGGCCGTCGCCGCGGCGCTGCAGATCCCGCTCGACCAGGCCGAGGTCGCCAAGCGCGCGATCGGCGTCGGCTTCGCGACCGCGCCCGAGCACCAGCGCGCGGCGGAGCAGATCACCACGGTCGTCTCGGCACTGGTCGAGGCCGTCCGCAACACGCTCGTGTACTACGCGAGCAGCCACCCCGGCGAGGGGGTCGAGCACGTGTTCCTCACGGGCGGCGCCTCGCACCTGCCGGGGCTCGGGCAGTACCTGTCCACGGCGACCCGCCTGCCGGTCAGCGCCGGGCAGCCCCTCGACAACGTCGAGGTCGCGCGCGGCGTGGCGTCCGACCGCCTCGCGGAGGAGCAGCACACGCTCGCGATCGCGCTCGGACTCGCGATGGGAGCAGCAGCATGAGCTCGATCCTCACCCGGTCCGTCGGGACGCGGCGGCCGGCGACGGTGGGCGTGCCGGCGGTGCCGCAGGTCAACCTGCTCCCGCCCGAGTACACCCAGCGCCAGCGCCTGCGGGGCCTCAAGCGGCGCCTGCTCGCGGTCCTCGTGGGCGTGGTCGCGTTCGCCGTCGTCGGCTACGGCGCGGCGGTCGTGTCGCTCAACGACGCGCGTGCGGAGCAGACCCGCGCCGAGGACGAGACCACGCGCCTGCTGCAGGAGCAGGCGAAGTACTCGGAGGTGCCCCAGGTGCTGGCCGAGCTGGACCGCGCCACGGCGGCACGGACGCTGGGCATGTCGACCGAGATCCTGTGGGCGCCGTACCTGCGCGCCGTGGGCACGGTCATGCCGGAGGGGGTCGGGCTCACCGCCTTCGCCATGGACGGGGCGACGCCGATGCTCGCGCCCGGCGCACCGGCCAGCCCGCTGGACGACCCGTCGGTGGCCACCCTCACCTTCACGGCGAAGGCGTCGCAGCTGGTCGACACCGCTGCCTGGACGGACGCCCTCAACGCCGTGCCCGGCTTCCACGGCGCGTGGGTGAGCAGCGCGACCGTCGA
Organism: Cellulomonas sp. JZ18; assembly: GCF_009720485.1. Taxonomy (NCBI): domain Bacteria; kingdom Bacillati; phylum Actinomycetota; class Actinomycetes; order Micrococcales; family Cellulomonadaceae; genus Cellulomonas; species Cellulomonas sp. JZ18. Next base: position 2,017,290 of record NZ_CP045245.1, on the reverse strand, counting down.
GGAGTTCGACGGCCAGCCCGTCTACGGCTACACGAGCCGCGTGCTCGTCTCGGCCGACGCCTACGCCGACCGCTTCGCCCCGGAGGAGTGACATGAACACGAAGTCCACCCCCTGGGTCGGCGGCACGATCGTGCTGTCCGTGCTCGTCGCGGCGCTCGCGTGGTTCCTCGCGATCTCGCCGACGCTCGCCTCGGCCGCGACGGCGCGCACGGAGACGGCCGCCGCCGAGGACCGGAACGCGCAGCTGCAGGCCCAGCTGGACCGTCTGGTGCAGCAGGCCGCGCAGCTCGACGCGACGAAGGCGGACCTGGCCGCCATCGGCCGTCAGATCCCCGGCGACGCGCAGATGGCGGAGTACACGCGCACGCTCCAGGCGGCGGCGGAGGCCACGGGCGTGACGATCGTCGGCCTGGACGCGTCCACGCCCGAGGGCATCGCACCCGCCGCCCCCGCCGAGGCCCCGGTCGCCGAGGCCGCGCCGGCGGAGGCGCCCGCGGAGGGGACGGAGGGCGGCGAGGCGCCGGCGGACGGCGCCGCCGACCCGGCGGCGGCCCCGGCGCCCGCCGGTCCCGCACCCGTCGAGGGCATGGCGGGCGTGCAGCTGAAGATCACGGTCGTCGGTCCGGTCCCCAACGCGCTGGCGTTCGTCGAGCAGCTCCAGACGGGCACCGAGCGGCTCTTCCTCGTGACGCAGTACTCGGGCAAGGGGCTGCAGGCAGCGGCACCGGAGAACGGACGCCCGGCGATCAACCAGGGCGACGTCGAGCTGCTGCTGACGGGGTACGTCTACGCGCTGGCCCCGCTCGACGGCGCGACCCCCGCGGAGCCCACCGAGGAGACCCCGCTCGCGCCGCTCCCGGCGGGCACCGACCCGCGCGTGGTCGCCGAGGCGGGCGCCGCCACGACGAGCTGAGCCCCGGACGCAGCACGCGGCCCGCACGTCCCCACGTGCGGGCCGCGTGCTGCTGTCCGCCGTAGGGACGCCGTGACGACCGGTCACGGCCACGTGGGAGGATCCCCCTCATGCTCCGTTGGTTGACGTCCGGCGAGTCGCACGGTCCCGCGCTCGTCGGCATCCTCGACGGCCTGCCGGCCGGCGTCCAGGTCCGCACCCCCGACATCCAGGCCGCGCTCGCGCGGCGCCGGCTGGGCTACGGCCGGGGCGCCCGGATGAAGTTCGAGCAGGACGAGGTCCGGCTGCTCGGCGGGGTGCGGCACGGCCTGACGCAGGGCGGCCCGGTCGCGATCGAGGTCGGCAACAGCGAGTGGCCCAAGTGGACCGACGTGATGTCCGCGGACCCGGTGCCGGCCGAGGCGCTGACGATCGACGCCGGTACCGGCGACGTGCGGGAGATCGCGCGCAACCGGCCGCTGACGCGGCCGCGCCCCGGCCACGCGGACCTCGTCGGGATGCGCAAGTACGGCTTCGACGACGCGCGCCCGGTGCTGGAGCGGGCGAGCGCCCGCGAGACCGCCACCCGCGTGGCGCTCGGCACGGTCGCCGCGCACTTCCTCGAGCAGGCCGCGGGCGTGCGGCTCGTCTCGCACGTCGTCGGCATCGGCCCCGTGTCGGTCCCGCAGGACGCGCCGGCGCCGACGCCCGACGACGTGGCCGCGCTCGACGCGGACCCGGTGCGGTGCTTCGACCCGCAGACGTCGGCCGCGATGGTCGCCGAGATCGACCAGTGCCACAAGGACGGGGACACCCTCGGCGGCGTCGTGGAGGTCCTGGTGCACGGGCTGCCCGCGGGCGTCGGCACGTACGTGCAGGCCGACCGGCGCCTCGACGCCCGCCTCGCCGCCGCCCTCATGGGCATCCAGGCCATCAAGGGCGTCGAGGTCGGCGACGGCTTCCGCACGGCGGCGCGCCGCGGGTCGCAGGCGCACGACGAGATCGAGCGCGACGCGACGGGCCGCATCGTGCGCCGCACGAACCGCGCGGGTGGCATCGAGGGCGGCATGTCGAACGGCGAGGTCGTGCGCGTGCGTGCCGCGATGAAGCCGATCTCGACCGTGCCGCGTGCGCTCGACACGGTCGACACGGCGACGGGGGAGCCGGCGAAGGCCCAGCACCAGCGCTCCGACGTGTGCGCGGTCCCGCCGGCCGCCGTCGTCGCCGAGGCGATGGTCGCGCTCGTCGTCGCGCAGACCCTGCTGGAGAAGACCGGCGGCGACTCGGTCGCGGAGGTCCGCCGCAACCTCGACGCCTACCTCGCGTCGGTGCCCGAGCTCCTGCGCTGAGCAGCTGACGCCGAGGTCGGTGCGGCGGCACGCCCGCCGCAGCGACCCCGGCACGGGCCGGTATCACCCGGCGCCCCCGGGTCCTCCTGTCCACGAGCCGCCGCTCCCGCGACGGCCGGACCAGGTCTGGGGGACCATGACGCTCGAACAGCACCGCCCCGACGCACACACCGCTCCGCGGACCGCCGAGCAGCTCGCGGCAGCGGGCACGTCCGCGCACGGCCTGGGCTACGGCAGAAGGCCCGCACGGGGCCACGGCTACGACCAGCGCGGGTTGCAGTACCTGCCCCTGTCGACGCTGCACGAGGGGCGCTTCGGCCGCATGTTCCGGCTGCCCCCGTACGTGCCGTCGGACGCCGAGATCCAGGACGTGGCCGCCCTCATGGAGGAGGGCCGGTCCGGCGGCGACCCGACGCTGGACAACCCGCGCATCCCGTCCGGCTACACGTACCTGGGCCAGTTCGTCGACCACGACCTGACGTTCGACCCCGTGTCGAGCCTGACCCGGCAGAACGACCCGGACGCCCTCACCAACTTCCGCAGCCCGCGCTTCGACCTCGACTGCGTCTACGGGCGCGGCCCGGCCGACGACCCGTTCCTGTACGACCAGGACAGCCAGGTCGCGGGGGCGGCCAAGCTCCTCGTCGGGTCGAACGGCCTCGACGACGACCTGCCGCGCAACAGCCAGGGGGTCGCGCTCATCGGCGACCCGCGCAACGACGAGAACACCTTCGTCAGTCAGCTGCAGCTGACGATGGTCAAGTTCCACAACGCGGTGATGGACCGCGTGCTGGACGACCCGCACCTGGCGCGGGGGAGCGAGACGCCGTTCGAGACCGCCCAGCGGATCGTGCGCTGGCACTACCAGTGGGTGGTGGTGCACGACTTCCTGCGCCGCACCGTCGGGGACGCGCTGTTCGCCCGGCTCCTGGACGAGAGCGAGGGGGTCCCGCGGCCGGTCCTGCGGCACTTCACGTGGCGCTCGGGGCCGTACATGCCGGTCGAGTTCTCCGTCGCGGCGTACCGGTTCGGGCACTCGCAGGTGCGGGGGCGCTACCGGCTGAACTCGGTCGTGGGAGCGCCCGACCCGGCCGACCCCGAGGCGGTGCCGGGACTGCCCACGTTCACGCCGCAGTCGGTCACCTCGGACCCGCTCGGACAGTTCGGCGGGTTCCGTCCGCTGCCCCGGTTCTGGACGGTCGAGTGGGCGCGCTTCTTCGAGGTGGACGGCGCGGGCAGCGACGCCCTGCAGCTCTCGCGGCGCATCGACACCCAGCTCGCGAACCCGCTCAAGGCCCTGCCGCCGGAGATCGGCGGCCAGGTCCCGTCCCTGACCCTGCGCAACCTCACGCGCGGTGCCCGCCTGCTGCTGCCCTCGGGCCAGGCGGTGGCGGCACGGATGGGCGCGGCGATGCTCACCGAGGACGAGATCGGGCTCGACGGCCGACCTGCACCCCTCTGGTACTACGTCCTGCGCGAGGCGCAGGTGCAGGCCGGTGGGGAGCACCTCGGCCAGGTGGGCGGGACGATCGTCGGCGAGGTGTTCCTCGGGCTGCTCGCGGCCGACCCGTCGTCATGGCTGCGCAACGAGCCGACGTGGCGGCCCTTCCTGGGCGAGGACGGCGACTTCGACGTGCCGGCGCTGCTGCGCGTGGCGGGGCACGGGCTCGGTCCGACCCCGGCACCGCGCGGGCCGGGCGACGAGCGCACCGACGACCGGCCGACCGACGGCGCCCCGCAGGGCGGCGTGCCGGGGGCGGCGTGCCGGCCTGACGCACGGGCACGACCGGTGGCGCCGGTGGTCCGTGGCACGGCCCGCGGACCACCGGCGCCCGCCCGCGCGTCGACGGCTACCCTGCCGTCCGTGCCCGCAGCGTCCCCACGTCCCCGTGTCGTGCTCGTCGGTCCGCCCGGGGCGGGCAAGTCGACCGTCGCCGCCGCGCTCGCCGAGCGCTGGCGGCTCGCGGTGCGGGACACCGACGCGGACGTCGAGCGGACCGCCGGCAAGCCGATCGGCGAGATCTTCGTCGACGACGGCGAGCCGCACTTCCGCGCGCTCGAGCGCGACGCCGTCCTCGCGGCCCTCGCGACGCACGACGGGGTGCTCGCGCTGGGGGCGGGGCGGTCCTGCACGAGGACACCCGGGCCGCGCTGGCGTCCTACCGGGACGCCGGCGGGGTGGTCGTGTTCCTCGACGTGTCGCTCGCGCACGCCGCGCCGCGGGTCGGGCTGAACCGCTCGCGCCCGCTGCTGCTCGGCAACCCGCGGGCCCAGTGGCAGGCGCTGATGGACGCCCGCCGCCCCGTGTACGAGGAGGTCGCCACCGTGCGGGTGCCGACCGACGGCGTGCGTCCGGCCGACGTGGCGGAGGCGATCGAGAAGGCCCTCGCCGACGTGCGCGTCGGCGACGGCGGCGAGGAGGAGCGGTGAGCACGACGGCGACGCCCGAGGGCGCGGGGACGCGCACGGTCACGGTGGCGGGGGAGCAGCCGTACGACGTGGTCGTCGGCCGGCACCTGCTGGCCCACCTGCCGGCGCTGCTCGGCACGTCGGTGCGGCGGGTGCTCGTCGTGCACCCCCCGACCCTGGCCGCGTCCGCCGACGCGGTCCGCGAGGACCTGCTCGCCCAGGGGTACGAGGTCTTCCTCGCCGAGGTCCCCGACGCCGAGGAGGCGAAGACCGCCCAGGTCGCGGCGTTCCTGTGGCAGGTGCTCGGGCAGGCGGACTTCACGCGCAGCGACGCCGTCGTGGGCCTGGGCGGCGGTGCGACGACCGACCTCGCGGGCTTCGTCGCCGCGACGTGGCTGCGCGGCGTGCGCGTCGTGCACGTGCCGACGACCGTGCTCGCGATGGTCGACGCGGCCGTCGGCGGCAAGACGGGCATCAACACGGCCGAGGGCAAGAACCTCGTCGGCGCGTTCCACCCGCCCGCGGGGGTGCTGTGCGACCTCGCGGCCCTGGAGTCGATGAACCGGCACGACTTCGTCGCGGGGCTGGCGGAGATCGTCAAGGCGGGCTTCATCGCCGACCCGCGCATCCTCGAGCTCGTCGAGGCGAACACCGCGCTGCTCACGGACCCCGTCGCCGCGGCGTCCTCACCCGTGCTGCTCGAGCTCGTCGAGCGGGCCGTCGCGGTCAAGGCGCGCGTGGTGGGGGAGGACCTGCGCGAGGCGGGGCTGCGCGAGATCCTCAACTACGGGCACACGCTGGGCCACGCGATCGAGCACGTCGAGCGGTACCGGTGGCGGCACGGCGCGGCGGTGTCCGTCGGCATGGTCTTCGCCGCCGAGCTCGCCCGCCTCGCCGGCCGGCTCGACGAGGACGTCGTCGCACGGCACCGCGCGGTGCTCACCTCGCTCGGCCTGCCCGTGACCTACCGCGGCGACCGCTGGGAGCAGCTGGTGGCGGCGATGCGCCGGGACAAGAAGACCCGCGGCGACCTGCTGCGGTTCGTCGTGCTCGAGGACGTCGGCCGGCCGGTGCGGCTGGAGGGACCCGACCCGACGCTGCTCGCGGCGGCCTACGCGGAGATCAGCGCCGACCCCGAACCGGGCCGCGGCGTCGTCGAGCTCTGAGCGCCAGGCTCAGGCCGCGCAGCCGGTGATCGCGTAGAGCGTCCCCGGCCCCGCGTGCAGGACCGGGGTGAGCGCGGAGGTCGGCAGGCGACGCGTCTGCGGGTCGACCGAGCCGGCACGCGCCACGGTGGGGTCGACGTACACGAAGCCCACTCCTAGGTCGTCCGCGACGGAGCACGCCGTACTGCCGGGGGCGAGCTCGTCGAGGTGGGTGCGCAGGTACCGCCATTGCGGGGTGTCGGCGGCGAACGGCGTGCGCGGCAGGACGTCGATCCCGGTCACCGCGAACAGGTGCGCGGTGCCCGAGAGCGCCGCCCCGACCACCACCGCGTCGCCGACGCGTCCGCGGTCGACGGTGGTGAGGGCGTCGAGCTCCGCGTCGCCCGCGACGGCGGTGGGGCCCGTGACGTGCCGGTCGCGCAGGTCCTGCGCGGTCGCGCCGGCGCCGAGCAGCCCGCACAGGACGGCGACGGCGACGACCGCCGGCGCGGGGGACCGCAGGGACGCGCGACCCGCCACCCGGCGCAGGCGCGCCGCGCCGGCGCGCGCCGTCGCACGCAGCCCGAGCGCCGCGAAGGGCACGAGGACCGCGGCCAGCACGGGGGCGATGCGGCGCGGCTCGCCGTACCAGGGGCGGTCCAGGTCGGTCAGCACCGGGACCGACGACATCGAGCAGGCGAGGAGCACGAAGGTCAGCGCGGCGGCCGCCGCCAGCGGCCGCGCGTGCGGGACGCGCCGCGACCACCACGCCGCGAGGAGCGCGACGACCACCACGGGTGCGGCGACGGGGAGCCCGACGCCCGTCGCCTTGACACCGAGCAGCTCGCCGAGGGCGCTCGCGAGCGGCAGCGGCGCGTCCGGCTCGAACCGCAGGACGCCGGACATGCGCGGGTGGGCCGACACGAGCAGCGCGGCCAGCGGCAGCGCACCGGCCCCCACGAGGACGGCGAGGCGCACCGGGTGCAGGGGCGGACGGGTGCGGACGGCCCGCGTGGCGACGGCCACGGCGGCCGGCAGCAGGACGACCAGGAGCGAGACGAGGCCCAGCGGGTGGGTGAGGGCGAGGCCGCCCGCGGCGACGACGGCCAGCCCGGCCGCGGCCCAGGTGCGGTCGCGGGCGGCGCGCAGCACGAGCGCGAGCACCGCCGGCAGCACGGCCAGCGCGACGCCGTTCGGCACCATGCCCCCGGAGCCGAGGGCGAGCTCGACGGGGACGGCGACGCCCGCGACGCTCGCGAGGGCCGCCCACGGCAGCAGGGCCGGCCGGCGGGGGAAGGTCGCCGCGGTCAGGGCCGTCGTGGCGAGCGGCCACACGACCACCGTGGCCACCAGGACGCTCACCAGGAACGTGACGGCGGGTGCCGTGTTGGGCAGCAGTGCCGTCAGGGCGTGCCACGCCGCGGCGTCGACCTCGCGCGGCTGCAGCGCCGGGTCGTTGACCGCGCTGACGTCGAGGCTGGACGCCGCCCCGGTGCGCCGCACGAGGGCGACGGCGTTGAGGTGCACCGGCACGTCGTAGCCGGACACCAGGCGGTCCGGTCGGCCGAGGGCGAGGGCGACGACGGCGGCCGGCAGCGCCGCGGCCGCGGGGAGCGCGACGCGCAGGGCGGTGGGGACGCGCCGGGGCGACCCCGGCACCTGTGCCGGGACCTGTGCCGGAACCTGCTCCCGGACCTGGGCGCGGGCGACCTGCTCCGCGTGGACCGCCGGGCGCGCGGTGCGCCGCACGGGCGCCCGGTCGACCCAGCGCCGCACCGCGAGCCCGGTGAGCGCGAGGGCGACGGTGCCGCCGGCGGCGACCGGCCACGACCAGGCCACGGGCAGGCCGCGCAGGAGCAGGGGGACCGCGCCGCAGACGGCCAGCGTCAGGACCGGCGCGGTGGCGAGCAGCCACAGGCGTCCGCGCACGCCCCACGAGGCGGCGACGAGCGTCCCGGGCAGCCACAGCGCGAGGAGGCCGACGGCGACGGTCGGGACCGCTGCCGTCCACGTCATGCCCTCGCATCGGACGGGACGACCGGGGACTTGAGGGAGGCGAACAAGGCTGTGACCTTGACCGTCCCGACACAAGGCGTCAACCTTGTCGCATGTTCGTGCTCACCATCGACCAGCGTGGCAGCCGCCGTGGCACCGACAGGGTGCCCGAGCTGCTCGCGCACCTGACGGACGCGCCCGGCCTCGTGCGGGGCTTCGAGCGCACCGTCGGCGACGAGGTGCAGGGCGTGCTCGACGACGCGCGCGACGTCGTCGAGCTGGTCCTCGACCTCGTCCGGGTCGGCGGGTGGAGCGTCGGCGTCGGGGCGGGCCCCGTCCACGAGCCGCTGCCGCCGTCGCCGCGCGCCGCGTCCGGGGAGGCGTTCGTGCTCGCGCGCGCCGCCGTCGAGGCGGCGAAGAGCCGGCAGCGCCCGGTGCCGCTCGCGGTCCGCGGCGTCGACGTCACGGCGGCCGCGGACGCCGAGGCCGTGCTCACGCTCCTCGGCGCGGTCGTGGTCCGCCGCACGGCGGGCGGCTGGGAGGCGGTCGACGCCGCCCGCGCCGGTGACGGCCAGGAGGTGGTCGCCCGGGCGCTGGGCGTCACGCAGCAGGCCGTCAGCCAGCGGCTGCGCGCCGCGCTGTGGGCGGAGGAGCAGGCCGTGCGACCCGTCGCGGCGCGTCTGTTGACGGCCGCGCAGGGCTGACGCCAGGGTCGTCGCGTGCACCCCGCCCTGCAGGCCCTCGTCTGGGTCACGGCCCTCGCCGTGTCGACCGGCGGCGGCTGGTACGCCACGCGCCTCGTCCTCGACCTCGCCTCGCGCTCCGCGGACGCCGGGCGCGACGTGCCGACCACGCAGGCGCAGGCGGGCCCGCTCACGCTCAGCGACGGACCAGAGGGCCCGGGTGCACGACGCGTCCTGCGCGGCGGCACGTGGATCGGCCTGCTCGAGCGGCTCGGCGTCACGGGGGCGATCCTCGCCGGGATGCCCGAGGGTGCCGCGATCGTCGTCGCGGTGAAGGGCCTGGGCCGGTACGCCGAGCTGCGGGACAACCCGGGGGCGTCGGAGCGGTTCGTCATCGGCACGCTCGCCTCCCTCGTGTGGGCGTCGCTCGTGGGGTTCGCCGGCCGCCTGCTCCTCGCATGACGCCCGCCTGACGCGCCCGCCCCTCACGCGCCCCGCGCCCCGCGCGCCGCGCCCGGGAGCGCGTCGTCCCCGACCCGGTACGATGGACGACGGCCCGCGGCCGGGTGGTCGTCCCGTCGGCGCGCTGCCCCCGGTCCCACCGGGGCCAGGCGCCGCGCAGGACCCGCCGCCGAGGGTGCCCGGCGCACGCGCGCCGCACGCGCCGAGCCCGGCGCGCACGCCGACCACCGACTGGGAGAACGACGCTCGTGGCGACCACCAACGACCTGAAGAACGGCACCGTGCTGCGCATCGACGGCCAGCTGTGGACCGTCATCGAGTTCCAGCACGTCAAGCCCGGCAAGGGTGGCGCGTTCGTCCGCACCAAGCTGAAGAACGTGCTCTCCGGCAAGGTCGTCGACCGCACGTTCAACGCCGGCGTCAAGGTCGAGACGGCGAACGTCGACAAGCGCGACATGCAGTACCTGTACAAGGACGGCGACGACTTCGTGTTCATGGACACGGACACGTACGACCAGCTCCACGTCCCGGCCGCGACGGTCGGCTCGGCCGCGAACTTCATGCTCGAGTCGCAGACCGCGCTCGTCGCCACGAACGAGGGCGTCCCGCTCTACGTCGAGCTCCCGCCGTCGGTGGTCCTCGAGGTCACGTACACCGAGCCCGGCCTGCAGGGCGACCGCTCGTCGGCCGGCACGAAGCCGGCCACGCTCGAGACCGGCTACGAGATCCAGGTGCCGCTGTTCCTCGAGGCGAACACGAAGGTCAAGGTTGACACGCGCGACGGGTCGTACCTCGGCCGCGTGAACGACTGACGTGGGCGCCCGGACCAAGGCGCGCAAGCGCGCGCTCGACGTGCTGTTCGAGGCGGACCAGCGCGGCGTCGCGGTCGGCGAGCTCCTCGCGCGGCGCGTCGTCGAGCCGGGCGCCGAGACGGCGCTGCCGCAGTACAGCGTCGACATCGTCGAGGGCGTGCTCGCCCACCTCGAGCGCATCGACGAGGTGCTGGCGACGCACGCGCACGGCTGGACGATCGCGCGCATGCCCGCGGTCGACCGCGCGCTCCTGCGCGTCGGCACCTGGGAGATCCTGTACAACGACGACGTGCCCGACGCGGTCGCGGTCGACGAGGCCGTCCACCTGGCCCGCGAGCTGTCGACCGACGAGTCGCCGTCGTTCGTCAACGGTCTGCTCGGGCGCATCGTCGAGCTGAAGCCGACGCTGCTGGCCTGACCGCCGCACCACGACGCGGGCGGTGCGACCCCACCGGGTCGCACCGCCCGCGTCGTCGTCCTGGAGCCTGTCCGTCGTCCCTAGAGCATGTCCGGCGGGTGGGTGTCGATGCCGCCGACGACGCGCAGCGGGCGCGGCACGGTGCGGCTGCGCGGACGGCGCGGCAGGTCCGAGCGGGGCGTCGGCCGCGCACCGCGCACCGGCAGCCCCGGCGCCGGCCGGCCCACGAACATGCCCTGCGCCTGCCGCACGCCGAGCTCGACGAGGACCTGCAGGTCGCCCGCGGACTCCACGCCCTCCGCCACGACGTCGAGCCCGTGGTGCTCCGCGAGCGCGACGATCGCCCGCACCGGCCCGGCGCCGCGGGGCGTGCGCACCTCCCGCACGAACGACCGGTCGATCTTCAGCACGTCGACGGGGAGCCGGGCGAGGCGCGCCAGCGAGCTGAACCCGGTGCCGAAGTCGTCGAGCGCGATGCGCGCGCCCCGTGCGCGCAGCTCCGAGAGCACGGGCACGGCCGTCGTGGTGCGCAGCATCGTGCTCTCGGTGATCTCCACCGTCAGGTGCTCCCACAGGCCGCCGCCCCACGCCTCGTCGATGCGCTCGAGGACGTCCGCCTCGTGCAGCTCGCGCGCCGAGAGGTTGACGGCCACCGGCATCTGGTGGCGGTCCAGGGCGCGGCGCGCCTGACGGAACATCGCGTGCCCGATCGGCACGACCAGGCCCGTCTGCTCGGCCAGTGCGAGCCAGTGCTCGGGCAGCACGACCTTGTCGCCCTCCTGCCAGCGGGCGAGGGCCTCGAGACCGACGACCTCGAGGCTGCGCGCGTCGACGATCGGCTGGAACCACGCCGTGATGCGGTCCTCCGCGACGGCGCGCTCGAGCGCGGCGCGCAGCCGGCGGGAGTCCTCCGCGCGGGCGCGCAGCGCCGAGTCGAAGACGCGGTGGCCGCTGCGCGCGCGCTTGGCCTCGAGCATCGCGTCGTCGGCGTGCCGCAGCAGGGCGTCGGCGTCGACGACCTCCTCGGGGTTCCACGTCGCGACGCCGCACGTCAGGTGCGGGCCCGCAGGGCTGCCGACGCGCGCGTCGAAGCCGGCGCGCAGCCGGCGGGCGAGGTCCGCGAGGTCGGCGTCCTCGGGCGCCCGGGAGACGACGACCGCGAACTCGTCCCCGGCGAGGCGGGCGACGTACGTCTCGCTGTCGCTCCACGTGCGCAGGTAGTCGGCGGTCCGGCGCAGCAGCTCGTCGCCCTGCGCGTGCCCCTGCCGGTCGTTGACGTCCTTGAAGCCGTCGATGTCGCAGTACAGGACGGACACGCGTGTGCGCTCGACGGCCGCCCGCTCGAGCGTGTCGTGCAGGTACCGGTCGGCGGCGCGCCGGTTCGGCAGGCCCGTGAGCGCGTCCGTCTCGGCGGCCCGGGAGAGCCGGTCGGTGAGCGCGTAGCGCTCGGCGGCGGAGGCCACCACGACGGAGAGGTCGACGAGGAACGTCCGCTCGTGCGGGGCGAGCCGCGCGGGGTCGGGCGGGAACAGCTCCGCGACGAACCGGTCGCGCTGCAGCGGTCGCAGGGAGCCCTCGATGCCCGGCTCGTCGAGGACGGCGCGAGCCGCCTCGCAGGCCTGCTCGAGCAGCGCGTCCGCGTCCCGGCTGAACCACGCCGCGTTCGTGACCGCCGCCAGCGCGTCGCGCATCTGCTCGCGTCGCCGCGCCGTGAGCTGCGAGCGCAGCAGCCGCACGAACGCGAGCGACTCCAGCCCGACGGCGAGGGGGAGGGGCCACAGCGCCCCGAGCGCCGCCGCGTGCACGACGCCGGGCAGGACGAGCCCGACGGTGAGCAGGACGACGGACAGCGAGGCCGCGGCCACGAGCAGCCAGCCGACGCCGGTGATCCGGGCGGCGCCGAGCGCCGCCACGACGTACCCGACGGTGACCGCGAGGGCGACGAAGAGCAGCCCGGCGGCCATGGCCCGGCCGGACGGGTCCCCGTCCTCGGCGGCGCGCACGGCGGGCGCCCACAGCAGCGCGCGGACGGCCAGGAGGCCGGCGGCGACGACGACCCACGGCGTCAGGCGGGGGCCCTTGCCCCCGAAGGCGCGGGTGGCCGGCAGGCACAGCAGGACCACCGCGGCGACGAGCTGCGCGTGCACGAACCCGAGCGCCTCGCGCGCCGGCGCGGACTGCGCGACGTCCCGGACGCCCGCCGTGAGCAGCATGAGCGACATGGCCGCCGAGAGCGCGACCGCCCACTGCGAGCCGTCCTCGCGCAGGGAGCCGCGCCACCACACCCACTGGAGCACGCAGAAGCCACCCACCAGCCCGGCAGCGAGGAGCTGCAGGACGGTGGTCCACAGCGGTACGTCACCGAGCACGTCTTCCGCATCGGCCGTCCGTGCGCTCGTGTTGAACGGCATCCGGGTGACGTGGCGGGGCGCCGCGGCCGGTAAGGTGGCACCGCCACCCCCTTTAAGCCCGTCCCGTGAGGCGGGGAAGGAGCGCACGCATGAGCACTGGCACACCCGCGCCCGCGTCCGGGCGCACGGACGCCGTCCCGGACGGCACGGGGACCGAGGTCCTCGGCGCGGCGGACATCGGCCGCGCACTGACCCGCATCGCGCACGAGGTCGTGGAGCGCAACAAGGGCGTCGACGACGTCGTCCTGCTGGGCATCCCGACCCGCGGCCTGCCGCTCGCCGAGCGCCTCGCGGCGCGGCTCGCGCAGGTCGAGGGCGTCGCGGCCGACGACCTCGTCGGCAGCCTCGACGTGACGATGCACCGCGACGACCTGGCCCGGCAGCCGATCCGCCCGATCGGCACCACGCGGCTCCCGGCGGCCGGTGTGGACGGACGCGTGGTCGTCCTCGTCGACGACGTGCTGTTCTCGGGCCGGACGATCCGCGCCGCGCTGGACGCGATCAGCGACCTCGGGCGCCCCCGCGCGGTGCAGCTCGCCGTCCTGGTCGACCGCGGCCACCGCGAGCTGCCGATCCGCGCGGACTACGTGGGCAAGAACCTGCCGACGGCCGCGAGCGAGCGGGTCCGCGTGCTGCTGGCGGAGACGGACGGCCGCGACGCCGTGGTCATCGAGGGTGCGCGGGGGTCGGACGATGAGGCACCTGCTCTCCGCCGGGGACCTGAGCCGTGACGAGGCGGTGCTGGTCCTCGACACCGCCGCGCAGATGGCCGCGACGCAGGCCCGTGAGATCAAGAAGCTGCCCACGCTGCGCGGGCGCACCGTGGTCAACCTCTTCTTCGAGGACTCCACGCGCACCCGGATCTCGTTCGAGACGGCCGCGAAGCGGCTGTCCGCGGACGTCATCAACTTCTCCGCCAAGGGGTCGAGCGTCTCCAAGGGGGAGTCCCTGAAGGACACCGCCCTGACGCTGCAGGCGATGGGGGCGGACGCGGTGGTGATCCGCCACCACGCGTCGGGCGCGCCGCACACGCTCGCGCACGCGGGCTGGACGCACGGCGCGGTCGTGAACGCGGGCGACGGCATGCACCAGCACCCGACGCAGGCGCTGCTCGACGCGTTCACCCTGCGCCGCCACCTCGTGGGTGACGGCGGTCGTGCGGACGCCACCGGTCGCGACCTCGCGGGCGCGCACGTGGCGATCGTCGGGGACGTGCTGCACAGCCGGGTCGCGCGCTCGAACGTGCAGCTGCTGCACACGCTCGGCGCGCGCGTGACGCTCGTCGCACCGCCGACGCTCGTGCCCGTCGGCGCGCACACCTGGACCGCCGACGTGTCCTACGACCTGGACGAGACGCTCGCGACGCGGCCCGACGCGGTCATGATGCTGCGCGTCCAGCGCGAGCGGATGTCGAGCGCGGGCGGCGGGTACTTCCCGAGCCCGCTCGAGTACACCCGCGCGTACGGGCTCGACGGGCGTCGGCTCGCGGTGCTGCCGGACCACGCGGTGGTCCTGCACCCCGGGCCCATGAACCGCGGGCTGGAGATCTCGGCCGACGCGGCGGACTCGCCGCGGGCGGTGATCGTCGAGCAGGTGGCGAACGGCGTCGCGGTCCGGATGGCGGTGCTGTACCTGCTGCTGGCGGGCGGGGACGCGCGGACGGCGCCGGCCGTCGCCGGGCAGGACGTGGAAGGGCGCACGGGCGTGCGCACGGACGAGACGAGGGTGCACGCGTGAGCACGACGTACCTGCTGCGGGGCGTGGCGCCCCTGGGCGGCGACCGCACGGACGTCCGGGTCGAGGACGGGGTCGTCGCGGCCCTCGGGACGGACGCCTCGGCGGACGGCGCGACGGTGGTCGACGGCGACGGGCTGGTCCTGCTGCCCGGGCTGGTCGACCTGCACACGCACCTGCGCGAGCCCGGCCGGGAGGACGCCGAGACGGTGGCGTCCGGCACGCGGGCCGCGGCCGCCGGCGGGTTCACCGCGGTGCACGCGATGGCGAACACCTCGCCCGTGCAGGACACCGCCGGTGTGGTCGAGCAGGTCTGGCGGCTGGGCCGGGACGCCGGCTGGGCGGAGGTGCGGCCGGTCGGCGCCGTCACGGTCGGCCTCGCCGGGGAGCGGCTCGCGGAGCTGCAGGCGATGGCGCGGTCGGCCGCCGCGGTGCGGGTGTTCTCCGACGACGGGAAGTGCGTGCACGACCCGGTGCTCATGCGCCGCGCCCTGGAGTACGTCAAGGCGTTCGACGGCGTCATCGCCCAGCACGCACAGGAGCCGCGCCTGACCGAGGGCGCGCAGATGCACGAGGGCGTGGTGTCGGCCGAGCTCGGCCTGACGGGCTGGCCCGCGGTCGCCGAGGAGGCGATCATCGCCCGCGACGTGCTGCTCGCGGAGCACGTCGGCTCGCGGCTGCACGTCTGCCACCTGTCGACGGCCGGGTCGGTCGAGATCGTCCGCTGGGCGAAGGCGCGGGGGATCGCGGTGACCGCGGAGGTCACGCCCCACCATCTCGTGCTCACCGACGAGTCGGCGCGCGGCTACGACCCGCGCTTCAAGGTGAACCCGCCGCTGCGCACCGCGGA
Source organism: Cellulomonas sp. JZ18 (assembly GCF_009720485.1). Classification (NCBI taxonomy): domain Bacteria; kingdom Bacillati; phylum Actinomycetota; class Actinomycetes; order Micrococcales; family Cellulomonadaceae; genus Cellulomonas; species Cellulomonas sp. JZ18. The sequence goes on along the minus strand of NZ_CP045245.1, from coordinate 2,002,129 downwards.
GGACGTCGAGGCGGTCCGTGCCGGCCTCGAGGACGGCACGATCGACGTCGTCGCGACCGACCACGCCCCGCACACGCGCGAGGACAAGGACTGCGAGTGGGCGGCCGCGGCCTTCGGGATGACCGGCCTGGAGACCGCGTTGTCCGTCGTCCAGGCCACGATGGTCGACACGGGCCGGCTCACCTGGACGGCCGTCGCCCGCGTGCTGTCGCACACGCCCGCCGCGATCGGCCGCGTCGCCGGGCAGGGCCGGCCGATCGCCGTGGGCGAGCCCGCGAACCTCACGCTGGTCGACCCGTCCGCCCGGCGCACGGTCGTGCCGGAGCGGCAGGCGACCGCGAGCGTGAACTCGCCGTTCGCCGGCACGGAGCTGCCGGGTGCCGTCGTCGCGACGTTCCTGCGCGGTCGTCCCACGGTGCTCGACGGCGTGCTCGTCGACGCGGGCGCCGGGGTGGGTGCCTGATGCCGACGTGGCTCTCGGTGGCCCTCCTGCTGGTGCTGCTCGCGCTGGCGCTGTGGGGGATGCGGGCCGGGTGGCGGAACCGCACGCGCCGGACGGCCCTGCTCGTACCCACGCTGCCCGACGTGCCCGCCGACGCCGGTCCCGCCAGGACCGAGCCCGCCGAGGCCGTCTACGTGTCCTCGACGCGCGCGGGCGACTGGCTCGACCGCGTCGCCGCGCACGGGCTCGGCGACCGCAGCCCCGCGGTCGTCACCGTGCACGACGCCGGCGTGCTGGTGCACCGCCCCGGTGCCCGCGACCTGTGGGTCGCCGCCGACCGCCTGACGGCCGTCGGCACCGCGCGCGGCCAGGCCGGCAAGTTCGTCGGGCCCGAGGGGCTCGTCGTCCTCACGTGGGTGCCCGACCTCACCACGGGCACCGCCCTCGACACCGCGCTGCGTGTGCGCCACGACGCCGACAAGGAGCTGCTGCTGACCGCGGCCCGCTCCCTGCTGCGGGCGCGTGGCGACGGCGGCGCCGACCACGACAGCGCGCCGACGGCGCAGGAGGAGCAGGCATGAGCGACGCGATCCTCGTCCTCGAGGACGGCCGCACGTTCACCGGACGGGCCTACGGCGCGACCGGCCGGACGCTCGGCGAGATCGTCTTCAACACGGGCATGACGGGCTACCAGGAGACCCTGACCGACCCGTCGTACCACCGGCAGGTCGTCGTGATGACCGCGCCGCACATCGGCAACACCGGCGTCAACGACGAGGACCCGGAGTCGCGGCGCATCTGGGTCGCCGGGTTCGTCGTGCGCGACCCCGCCCGCCGTCCCTCGAGCTGGCGCTCGCGCCGCACGCTGGACGACGAGCTGGCCGAGCAGGGTGTCGTCGGCATCAGCGGCATCGACACGCGCGCCCTGACCCGGCACCTGCGCGAGCGCGGCGTCATGCGCGCCGGCGTGTTCTCCGGCGACGCGCTCGTGGACGGGCACGGCGACCGCCGGCCCGTGGACGAGCTCCTCGACGAGGTGCGCTCGGCCCCCGCGATGGTGGGTGCCGACCTCGCGGGCGAGGTCAGCGTCGACGCGGCGTACGTGGTGCCCGCGCTCGGCCCGGACGGCACGCCGCTCGACGCGCCCGTGGCGCGGGTCGCGGCGGTCGACCTCGGGATCAAGTCGATGACCCCGCAGCGCCTGGCCGAGCGCGGCGTCGAGGTGCACGTGCTGCCCGCGACGTCGTCGATCTCGGAGGTCCTGGCGCTCGCCCCCGACGGCGTCTTCTTCTCCAACGGCCCCGGCGACCCGTCCGCGGCGCGGCACGAGATCGACCTGCTGCGGGGCGTGCTCGACCGCCGGATCCCGTTCTTCGGCATCTGCTACGGCAACCAGCTGTTCGGTCGCGCCCTCGGGTTCGGCACGTACAAGCTGCGCTACGGCCACCGCGGTGTGAACCAGCCGGTGATGGACCGCACGACCGGCAAGGTCGAGATCACGGCGCACAACCACGGGTTCGCGGTCGACGCGCCGCTGGACGCCGAGACGGTCGCACCGTTCGACGGCGGCCGGTACGGCCGCGTCCGCGTCTCGCACGTCGACCTCAACGACGACGTCGTCGAGGGCCTCGAGGCGCTCGACCTGCCGGCGTTCTCGGTCCAGTACCACCCGGAGGCGGCCGCCGGCCCGCACGACGCGGCCTACCTCTTCGACCGCTTCGTCGACCTCATGACCCGTCACCCCGAGGGCACCGCCGACGACGCGGGCCTCCACGACTCCCAGAAGGGCGCCGCCTGATGCCCCGCCGCGACGACCTGCACAGCGTCCTCGTCATCGGCTCCGGCCCGATCGTCATCGGCCAGGCCGCCGAGTTCGACTACTCCGGGACGCAGGCGTGCCGCGTGCTGAAGGAGGAGGGCCTGCGGGTCGTCCTCGTGAACTCCAACCCGGCCACGATCATGACCGACCCGGAGTTCGCCGACGCCACCTACGTCGAGCCGATCACGACCGAGGTCCTCACGTCGATCATCGCCAAGGAGCGGCCCGACGCGATCCTGCCGACGCTGGGCGGCCAGACCGCCCTCAACGCGGCCATCGCGCTGGACGAGGGCGGCGTGCTCGCCGAGTACGACGTCGAGCTCATCGGCGCCAACATCCCCGCCATCCAGAAGGGCGAGGACCGCCAGCAGTTCAAGGACGTCGTCGAGATCGCCGGCGGGGAGTCCGCGCGCTCGGCGATCGTGCACACCGTCGACGAGGCGCTCGTCGCCGCCGAGGACCTCGGCTACCCGATGGTCGTGCGCCCGTCGTTCACCATGGGCGGCCTCGGCTCGGGCATGGCGTACGACGAGGCGGACCTGCGGCGGATCGTCGGTCAGGGCCTGCACTACTCGCCGACCACCGAGGTGCTCCTGGAGGAGTCCATCCTCGGCTGGAAGGAGTACGAGCTCGAGCTCATGCGCGACAAGCACGACAACGTCGTGGTCGTCTGCTCGATCGAGAACGTCGACCCGGTGGGCGTGCACACCGGCGACTCCGTGACGGTCGCGCCCGCGCTGACGCTCACGGACCGCGAGTACCAGCGCATGCGCGACATCGGCATCGCCGTGATCCGCGAGGTCGGCGTCGACACCGGCGGCTGCAACATCCAGTTCGCCGTCCACCCGGACACGGGCCGCATCATCGTCATCGAGATGAACCCGCGCGTCTCGCGCTCGTCCGCCCTCGCGTCGAAGGCGACCGGCTTCCCGATCGCGAAGATCGCCGCCAAGCTCGCGGTCGGCTACACGCTCGACGAGATCACGAACGACATCACCGGCTCCACGCCCGCGTCGTTCGAGCCGACGCTCGACTACGTGGTCGTCAAGGTGCCCCGGTTCGCGTTCGAGAAGTTCCCCGCGGCGGACGACACCCTCACGACCACCATGAAGTCGGTCGGCGAGGCCATGGCCATGGGGCGCAACTTCACCGAGGCCCTCGGCAAGGCGATGCGCTCGATCGACAAGAAGGGCTCGACGTTCCACTGGGACGGCGAGCCCGCGACGGGCGAGGAGCTCGACCGACTCGTCGAGTCGATCGCGCGGCCCACCGAGCACCGGCTCATCGACGTGCAGCAGGTGCTGCGCGCCGGCGTCGCGGTCGACGAGGTGTACGCGCGCACGGGCATCGACCCGTGGTTCCTCGACCAGGTCCAGCTCGTGAACGAGGTCGCGGCCGAGACCGCGGCCGCGCCCGCGCTGACCCGCGAGGTGCTCGCGCACGCGAAGCGGCACGGCCTGTCCGACGCCCAGGTCGCGAGCCTGCGGCAGACGAGCGAGGACGCCGTGCGGCGCACCCGCTGGGCGCTCGGCGTCCGGCCGGTCTACAAGACCGTCGACACCTGCGCGGCGGAGTTCGCGGCCCGCACGCCGTACCACTACTCGTCCTACGACGAGGAGACGGAGGTCGCGCCGCGCGAGCGTCCCGCGATCCTCATCCTCGGGTCGGGGCCGAACCGCATCGGCCAGGGCATCGAGTTCGACTACTCCTGCGTGCACGCCGCGCTGGCGCTCAAGGGCGAGTACGAGACCGTGATGGTCAACTGCAACCCCGAGACCGTCTCCACGGACTACGACACCTCCGACCGCCTGTACTTCGAGCCGCTGACGTTCGAGGACGTGCTCGAGGTCTACGAGGCCGAGCTGGCCGCGGGGCCCGTCGCGGGCCTGATCGTCACGCTCGGCGGCCAGACGCCGCTGTCGCTCGCGCAGCGCCTCGCCGACGCGGGCCTGCCCATCCTCGGGACCCCGCCGGAGGCGATCGACGCGGCCGAGGACCGCGGCGAGTTCGGCAAGGTGCTCGAGGCGGCCGGGCTGCCGGCGCCGGCCTTCGGCACCGCGACGACGCTCGAGGGCGCCCGCGAGACGGCCCGCCGGATCGGCTTCCCCGTGCTCGTGCGCCCGTCGTACGTGCTGGGCGGCCGCGGCATGGAGATCGTGTACGACGAGCACCAGCTGACCGAGTACGTCGAGCGGGCGCTCGCCGAGGCGGCGGGCACGCGCGCGTCGCTGCCGCCGCTGCTCATCGACCGGTTCCTGGACGACGCGATCGAGATCGACGTCGACGCGCTCTACGACGGCACCGAGCTGTACCTCGGGGGCGTCATGGAGCACATCGAGGAGGCGGGCATCCACTCGGGCGACTCGGCGTGCGCGCTGCCGCCGATCACGCTCTCGGCGGCCGAGCTCGAGCGCATCCGGACGTCGACCGAGGCGATCGCCCGCGGTGTCGGGGTGCGCGGGCTGCTGAACATCCAGTTCGCGCTCGTCTCCGACGTCCTCTACGTGCTCGAGGCGAACCCGCGCGCGTCCCGCACGGCGCCGTTCGTCTCGAAGGCCACCGGTGTCTCGCTCGCGAAGGCGGCCGCGCTCGTCATGGCGGGCCGCTCGATCGCGCAGCTGCGCGCGGACGGCGTCCTGCCGGACGTCGACGCGGGCACGCTCGACCTCGACGCCCCCATCGCCGTGAAGGAGGCCGTCCTGCCGTTCAAGCGGTTCCGGACGGCCGACGGCACGGTGGTCGACACCGTCCTCGGGCCGGAGATGCGCTCGACCGGTGAGGTCATGGGCTTCGACGTCGACTTCCCGACCGCGTTCGCGAAGTCGCAGGAGGCGTCCTTCGGCGGCCTGCCGCAGTCCGGCACGGTGTTCATCTCCGTCGCCGACCGCGACAAGCGCTCCATCGTGCTGGAGGTCAAGCGCCTGCAGGAGCTCGGCTTCGAGGTGCTCGCGACCGAGGGGACGGCCGCCGTGCTGCGCCGCTCCGGCATCGCCTCGCGCGTCGTGCGCAAGCACTCGGCGGGCCGCGGGCCGGCCGGGGAGCCCACGATCGTCGACCTCATCACGAGCGGCGAGGTCGACATGGTCGTCAACACCCCGTCCGGCCAGGGCGCCCGCGCCGACGGCTACGAGATCCGCGCGGCCACGACGGCGGCCGACAAGGCGATCATCACCACCGTGCAGCAGCTCGGCGCCGCGGTGCAGGCCATCGACGCGGCCCGGTCCGGCCCGTTCCGCGTCACGAGCCTGCAGGAGCACGAGCAGGCGGCGCACGCGCGCCGACGCGAGCTGACGCAGGCGGCGGCCGGGGGAGCGGCGTGACCACGAGCACCACGCGCGGACCGGGTGCGCCCTTCGGGGCGCGCCTGGCCGCGGCCATGGACGCGCACGGGCCGCTCTGCGTCGGCATCGACCCGCACGCGACCCTGCTCGCCGACTGGGGGCTCGCCGACGACGCGTCGGGTCTGCGGACGTTCGCGCTCACCGTCCTCGACGCGGTCGCCGGGCGGGTCGCCGCGGTCAAGCCGCAGGCGGCGTTCTTCGAGCGGCACGGCTCCGCCGGCCTCGCGGTGCTCGAGGAGGTCGTCGCGGGGGGCCGCGAGGCCGGCACGCTCGTCGTCGTGGACGCCAAGCGGGGCGACATCGGCTCGACCATGGGCGCGTACGCCGACGCGTTCCTGCGCGACGGCTCCCCGCTCGCCGGGGACGCGCTGACGGTCTCGCCCTACCTGGGGTTCGGCTCTCTCGACCCGGCCGTCGACCTCGCGCACGCCACGGGGCGGGGCCTGTTCGTCCTGTGCCTGACCTCCAACAAGGAGGGGCACGAGGTGCAGCACGCGCGCACGCAGGACGGGCCGACGGTCGCCGCCACCGTGGCGGCGCGTGCCGCCGCACTGAACGCGGGGGAGCGGCCGCTGGGCTCGGTCGGCCTGGTCGTGGGCGCGACGGTCGGGGACGCCGCGGAGCGTGCCGGGGTGGACCTCGAGCGGGTCAACGGACCGCTGCTCGCACCGGGGGTCGGCGCGCAGGGCGCGGGCGCCGCCGAGCTCGCCCGCGTCTTCGGCCCCGCCCGCCGGCAGGTCCTGGCGTCGTCCTCGCGCGCCGTGCTCGCGGCGGGTCCCGACCGGGAGGCGCTGCGGTCCGCCGCGCGCCGGGCCGCCGCCGAGGCCGCGGCCGCCCTGCGCTGACGGTGCGGGCGACCGTCGTCGCAGGTCGCGGCGCGACACGCGACCCCCGCCGCGTTGCCGACACGCATCCGCGTCGCTAGGTTCGATCCCACCGATCCCTGCTTCGGCGACGAGGATCACCGGCCCAGTGACGAGAAGGTGACGCGCGTGGCTCTCCCCCCGCTGACTCCCGAACAACGAGCCGCCGCGCTCGAGAAGGCAGCCGCGGCACGTCAGGCACGTGCCGAGGTCAAGAACCGCCTGAAGTACTCGCAGGGCTCCCTGTCCGAGGTCATCGAGCAGGGGCAGAAGGACGAGACGATCGGCAAGCTCAAGGTCGCCGCCCTGCTCGAGTCGCTGCCGGGCGTCGGCAAGGTCAAGGCCCGCGCGATCATGTCCGAGATCGGCATCTCGGAGACGCGTCGCGTCCGCGGCCTGGGTCCGCACCAGGTCAAGGCGCTCGTCGACCGCTTCGGCTGAGCCGAGCCGCTGCTTCCCGGCGCCCGCCCCGACCCGGGGACGGGCGCCGAGGCGCGCCCGCGCCGCACCACCCGCACGAGAAGAGGCACCGACCCCATGACGACGCAGCCGGCACGGCTGACCGTGCTCGCCGGACCGACCGCCGTGGGGAAGGGGACCGTCTCGGCGGACATCCGCGCCCGCTACCCGCAGGTGTGGCTGTCGGTCTCGATGACGACCCGCGCACCGCGACCTGGCGAGGTCGACGGCGTCCACTACCACTTCGTCTCGCCCGAGCGCTTCGACGAGATGGTCGAGCGGGGCGAGCTGCTGGAGTGGGCGGTCGTGCACGGGCGCAACCGGTACGGCACGCCGCGCGGACCGGTCGAGGAGCGGCTCGCCGCCGGGGAGCCGGCCCTGCTCGAGATCGACCTGCAGGGCGCACGCCAGGTCCGTGCGTCGATGCCCGACGCACGCTTCGTGTTCCTCGCCCCGCCCTCGTGGGACGAGCTCGTCCGCCGGCTCGTGGGCCGCGGCACCGAGGACGAGGAGGAGCGCGAGCGCCGGCTCGCGTCCGCACGCGTGGAGCTCGCCGCGGAGCCGGAGTTCGACCACGTCGTCGTCAACGACGACGTGCACCGCGCCACGGACGAGCTCGTCGGCCTGATGGGCCTGCCGACCCGGTAGCATGGGGCCTGTCTGCGCCCGCCCGACCGGGTCGTCCGACCGCGTCGTCCGACCGAGCTCGTTCGCTCGTCGTGCCGGTGACCGCGGCGGACGCACGGCCGGGCCGCGGTCCCGCCGCGGCGCAGCGTCCAGCACCCCTCTCAGGACGGGAGTCCTCCGTGTCCGGAACCGTCGCCGCCCCCACGGGCATCACCGACCCGCCGATCGACCGCCTCCTCGAGCGCGCCGACTCCAAGTACGCGCTCGTGCTCTTCTCCGCCAAGCGCGCGCGGCAGATCAACGCCTACTACGCCCAGCTCAACGAGGGCCTGCTCGAGTACGTCGGGCCGCTCGTCGAGACGCGTCCGCAGGAGAAGCCGCTGTCGATCGCGATGCGCGAGATCGACGCGGGCCTGCTCACGGCCGAGCCCACCGAGGGCTGACGCACCGCCGTGCGCATCGTCCTCGGCGTCGCGGGCGGGATCGCCGCGTACAAGGCGGTCCTGCTCCTGCGGCTCCTGCGCGAGCAGGGTCACGAGGTGCGCGTCGTGCCGACGCGCGCGGCGCTGGAGTTCGTCGGGCGTGCGACGTGGGAGGCCCTGTCGGGCCAGCCCGTGACGACCGAGGTGTTCGAGGACGTCGACCGCGTCGCGCACGTGGCGATCGGCAAGCAGGCCGAGCTGGTGGTCGTCGCCCCCGCGACGGCCGACCTGCTCGCCCGTGCGGCGGGGGGCCACGCGGACGACCTGCTGACGGCGACGCTGCTCACGGCGCGGTGCCCGGTGCTGCTCGCACCGGCGATGCACACCGAGATGTGGGAGCACCCCGCCACCGTCGCCAACGTCGCGACGCTGCGGGCACGCGGTGTGCACGTGCTGGACCCGGCGTCGGGCCGCCTCACCGGCGCCGACACCGGACCGGGTCGGCTGCCCGAGCCCGAGGTGATCGCCGACGCCGCGCTCGCGCTCGTCGGCGGGGGTGCGCGTCCGCACGACCTCGACGGCGTCCGCGTGGTCGTGTCCGCGGGCGGCACCCGGGAGCCGCTCGACCCCGTGCGGTTCCTCGGCAACCGCTCGTCCGGCCGGCAGGGCGCCGCTCTCGCGCGGGCCGCGGCGGAGCGGGGCGCCCGGGTGACGCTCGTCGCCGCCAACGTCGCCCCTGACGTGGTCGCGCAGGCCGGCGACGTCGCGGTCGTCCCCGTCGAGACGGGCGAGGAGCTGCGGCACGCCGTGCGCTCGGCGGCGAAGGACGCGGACGTGGTCGTCATGGCGGCGGCCGTCGCGGACTACCGGCCCGAGACCGTGGCCGACGCGAAGCTGAAGAAGACCGGCGAGGCGCCCGTCCTGCGGCTCGTGGAGACCGTGGACGTCCTGCGCGAGCTCGTGACGGACCCGCCGCGGCCCGGGCAGGCCGTCGTCGGGTTCGCCGCGGAGACGGGTGACGCCCACGCGTCCGTGCTCGAGCACGGACGGGCGAAGGCGCGGCGCAAGGGCGCGGACCTGCTCGTCGTGAACGCGGTCGGCGCCGGCCTCGCGTTCGGCGCGGCGACGAACGACGTCACCGTCCTCGACCGTGACGGCGAGGTCGTCGCGAGCGCCTCCGGGCCCAAGCAGGACGTCGCGCACGCGGTCTGGGACGCCGTCCGGGCGCACCTGGACGGGCGCGCGGACGACGGTTCGGGCGCCGATACGCTGCGGTCATGAGTTCGACGCCCCTTCGTCTGTTCACCTCCGAGTCCGTCACGGAGGGGCACCCCGACAAGATCTGCGACCAGATCTCCGACGCGATCCTGGACGCGATCCTCGAGCAGGACCCCGCGGCGCGCGTCGCGGTCGAGACGATGGTCACCACCGGCCTCGTGCACGTGGCCGGCGAGGTGACCACCAGCGCCTACGTCGAGATCCCGCAGATCGTGCGCGAGGTCGTGCGCGGCATCGGCTACACCTCGTCGCACATCGGCTTCGACGGCGACTCGTGCGGCGTGTCGGTCTCCATCGGCCAGCAGTCGCCTGACATCGCGGCGGGCGTCGACAAGGCGATCGAGGTCCGCGAGGACGCCTCCGACATGGACCCGCTGGACCTGCAGGGCGCCGGTGACCAGGGTCTGATGTTCGGGTACGCCAGCGACGACACGCCCTCGCTCCTGCCGCTGCCGATCTGGCTCGCGCACCGGCTCGCCGAGCGGCTCGCGGCCGTGCGCAAGGACGGGTCGCTGGCAGGGCTGCGACCGGACGGCAAGACGCAGGTGACGGTCGGCTACGAGGGGGACCGCCCGGTGAGCCTCGACACCGTCGTGCTGTCGACGCAGCACGAGCCCGACGTCCTCGAGGCCACGCTCGCGGGCGACGTCGCCGAGCTCGTGGTCGCGCCCGTGCTCGAGGGTCTCGACCTCGACGTCTCCGCGCACCGGCTGCTCGTGAACCCCACGGGGCAGTTCGTCGTCGGCGGCCCGCAGGGGGACGCGGGCCTGACGGGCCGCAAGATCATCGTCGACACCTACGGCGGCATGGCACGCCACGGCGGCGGCGCGTTCTCGGGCAAGGACCCGTCGAAGGTGGACCGCTCGGCCGCGTACGCGATGCGGTGGGTCGCCAAGAACGTCGTGGCCGCGGGCCTGGCGCGCCGGTGCGAGGTGCAGGTCGCGTACGCGATCGGCAAGGCGCACCCCGTCGGGCTGTACGTCGAGACGTTCGGGACGGGGACCGTCCCGGTCGACCGGCTGACGGCGGCGATCCAGGACGTGTTCGACCTGCGTCCCGCCGCGATCATCCGCGACCTCGACCTGCTGCGTCCCGTCTACCGCCGCACGGCCGCGTACGGGCACTTCGGGCGCGAGCTGCCCGAGTTCACCTGGGAGCGCACGGACCGCGTCGCCGACCTGCTGTCGGCGGTCGGCTGACCGCGGCCCGTCCGGCCGGCCGGGTGCGCGACGCGGCGTCGCGGCGGCCGCAGGCCCACCTGCGCGGGGCGTGTCGCCGGGACGTGGTGGGATGACGGACGTGAGCGCAGGGTCCGGTCCGGAGCAGCCGACGCTCGCCGGTCTCGACGTGCCGGCGCCGCGCCGCCCGCGGACCCCCCCGTCGCTCACCCCCGCCGCGTCGCTGCCCGTGGCGCGGGTCTGCGTCGACCTGGCGCCGCCGCACCTCGACCGCACGTTCGAGTACCTCGTGCCGGAGTCCCTCGACGACGTGGCGCGACCGGGGGTGCGGGTCAAGGTCCGCTTCGCGGGTCAGGACGTCGACGGGTGGCTGCTGGAGCGGACGGCGGACGCCGAGCACGGCGGCCGCCTCCTGCCGCTGCGCCGGGTCGTGTCGGCCGAGCCGGTGCTCACGCCGCAGGTCGCGCGGCTGGCCCGGGCGGTCGCGGAGCGCTGGGCCGGCACCACGGCTGACGTGCTGCGGCTCGCGGTGCCACCCCGGCACGCGCGCGTGGAGGGCGAGCCGCGCGAGGCGGGCGCGGGCGGGGCGGGCTCGGACGAGGCGGGCACGGGCGGCGCGGGCGCGGGCGGCGACCCGGGCCCCGCAGGGGCGGCACCCGCCGTCGACCCGTCCGCGTGGGCGGCGTACCGCGGCGGCGTGGCGTTCTGCCGGCACGTCGCCGACGGCGGCGCGCCTCGCGCGGTCTGGTCGGCGCTGCACGCCGTGGGCGAGCACCGGTGGGCCGTGGCGGTCGCCCAGGCGGTCGCCGCGTGCCTGCGCGGGGGCCGCGGAGCCCTGGTCGTCGTGCCCGACGGACGGGACGTGGACCGCGTGGTGCGCGCGCTCGCCGAGCTGGGGCTCGCGGGCACGGGCGCCGGGGGACCGGTCGCACGGCTCGTCGCCGAGGACGGACCCGCCGCCCGGTACCGCGCGTTCCTCGCGACGCTGCGCGGCACCGCGCGCGTCGTCGTCGGTACCCGCGCCTCGGCGTTCGCCCCGGTGGCGCGCCTGGGGCTCGCGGTGGTGTGGGACGACGGCGACGGGCAGCACGCCGAGCCGCGCGCGCCGTACCCGCACGTGCGCGAGGTGCTCGCGCTGCGCTCGGAGCTCGAGGGCTGCGCGCTGCTGGTCGGCGCGCACGGCCGCACCGTCGAGGCCCAGCACCTCGTGGAGACCGGCTGGGCGCGGGAGGTCGCCGCCGAGCGGGCCGTCGTGCGCGCGAGCACGCCGCGCGTGCGCGCGCTGACGTCGGTCGAGCTCGCCCGGGAGGGACCGGCGGCCGCCGCGCGGCTGCCGGGCCCCGCGTGGCGCGTCCTGCGGGACGCGCTCGCCGCGGGGCCGGTGCTCGTGCAGACACCGCGGGCGGGCTACGTCCCGGTGCTCGCCTGCGGCCGCTGCCGCGCCGCCGCACGCTGCGCCACGTGCCACGGCCCCCTGGGCCTGACCACGGGCGGTGGTGCGCCGTCGTGCGGGTGGTGCGGGCGGCTCGCCACGGGCTGGCACTGCGGCGAGTGCGGGGCGACCGCGCTGCGGTCGGTGCGCGTCGGCTCCGAGCGGACGGCCGAGGAGCTGGGCCGCGCCTTCCCGGGCGTGACGGTGCGCGTGTCCGGTGCGCGCGCGGCCGGCGGTGTGCTGGGCGAGGTCCCCGACCGGCCCGCCCTGGTCGTCGCGACGCCCGGGGCGGAACCCGTGGCGCCCGGCGGCTACGCGGCGGCGGTCCTGCTCGACGCGGCGGTCGCGAGCGCCGGCACGCGGCTGGGCGCGGAGTCCGACGCGCTGCGCCGGTGGCTCGCCGCGGCGGCGCTCGTGCGTCCCGCGGGCGACGGCGGCCAGGTGCTGCTCGTCGGGGACGGCCTGGTCCGGCCCACCCAGGCCCTCGTGCGCTGGGACCCTGCGGGGCTCGCGTCGCGCGAGCTCGCCGAGCGGGCGGAGCTGCGCCTGCCGCCGGCCGTGCGCGTGGCGGCGGTCACCGGCACGCGGGACGCCGTGGCCGCCGTCCTGGGCCGCCTCGACCTGCCGGACGTCGAGGTGCTCGGCCCCGTGCCGGTCCAGACGCCGGACGGCGGACCGACGCTCGACCCGGAGGTCCGTGCGCTGCTGCGCGTGCCGGTCGCGGCGGGACGCGCGCTCGCGCAGGCGGTCGCTGCCTCGGTCGCGATCCGCAGCGCGCGGCGCGAGGGCGGCACCGTGCGTGTCGCGGTCGACCCGGTGGACCTCCTCTGAGCCGCCGCGCCGGTGCCGGCGGACGCCGTGAGACCGGTGCCGGCGGACGCGGGGCGGGCGGGCCGGCGGGAGAGGGTGGCACGGGCGCGACCTAGGATCGAGCCCATGCGTCTGCTGTTCGCCGGGAGCCCCGCCCCGGCAGTGCCGTCCCTCGAGGCCCTGCTCGCGTCCCGGCACGAGGTGGTGGCGGTGCTCACGCGACCCGATGCCCGGGTCGGCCGCGGCAGGGCGCTGACGCCGTCGCCCGTCGCGGCGGTCGCGCGGGAGCGTGGGATCCCCGTGCTGACGCCGCGCACGCTGCGGGACCCGCAGGCGCGCGACGAGATCGCCGCGCTGGGCGTGGACGCCGCTCCCGTCGTCGCGTACGGCGTGCTGGTCCCGCCCGCCCTGCTGGACGTGCCGCGGCACGGCTGGGTCAACCTGCACTTCTCGGTCCTGCCCGCGTGGCGCGGGGCGGCGCCGGTGCAGCACGCCGTCATGGCCGGCGACGAGGTCACGGGCGCGTCGACGTTCCGCCTCGAGGAGGGCCTGGACACCGGGCCGGTGTACGGCACGCTCACCGAGCAGGTCCGGCCGCGCGACACCTCGGGCGACCTGCTCGACCGCCTGTCCACGGCGGGCGCGGAGCTGCTCGTGCGCACGCTCGACGGCATCGAGGACGGCGCCCTCACGCCCGTCGCGCAGCCCGCGGAGGGCGTGAGCCACGCCCCGAAGCTGGGCCCCGAGGACGCCCGCGTGCGCTGGTGGCACCCGGCCCACGTGGTGGACCGGCGCGTCCGCGGCTGCACGCCCGCGCCGGGCGCCTGGACGACGCTGCCGGACGGGTCCCGGCTCGGGCTGGGCCCGGTCGAGCCGGTGGCCGACGTGACGGGGCTGGCACCGGGCGAGCTCCGGGCGACCAAGCGGGAGGTCCTCGTCGGCGCCGGTGGCGGCGCGGTGCGCCTCGGCGAGGTGGTCCCCCCGGGCGGCGTGCGATGGCGGCGGCCGACTGGGCGCGCGGGGCGCGCCCGGCGGACGGCACCGTGCTCGGCGCCGACGGCGACGCGACCGGCGTGCGGCAGGCGGGGGCGGCCTCGTGAGCGCCGGCGACGCGCAGGGACGTCCGCGGCCGTCCGGAGGCGGACGGCACGGAGGCGGCCGGGACGGCGGCGGTCGGGACGGCGGCGGTCGAGGCGGCGGCGGCCGTGCCGACGACGGCATGGGACGTCCCGGCTCCGGGCGCCCGCCGGGGGAGGGTGGACGGCGCGACGCCCGGGGACGGGAGCGCGGCGCCGCCCGTGCGCAGGGGCGGGGGCACCGCACGGCGGCGGCACCGGGACGGCGTGCGCGCACGGGTGACGCGGCACGTTCGGCCGCGTTCGACGCGGTGCGGGCCGTGGCGGACGACGAGGCGTACGCGAACCTCGTGCTGCCGCCGCTCCTGCGGGAGCGGGGCGTGGAGGGGCGGGACGCCGGGTTCGCGACCGAGCTCGCGTACGGCACGCTGCGCCTGCGCGGACGGTACGACGCCGTCCTGACGCTCGCGTCGTCGCGTCCGCTGGACCAGGTCGACCCGCCCGTGCTCGACCTGCTGCGGCTCGGCGCCCACCAGCTGCTCGGGATGCGCGTGCCCGCGCACGCCGCCGTGTCCGAGACCGTCGGCCTGGCGCGCGAGCGCGTCGGGGCGGGTGCGGCGCAGTTCGTGAACGCGGTCCTGCGCCGGGTCGCCGAGCGCGACGTCGACGACTGGCTGGCGCGCATCGGTGACGCGGCCGACCCGGCGGGCACGGACGAGGTCGCGCGGCTCGCCGTCACGCAGAGCCACCCCGCGTGGGTCGTGCGCGCGCTGCGCGAGGCGCTCGTCGCGGACGGCCGGCCCGCCTCGGAGGTCGGCGCGCTGCTCGCGGCCGACAACGCCGCGCCGCGGGTCACGCTCGTCGCGCGGCCCGGGCTCGTCACGACCGCCGAGCTCGCCGCGCAGGCCGGTCCCGACGCGGCGCCCGCGCCGTTCGCGCCGACGGCGGTCGTGCTGCCCGGCGGCGACCCGGGGTCCCTGCCGGCCGTGCGGGAGGGACGTGCGGGCGTCCAGGACGAGGGCAGCCAGCTCGTCGCGCTCGCCCTCGTGGCCGCTGGGCTCGACGGGCCGGACGAGCGCTGGCTGGACCTGTGCGCGGGGCCGGGCGGCAAGGCGTCGCTGCTGGCGGCTGCCGCGGGGCAGCGCGGCGCACGCCTGGTGGCGAACGAGGTGCAGCCGCACCGCAGCCGCCTGGTCGCGCAGTCGCTGCGGGCGGCCCCGGGCGGGGCGGTGGAGGAGGTGCGCACGGGGGACGGGCGGACGGTCGGGGACGACGAGCCCGGGTCCTACGACCGCGTGCTGCTGGACGCGCCCTGCACGGGCCTGGGCGCGCTGCGGCGGCGACCCGAGGCGCGCTGGCGCCGCACGCCGGCCGACCTCGCGACCCTGGGGACGCTGCAGCGTGAGCTGCTCCGTTCGGCGCTGGCCGCCGTGCGACCGGGTGGCGTGGTGGCCTACGTCACCTGCTCGCCGCACCTGGCCGAGACCCGGCTCGTGGTGACGGACGCGGTGCGCGCGGCCGCCCGCGCCGGCACGGAGGTCGAGGTGCTCGACGCCGGTGCCGTGCTCGCCGAGGTGGCGCCGGAGTGGGCCGCCACGCGCACGGACGGGCACCCGGACGTGCAGCTGTGGCCGCACGTGCACGGCACGGACGCGATGTACCTCGCGTTGCTGCGGCGCACCTGACCCGCACCGCAGCGCCGCGGGGCTGCGGCGGGCGCCGGACGCGGGCCGGCGGGGACCTCGGTAGCGTGGCCGCGTGGCGCCCGTGCAGATCAACCCCAGCATCCTGTCCGCCGACTTCGCGAACCTCGAGCGCGAGCTGCAGGCCATCGCGTCGGCCGACTTCGTCCACGTCGACGTCATGGACCAGCACTTCGTGCCGAACCTGACGCTGGGGCTGCCGGTGGTGCGCCGCATCGCCCAGGTGAGCCCGGTGCCGCTGGACGTGCACCTGATGATCGAGGACGCGGACCGCTGGGCGCCGCAGTACGCCGAGGCCGGGGCCGCGTCCGTCACGTTCCACGCGGAGGCGACGCAGGCACCCGTGCGCCTCGCCCGTGAGCTGCGCGCCGGCGGGGTGCGTGCCGCGGTCGCGCTGCGGCCGGCCACGCCCGTGGAGCCGTTCCTCGACCTGCTCGGCGAGCTCGACATGGTGCTGGTGATGACCGTCGAGCCCGGCTTCGGCGGGCAGTCCTTCATCGAGGGCACGCTGCCGAAGATCCGCCGGACCCGGCAGGCGATCGACGCCGCCGGGCTGGCGACCTCCGTGCAGGTCGACGGCGGCGTCTCGCGGGACACGATCGCGGGGATCGCCCGGGCCGGCGCGAACGTCTTCGTGGCGGGGTCCGCGGTGTACGGGGCCGACGACGTCGCGGGGGAGATCGCCGCGCTGCGCCGGCTCGCCGAGGCCCCGCCGACGCTGGTCTGACGCCGTCCGCGCGCCGGCGACCGGAGCGCGGACGGGCGCGAGCGGGAATGCCCGCTGTGGCATGATCGTTGGCCGGTACGAACAGCAACACACGTGCTCCGGGGTCGGTGCAATTCCGAGCCGGCGGTGACAGTCCGCGACCCGCAGGGCCCTCGGGCCCGGCGGTTGACCTGGTGGAACTCCAGGACCGACGGTGACAGTCCGGATGGGAGGAGACACGTGGCGGCGCGCCCGGTGCGCGCCGTGACGGTCCGCGGTGCGCCGCGGCGACCCGTCCACCCCGGAGCGCCCGCGCGCACGGAGGTGGGACGGATGAGCGGGACGAGCGGCCCCGCCGTGGTGACGGCCCCGGCTGCGGCACCCGTCGAGGTCGACGCCATGCGCCGCGCCCTCGAGCTCGCGGCGCGCGGCCCGCACGGCCCGAACCCCCGCGTGGGGTGCGTCCTGCTCGCGCCGGACGGCGAGGTCCTGGGCGAGGGGTGGCACCGCGGTGCCGGCACCGCGCACGCCGAGGTGGCCGCGCTGGCCGACGCCGCCGCCCGGGGTGCCGGCACGCGTGGCGCGACGGCCGTGGTGACGTTGGAGCCGTGCGACCACACCGGCCGGACCGGCCCGTGCACGCGGGCCCTCCTCGACGCCGGCGTCGCGCGCGTCGTCGTGTCCGTCGAGGACCCCAACCCGGTGGCCGCCGGCGGCGCCGGCCGCCTGCGCGACGCGGGGGTGGAGGTCGTCACCGGTGTGCTGGCCGCCGCGGGGGAGCAGGCGCTGGGCGCCTGGCTGCCCGCCGTCCGGCGCGGACGGCCGTTCGTCACCCTCAAACTCGCGTCGACGCTCGACGGACGCGTGGCAGCGGCCGACGGCACGAGCCGCTGGATCACCTCCGCACCCGCGCGGCACCACGCGCACGGCCTGCGCGCCGAGGTCGACGCCATCGCCGTGGGCACCGGCACGGTGCTCGCGGACGACCCGTCCCTGACGGCCCGCACGGTGGACGGCGGGCTGGTCGAGCGCCAGCCGCTGCGCGTCGTCGTCGGCCACCGCGACGTGCCGCCGGGCGCCCGCCTGCACGGACCGGGCGGCGCGCTCGTGCACGTGCGCACGCACGACCCCGCCGAGGTGCTGCGCGTCCTGCACGAGCGGGAGGTGCGGCACGTCCTGGTCGAGGGCGGCCCGACCCTGGCGGCCGCGTTCCTCGGCGCCGGTCTCGTCGACGAGGTGCACGCCTACGTCGCCCCCGTCGTCCTGGGTGCCGGCCCGGCGGCCGTCGCCGACCTGGGTGTGCGGACGATCGCCGAGGCCGTGCGGCTGCGCACCGTCGAGGTCGTCCCGCTCGGCCCCGACGTGCTCGTCGTCGCCACCCCCGTGCTCGACCCCACCACCACTGAGGAGCACTGATGTTCACCGGGATCGTCGAGGAGATCGGGACCGTCGTCGCGCTCGAGCCGGGCACGCCCACCCCCGAGGGCGAGGGGGACGCCCGCCTGCGCGTGCGCGGGCCGCTCGTCGTGTCCGACGCGCGCCCGGGGGACTCGATCGCCGTGTCCGGCGTGTGCCTGACCGTGACCGACCTGCCGGGCGACGGGACGTTCGCCGTCGACGTCATGCCCGAGTCGCTGCGCCGCACCGCGCTGGGGGCCCTCGCGGCCGGCGACGCCGTGAACCTGGAGCGCGCGATGGCGGTCGGCGGCCGGTACGGCGGGCACGTGGTCCAGGGGCACGTGGACGGCGTGGGCACCGTCCGCTCGCGGCGACCGGGCCCGCGCTGGGACGACGTCGAGATCGCGCTCGACCCGTCCCTCGCGCGGTACGTCGCCGAGAAGGGCTCGATCACCGTCTCCGGCGTCTCGCTCACGGTGACGCACGTGGCCGAGGACGCGTTCGGGGTCTCGCTCATCCCGACGACGCTCGCCGCGACCACGCTGGGCACGCTGGAGCCGGGGGCGCGCGTGAACCTGGAGGTGGACGTGCTCGCGAAGTACACCGAGCGGCTGCTGGCCGCGGCCGGCGCCCTGCCCGGCGCGGCGGCGTCCCGATGAGCGCCCCGGTGCGCCTCGGCACCGTCGAGGAGGCCCTGGACGCGCTGCGCGCGGGCCGGCCCGTGCTGGTGGCCGACTCCCCGGACCGCGAGGACGAGGCGGACGTCATCCTCGCCGCGCAGTCCGCCACCCCGGAGTGGGTGGCGTGGACGATCCGGCACTCCTCGGGCTACCTGTGCGCCCCGATGCCCGCGGCGCGCGCGGACGCGCTCGACCTGCCCCTCATGGTCCCGCACAGCCAGGACCCCCGGCGCACCGCGTACACCGTGACGGTCGACGCCGCGACGGGCGTGTCGACCGGCATCTCCGCGGCCGACCGCGCCCGCACCCTGCGCGTGCTCGCGGACCCGGCGAGCGGGCCGCACGACCTCATCCGCCCCGGCCACGTGCTGCCGCTGCGCGCGGTGCCGGGCGGTGTCCTGCACCGCGCGGGGCACACCGAGGCAGCCGTCGACCTGTGCCGGCTCGCGGGCCTGGAGCCGGTCGGCGCGATCGCCGAGCTCGTGCACGACGACGGCACGATGGTCCGGCTGACGGAGGCGTCCCGGATCGCGCAGGAGGAGGGCCTCGTCCTGCTGACGATCGCCGACCTGCGTGCGTGGCGCACCGAGCACGGGGACACCGAGCCGGTGCCGGGCGACGTCACGGAGCCGTCGGGGCGCGTGCACGCGACGCACACGGCGCACCTGCCGACGCGGCACGGCGACTTCCGCATCCACGGCTTCCGCGACCTGCGCACGGGCGACGAGCACGTCGCGCTCGTGCCGACGACCGGGCTCGCCGCCGTCCCCACGGTGCGCGTGCACTCGGAGTGCCTCACCGGCGACGCGTTCGGCTCCGCCCGCTGCGACTGCGGGCCGCAGCTCGACGCGGCGCTCGAGCTCGCGGCCGCCGAGGGCGGCGCGGTCGTCTACCTGCGCGGCCACGAGGGACGCGGCATCGGGCTGCTCGCCAAGGTGGCCGCGTACGCGTTGCAGGACGCCGGCCGCGACACCGTCGAGGCGAACCTGGACCTCGGCTGGCCCGCCGACCGGCGCGAGTACGGAGCCGCCGCGGCGATCCTGTCCCACCTGGGCGTCACCCGGGTGCGCCTGCTGACGAACAACCCGGCCAAGGTCACGGGCCTGCGGGCGCACGGCGTCGAGGTCGTCGAGGTCCGTGGCCTCGAGGTCGGGCGCACGCCCCACAACGAGGCGTACCTGCGCACGAAGGCGACGAGCATGGGGCACGTGCTCCACCTGCCCGGCGCCGCCACGGGCGAGCCGATCGCGGTCGAGCCCGTGCACGCCGCCCCCGCGCCCGCGGGTGCGGACACCACCGACCACGCGTTCGACCCCCTGGAGGAGCTGGCATGAGCGGTGCGGGAGCGCCCACCCTGACCCTGGACGGGCGCGGTCTGCGCGTCGTCGTCGTCGCCGCGAGCTGGCACACGACCGTCATGGACGGGCTGGTCGCCGGGGCGCGGCGCGCCCTGGAGGCGGCGCACGTCGAGGACGTCACGCTCGTGCGCGTGCCGGGCTCGTTCGAGCTCCCGGTGGCCGCGCAGCGCGTCGCGGCCCACGCGGACGCCGTCGTCGCGCTCGGCGTGGTCATCCGCGGCGGCACGCCGCACTTCGACTACGTCTGCCAGGCGGCGACGTGGGGGCTGACCGAGGTCGCGCTGCGCACGGGCGTCCCGGTGGGCTTCGGCGTGCTCACGTGCGACGACGAGCAGCAGGCCCTCGACCGCGCGGGCCTGGACGGCTCGCGGGAGGACAAGGGCGCCGAGGCCGCCGAGGCCGCCGTGGCGACGGTCCTGGCGCTGCGCGCGCTCGCGTGACCGACTGGCTGTTCGACGCGCAGCTCGTCGTCGCGGGCGCGCCGATCCTGTGGCGGGAGGTCGTCGGCAACCTGTTCGGCCTCGCCTCGGCGGTCGGCGGGATGCGCCGGCGCGTGTGGGCGTGGCCGGTCGGGGTCGCGGGCAACGTGCTGCTGCTCACCGTCTTCCTCGGCGGCGTCTTCGACACGCCGCAGGCGAAGGACCTGTACGGGCAGGCCGCCCGGCAGGTGTTCTTCGCGGTGGTCGCCGTCTACGGGTGGGTGCGCTGGCGGCAGGCGCGCGGCGACGGCGGCGGGCCCGCGGTCGTGCCCCGTTGGGCGAGCACGCGCGCACGCGTGGGCATGGTCGTGGTCGCAGCGGTCGGCACGGTCGTGTCGGCGCTGGTGTTCCGGGCGCTCGGCTCGTGGGGCCCGTGGGCGGACGCGTGGATCTTCATCGGCAGCCTGCTGGCGACGTACGGCATGGCGCGCGGCTGGACCGAGTTCTGGCTCGTGTGGATCGCCGTGGACGCCGTCGGGGTGCCCCTGCTCCTGCGTGCCGGCTACTACCCGTCCGCCGTCCTGTACGCGGTGTACGGCGGCGTGGTCCTGTACGGCTTCGGCGTGTGGCTGCGGGCGCAGCGGGCGGGTGAGCCGCAGGAGGTGACCGCGTCCGCGGGTGCGGGCAGCCTCACGGCGGACGCGCCCGACGCGCTCCGGCAGGACGTCTAGGCTCTACCCACGTGAAGACCTTCGACTCCCTGTTCGCCGAGCTCGCCGAGAAGGCGACGACCCGCCCCGCGGGCTCGGGCACCGTCGCGGAGCTGGACGCGGGGGTCCATGCCATCGGCAAGAAGGTCGTCGAGGAGGCCGCCGAGGTGTGGATGGCCGCCGAGCACGAGTCCGACGAGCGCACCGCCGAGGAGATCTCGCAGCTGCTCTACCACCTGCAGGTGCTCATGCTGGCCCGCGGCCTGACGCTCGAGGACGTGTACACGCACCTCTGAGCGCCCCGCGCGCCGCCACCCCCCGTCCGTCCCGCACCGCACCCGGTGCGACCGCACCACCCGAGGACATCCGTGCTGAGGATCGCCGTCCCCAACAAGGGCTCGCTGAGCGAGCCCGCCGTCGAGATGCTGCGCGAGGCGGGCTACCGCCAGCGCCGCGACTCGCGTGAGCTCGTCCTGCCCGACCCGGACAACGACGTCGAGTTCTTCTTCCTGCGCCCGCGGGACGTCGCCGTGTACGTCGGGGCCGGGACCGTCGACGTCGGCATCACCGGCCGCGACCTGCTCATCGACTCGGGGTCCGCGGCGGTCGAGCACCTGCCGCTCGGCTTCGCGCGCTCGACGTTCCGGTTCGCGACGACCGCCGGCACCCTCACCGACACGCGCGAGGTCGCCGGGAAGCGCATCGCGACCTCCTACCCGGAGCTCGTCGCGGTGCACCTGCGCGAGCGCGGTGTCGAGCCGGCCGGGATCGTCCGTCTCGACGGCGCGGTGGAGTCGGCGATCCGGCTCGGTGTCGCGGACGTCATCGCGGACGTGGTGGAGACCGGCACGACGCTGCGGGCGGCCGGGCTCGAGGTGTTCGGCGAGCCGATCCTGCGCTCGGAGGCGGTGCTGGCCCGTCGGTCCGACGTCGCCGAGCCCGCGGGGCTCGACGTGCTCACGCGCCGCCTGCAGGGTGTGCTGACCGCCCGCGAGTACGTGCTCATGGACTACGACGTGCCGCTGCCGCTCGTCGACAAGGCGGTCGCGATCACGCCGGGCCTGGAGTCGCCGACGGTGTCCCCGCTGCACAACGGGGAGTGGGCGGCCGTGCGCGCGATGGTCCGCCGCGACCAGACCAACCGGGTGATGGACGACCTGTACGACGTCGGAGCGCGCGCGATCCTCGTCACGTCGATCCACGCCTGCCGGATCTGACCGTGGCCGACGGCACGGGCACCCCGGCGGAGGACGCGCGCCTCGCGGCGCCGTTCCGCCCCCGGCTCGCGCGCCGCGTGACGCTCACCGTCGGGGTGGTCTTCCTCGCACTGACCGTCGCGCTGGTCCTCGCGATGCCGGGCCTCGGCCCGCTCGACGCCGCGGGCTTCCTGCTGTTCGGCGCGGCGGTCGCGTGGTTCTGCTGGCGCCAGGCGAGCGTGCGGGCCGTGCCGGACGAGACCGGCCTGCTCGTGCGCAACCTGCTCTTCACGCGGCACGTCACGTGGGCCCAGATCGTGTCCGTGCGGTTCGGTCAGGGGCGGGCGTGGGTCCAGCTCGACCTGGCCGACGGGGACACCCTCGCGGTCATGGGCGTGCAGCGCGCCGACGGCGCGTTCGCCGAGCAGGAGGCGCGCCGGCTGGCGACGCTCGTCGCGCGGCGCAGCGCGACCCCCCGGGACGACTGAGCCGGGGGCGCGGGGGGCGGTCGGGACCTCGTGTCGGGCCCTCGTCCGGCCGCCCGTCAGCCGAGCAGCCGCACCGCGTGCACACCGGCGGCGGCCGCGGCGAGGAACGCCGCGGGGTCGGCGTCGAGGCCGCGTCCCATCGTGGAGAGGCGGACGGGGCTGGTCCGCAGCGCGTCGAGCAGGGTGCCGTCCGCCGTGACCCGGTGCGCGCGGTGCCGTCCGACCGGTGCGACGAGCCTGGTGGTCTGCTCCTCCACGCGGTGCGCGAGCTCGGCCCACGCGTCGGGGTCGGCCGGCGCGGTGAGGTCGGCCGGCGTGCCCGGCAGGTCGGCGAGCACCGGCACGGGCACGTCCGCCGCGGCGAGCGCCACGCGGCCGTAGGCCGTGAGGGAGTGGTGGGACACGCCCAGGTGCCGCTCGCGCGGGTCCGCCCCGGAGACGCGCAGGGACGCCACGGGACGCCCGCCCAGGACGCCGGCCGCGTTGACGGCCTCGCCCGCGGCGACGCCCGAGAAGCCCCACCGCGTGCCGGTGCCCAGGTTGCCCGGTCCCTGCGCCACGACCGCGAGGTCGGCACCCACGACGTGCCGGGCCGCGAGCAGCCCGGTGTGGACCGTCACGGCCTCGAGGTCACCGCCGAAGGCCTGCCCGGTGGTGACGCACGCGTCGACCCACCCCGCGTCGCGCAGCCCGGCGACGGCGCGCGAGAACCACGCCGGCAGGGCGCCGCCGTCGGTCATCACGTACGCGACCCGCAGGGCGCGACCCCGCAGCCCGGCCTCGGCGCGCGCGCCGGCGAGCACCGCCGGCAGCGCCGAGTGCAGGTCGGCGACGACGACGGGCATGCCCGCGAGGTCGTCGGCGTCGCGCAGCGCCTCGTGGTGCGGGGACTCCTGGTCGTCGACGCCCAGCACCATCGCCTGCAGGGGCGTGTAGCGGGCCTTCACCAGGTGCCCGGGCCCGGGCGGCGGGTCCGCCGGGAGCGCGTCGGCGCGCGCGACGACGAGCGCGTACCCGCCGGTGCCGAGACCGCGCGCCTGGGCCGTCACGTTGAGCAGCACGCGGGCGCCGGGCTCGAGCTCGCCGACGAGCCCCGGGTAGGCCAGGGCCCGCACCGTCCGGTCGTCGTCCTCCAGGGCGACCCGCGCCTCCAGGGCGCCGTCCCAGCGGGCACCGCACTCCGTCACGACACCCGCACGCCACGCGATCACGCGGGCCACCGTATACGGGGCGGCACGTGCGACCGCCGTCCGGGTGCCCCCGGCGCGCGCGCCCGCGAGGGGGCGCGCCGCCGACTACGGTGGTCCCGATGCCCCCCGCGATCCCACCCGCCGAGCGCCTGCTCAACCTCGTCATCGCCCTGGTCAACACCCCGGGACGCATGACGAAGGAGCAGGTGCGCGCCTCCGTGGCCGGGTACCAGGACGCCACCTCGACCGAGGCGTTCGAGCGGATGTTCGAGCGGGACAAGGACACGCTGCGCGAGCTCGGCATCCCGGTGCTGACCGTCACGCACGCCGGGCACGGCGACGACGTCGGCTACCGCATCGACACCGAGCGCTGGTCGCTGCCGCCCGTGGAGCTCACCGCCGCGGAGCTGGGGGTGCTGGCGCTGGCAGCCCAGCTGTGGCAGGACCAGTCGCTGCGCGCCGACAGCTCGCGCGCGCTGACCAAGCTGCGCGCGGTCGGCAGCGGCCCCGAGGCGGGCGACCTCGTCGCCGGCCTGGCGCCGCGGGTGCGCGCCGGCGGGGAGGCGTTCGCGCCGCTCGTCGACGCCGTGCAGGCCCGGCAGGCCGTGCGGTTCACCTACCACGCGGCGACGACCGGCGAGGTGCGGGTGCGGCACGTCGAGCCCTGGAAGCTCCTCGCGCGCCGGGGCGGCTGGGTGCTGCTCGCCCGCGACCGGGACCGGGGCGCGAGCCGGTCCTTCCGGCTGAGCCGGATCCGGGGCGCGGTCCGGGCGGTGGGGGAGCCGGGCGCGTTCGACCCGCCGACCCCCGAGGAGCTCGCGGACGCCTCCCGCACGTGGGCCGGGGACGGCCCGGAGCGGCTCGCGCTGCTCGCCGTGGCACCCGAGCGTGCCGGCGCCGTACGCGCCCGCGCGACGGCACCGCCCGCGGACGTCGTGCTGCCGCCCGGTGCCGGGCCGGTGCTGGCCGCCCGCGACCTCGTGGCCGTGCCGTTCCGGCTCGCGTGGGAGCTGGCGGAGGAGCTCGTGGGGTACGGGGACGCGGTGGTCGTCCTGGAGCCCGCGGACGTGCGCGACGAGGTGCTGCGGCTGCTGCGGGTCGCCTCGCGGCTCGACCGGCCGCGCACCGACGCCGGCCCGCACGGCACCGTCGTCGCGGAGGAGGCGCGCGGTGCCTGAGCGCGCGAGCGACCGCCTCGTGCGGATGCTGGGGATGATCGCCTACCTGGAACGGCACGAGGACGTGCGGGTCGAGGAGGTCGCGGCCCAGTTCGGCGTGACGCCGGAGCAGGTCATGGCCGACGTCGACACCCTGTGGGTGACGGGCACGCCCGGCTACCTGCCGGACGACCTCATCGACTTCGACGCGGCGTCCTACGAGCAGGGCGTCGTGCGCCTCACGGAGGGCCGCGGCGTGACCCGGCCCCTGCGGCTCGGCCCGCGCGAGGCGGTCGCGCTGGTCGCGGCGCTGCGCGCTCTGGCCGCGCTGCGCCCGGCGCTCGACCCCGCGCGCGCCGCCGTCCTCGACTCCGCCCTGGCCAAGGTGCAGGCGGCCGCCGGCGACGCGGCCGCGGGGGTCGACGTGGAGCTGCAGGTCAACGGGCGGCCCGAGGTCGTCGCGGCCGTCGGCGCCGCCCTCAGCGGGCGTCGCCGCCTGCTGCTGCGGTACGTCGACGCCTCCGACGTGACGAGCGAGCGCGAGGTCGACCCGCTGCGCCTCGTCACGCAGGACGAGCGCTCGTACCTCATCGGGTGGTCGGTGGAGGCGGACGCCGAGCGGCGCTTCCGCATGGACCGCATCGTGGCCGCGACGGTGCTCGACGCCCCCGCGGACGCGCACGCCCTGTCGCCCGACGCCGACGAGTTCTCGCCCGACCCCGACGCCGACCTCGTGACCGTGCGTCTGGCCGGGCGGGCCCGCTGGGTGGTCGAGTCGGTGCCCGTGGAGGCGACGCGCGAGCTGGCGGACGGCTCGTTCGAGGTGGACCTGCGGGTCGTGCAGCCGGCGTGGCTGCGGCACCTGCTGCTGCAGGCCGCCGACGAGGTGCTCGACGTGCGCCCGCCGCACGTCGCGCGCGAGGTGGCCGAGGCCGCCCGCGCGGCGCTCGCCGCGTACGGGCCCCTGCTCGCCGCGGCGGACGCGCCGGGCGCTCCTGCCGGTGCGGCCGCCGCCGTGCCCGGCCCGACCGCCGAGGAGGCGTGAGACGTGCTCTGGACCGTCGTGTGGGTGGTGCTCGTGCTGGCGACGCTCGTCGGCGCGTTCCTGCTGGGGCGGCGGCTGTGGCGCTCGGCCGTCGCGCTGGGCGCCGAGCTGTCGCGGGCGAGCGAGACGCTGGCCGCGCTGAGCGAGCGGGTGGAGGAGCTGGAGGCGGCGGCGCGCGCCGCACGGGACCTGTCCGTCCGGCGCTGGGCCAGGACGTCGAGGTGCTGGGCGCGCGCGTGCAGGAGCTGCGCGACGAGCGGCGCGTGCGGCGGGCGGCGCGCCGCGCACGGCACGCGGTGACGGTGCGCGAGGCGGTCGCACGCTGGTTCGGCTGACCCCCGTCACGTTCCGGTCACCGGGCCGTCGCCGACCCGTCGCCCCCGGGCGTGCCGGTGAAGCGCTTCGACGCACCGTGTCGTCGGCGTAGACTGACCACGTCAACGCCGTCGATGGCAGGAGTGCGTCGTGCGTCCTCAGCTGAGCCACATCCTCATCGTGCTGGTGGTGGTCGTCCTCCTCTTCGGGGCGAACCGGCTGCCCGGCCTCGCGCGGTCCGTGGGCCAGTCGATGAAGATCTTCAAGAACGAGGTCAAGGACCTCGCGGACGACGACCGACGCGACGCGGCCGCACCGAAGACCGCCGTGACCGGTCCCGCGGTCCCCGGACCCGACCCGGTCGCCGGCACGGCACCGCAGGCTCCCGCGGACACGCCGCCGGACGCCGCCGCACCGCCGCGCGCCTGACGCCGGCGTGAGCAGGTCCCCCCGCCGCTCGCGCGAGCCCGGCGGCCGGATGCCGCTGCGCGAGCACCTGCGCGAGCTCCGGCGCCGCCTGGTGCTCATCGCCGTCGGCCTCGTGCTCGGCGGCATCGCCGGGTGGCTCCTCTACGAGCCGGTGTTCGCGCTGCTGCAGGAGCCGGTGCGGCAGGTCGCCGCCGGGCGTGACGAGGTCGTCACGCTGAACTTCGCCGGCGTCGCCACCGCCTTCGACATGCAGGTCAAGGTGTCGCTGTTCCTCGGGGTGCTGATCAGCAGCCCGTGGTGGCTGTACCAGCTGTGGGCCTTCATCACCCCGGGACTGACGCGTCGGGAGCGGCTCTACGCGGTCGGATTCCTCGCGGCCGCCGTGCCGCTCTTCCTCGCCGGCGCCGGGCTGGCGTGGCTGGTGCTGCCGAACGCCGTGCGCCTCCTTCTCGACTTCACCCCGCCGGGCACGGCGAACGTCACGGACGGGCAGCTGTACCTCAGCTTCGTCATGCGGCTCATGCTCGCGTTCGGGGCCGCGTTCCTGCTGCCGGTCGTGATGGTGGCGCTCAACATGACCGGGCTCGTGCAGGCCCGCACCTGGGCCCAGGGCTGGCGCTGGGCCGTGCTCATCTCGTTCGTCTTCGCGGCCGTCGCGACGCCGACGCCCGACGTGGTGACGATGCTCGCGGTGGCGTTCCCCATGTGCCTGCTCTACGTCGGCGCGCTCGGGCTGTGCCTGCTGCACGACCGGCGCGTGGACCGTCGTCTCGTGGCCGAGGGACTGCCGCGGCTCGACGGCACGATGCCGGGCGAGCGGCCGGGGGAGCGGGCGGACCGCGCCCCCCGCACCGGGGGCCCGGCGACCGACGCCGGGTGAGCGTCCTCGGGCTGGTGGTCAACCCCACGGCCGGGGGCGGACGCGACGCAGGCCGTCGGACGCTCTCGCTGCTGCGCGCGGACGGCCACGACGTGCAGGACCTGTCCGCCGCCACCGCGGCCCAGGCCGCGCACCACGCACGAGCGGCCGTCCGTGACGGGATCGACGCGCTCGTGGTCGTCGGCGGCGACGGGACCGTGCACCTCGGGGCCGAGGCGGTCGTCGGCACCGACGTGCCGCTGGGCGTCGTCGCGACGGGCACCGGCAACGACGTCGCGCGCTCTCTCGGGCTGCCGCGGGGCGACGTCAGGGCCGCCGTCGCCGCGGTGAGCCGGGGCCTGCGCACGGGGCCGGTCGCCGTGGACGCCGTCCGCGTCGGCCCACCCGACGCCGCTCCGCGGGCGTGGTACGTCGGGGTGCTGTCGTGCGGCCTGGACGCCGCCGTCAACGCCCGCGCCAACGGCCTGCGGTGGCCGCGGGGGAGCGCGCGCTACGTGCGCGCCCTCGTCCCCGAGCTGCGGACGTTCCGGCCGTACGGGTACCGCGTCACCCACGACGGGTCCGTGTGGGAGGGCGGCGGCACGCTCGTCGCCGTGGCGAGCACCCCGTGGTTCGGCGGCGGGCTGCACGTCGCGCCCGGAGCCGACCCGGCGGACGGGCTGCTCGACGTCGTCCTCGCCGGGCCCCTCAGGCGCGCGGACGTCGTCCGGGTCTTCCCCGGGGTCTACCGCGGCCGGCACGTGCGCGACGCGCGCGTGACGGTCCTGCGGGCGCGGCGCGTGCTCGTCGAGCCCCTGCCGGACCACGGGCCGCCGCCCCCGGCGGCGTTCGCGGACGGGGAGCCCGTCGGCCCGCTCCCGCTCGTCGCCGAGGTCGTCCCCGGGGCGTTGTCGCTGCTCGGCGCGAGGTCCGGGCCGACCTGAGCCTAGGGTGGACGGGTGGCACGCTCGTCCCGCCCCCGCCCCCGCACCGACGAGACGGAGCTCTCGCCGGCCGAGCGCTACGCCGCGGCCCGTCGCCGCGCGAGCGCCGACCGCAGCGCGCTCGGCGAGTTCCGCGCGCGCCTCGACTTCCCGCTCGACGACTTCCAGGTCGAGGCCTGCGTCGCGCTCGAGCGCGGCAGCGGCGTCCTCGTGGCCGCCCCGACGGGAGCCGGGAAGACGGTCGTGGGGGAGTTCGCGGTGCACCTGGCGCTCGCGTCCGGCCGCAAGGCGTTCTACACGACCCCCATCAAGGCGCTCTCGAACCAGAAGTACGCCGACCTGGCCCGCGTGCACGGCCAGGAGCGCGTCGGGCTGCTGACGGGCGACACGAACGTCAACGGCGACGCCGACGTCGTCGTCATGACCACCGAGGTCCTGCGCAACATGCTCTACGCGGGCTCGCCGGCGCTGGCGGGCCTCGGGTACGTCGTCATGGACGAGGTGCACTACCTCGCCGACCGGTTCCGCGGGCCGGTCTGGGAGGAGGTGATCATCCACCTGCCCGACGACGTGCAGCTGGTGTCCCTCTCGGCGACGGTCTCGAACGCGGAGGAGTTCGGCGACTGGCTGTCGACGGTGCGCGGCGACACCACGGTCGTCGTCAGCGAGCACCGTCCCGTGCCCCTGGGCCAGCACGTCCTGGTCGGTGACGAGCTGCTGGACCTGTACGCCGGGCACGTCGACCCCACCGACCCGGGCGTCGACCCGCCGATCAACCCGGACCTCACGCACCTGCTGCGCCGCGCGTCCGGCGACGGGCGCGACCGGCGCGGCCCCGGGGACCGCGGCCCCCGGGGACGCGGACGCGGCGGCCCGGGCATCGGCATCCGGCAGGCGCCGCGGTTCGCCGTCATCGACACCCTCGCGCAGGAGAGCCTCCTGCCGGCGATCGTGTTCATCTTCTCGCGGGCGGGCTGCGAGGCCGCCGTGCAGCAGTGCCTCTCGGCGGGGGTGCGCCTGACCACGCCCGCCGAGCAGGCGGAGATCCGCCGCATCGCGGAGGAGCGCTGCGCCGCGATCCCGCCCGAGGACCTCGGCGTCCTCGGCTACGACGCGTTCGAGGACGCCCTCGCACGGGGCGTCGCCGCGCACCACGCGGGCATGCTGCCCCTGTTCAAGGAGACCGTCGAGGACCTGTTCTCCCGCGGCCTGGTCAAGGTCGTGTTCGCGACCGAGACCCTGGCCCTCGGCATCAACATGCCCGCCCGGTCCGTCGTGCTCGAGCGCCTCGTCAAGTGGGACGGCTCGCAGCACGTGGACATCACACCGGGCGAGTACACCCAGCTCACCGGGCGTGCAGGGCGGCGCGGCATCGACACCGAGGGGCACGCGGTCGTCGTCGCCCACACCGGGCTCGACCCCGTCCAGCTGGCCGGTCTCGCGTCGCGCCGGCTGTACCCGCTGCGCTCGTCGTTCCGGCCCACCTACAACATGGCCGTGAACCTCGTCGCCCAGGTGGGGCGTGAGCGCGCCCGCGAGGTCCTCGAGACGTCCTTCGCGCAGTTCCAGGCCGACCGGGGCGTCGTCGGGCTCGCACGCCAGGCGCAGGCGCACGCGGAGGCGCTCGACGGGTACGCCGAGGCGATGGCGTGCGACCTGGGGGACTTCACGGAGTACGCGGCCCTGCGCCGGGCGATCGGGGACCGCGAGCGCGAGCTGACCAAGCAGGCGGCGTCCGCCCGTCGCGCGGACGTCGCGCGCTCGCTCGAGGGCCTGCGCGTCGGCGACGTCCTCGAGGTCCCGGCGGGCCGGCGCGCGTCCTACGGCGTCGTCGTCGACCCCGGCGGCCGCCCGGGGTTCGACGGCCCGAAGCCGACCGTGCTCACCACGGACCGGCAGGTGCGGCGCCTGACGGTGGCCGACGTCGGCCCCGGAGCGCGCACCGTCGGCTCCCTGCGCGTGCCGGGGTCGTTCAACGTGCGCGTTCCGGCGGCGCGCCGCGACCTCGCCGCGCGCCTGCGCGGGTACCTGGACGACCTCGACCTCGTCCCGCCCGCGGGACGGCAGGGCCGCCGGGACGCGCGCCGCACGGCGGCCGCCGACGACGCGGAGCTGGAGGCCATGCGCCGCCGCCTGCGTGCCCACCCGTGCCACCGCTGCCCGGACCGCGAGGAGCACGCGCGCTGGGCCGAGCGCTGGCACCGGCTCAAGTCGGAGCACGACGCGCTCGTGGCGCGGATCGCGGGCCGCACGGGGTCGATCGCGGCCGTGTTCGACCGCATCTGCGACGTGCTGGTCACCCAGGGCTACCTGGAGCGGACCGAGCCGAGCGGTGGTACCGGCACGTCGCTCAGGGTCACCGACGCCGGCCGCTGGTTGCGCCGCCTGTACGCGGAGAACGACCTGCTGCTCGCGGAGTGCCTGCGCCGCGGCGTGTGGGACGAGCTGGACGCCCCGCAGCTCGCCGCGGCCGTCTCGGCCCTCGTCTACCGGTCGCGGCGGGACGAGGAGGTCGAGCCGCGCGTGCCGGGCGGGCCGGAGAGCCGGCTGGGGCGGGCGCTCGACGCGGCCGTGCGCGCCTGGTCGGAGCTGGAGGACCTCGAGCACCGGCACCGGCTGGAGACGATCCAGCCGCTCGACACCGGGCTCGTCGAGCCCATCCACCGCTGGGCCGCCGGACGCAGCCTCGACTCGGTCCTGCGCGGCGGCGACCTCGCCGCGGGCGACTTCGTGCGCTGGGTGAAGCAGGTCGTGGACGTGCTCGACCAGATCGCGGGCGCCGCACCCACCGCACGCCTGCGCACGACGGCCGACCGGGCCGTGACGGCGCTGCGCCGCGGGGTGGTGGCCTACTCCGCCGTCTGAGCGACCCCCGCGGGCCTAGGGTGTGCGGATGTGACCTCGACCCTCTACCGCCACGGCGTCGTCCACTCCCCGTCCGACCCCTTCGCGGAGGCCATCCTCGTCGAGGACGGCACCGTCGCGTGGATGGGCTCCGACGACACCGCCGACGGCCTGGTGGCCAGCGTCGACGAGGTCGTCGACCTCGAGGGCGCGCTCGTCGCCCCGGGTTCGTCGACGCCCACGTGCACCTGCTGGAGACCGCGCTCGCGGCCCGCGGGGTGGACCTGTCCGCGGCCGCGGGCGTGCGCAGCGTGGCCGACGCGCTCGCCGCGCTCGCGCGCGCCGTCGCCGACCGCCCGGGGGGACCGCCGGCCGCTGCTCGGCTCGGGCTGGGACGAGCGGACGTGGCCGGAGGGCCGGCCGCCGACGCGCGCGGAGGTGGACGCGGTCGCACCGGGGATCCCCGTCTACCTGGCGCGGGTCGACGTCCACTCGGCCGTCGTGTCGACGCCGCTCGCGGACGCGGCGGGGCTGCGTGCCCTGCCCGGGTGGAGCGAGGACGGGCGCGTCGAGCGCGAGGCGCACCACGCCGCCCGCGCCCTCGCCCGCGAGGTGGACGCGGAGGAGCGGACCGCCCTCTACCGCGAGGCCCTGACGGCCGCCGCGGCGGCGGGTGTCGTCGCGGTGCACGAGCAGTCGGCCCCGTCGATCGACACGAGGGCGGGTCTGCGCGAGCTGCTCGCCCTGACCGCCGACCCGTCGTCGGCCCTGCCCCTCGTGATCGGCTACCGCGGCGAGCGCTGCGTCACGGTCGACGACGCGCGGGCGCTGCTCGCCGACCTGCCCGGCCTCACCGGCATCGGCGGGGACCTCAACGTCGACGGCTCGATCGGCTCACGCACCGCGGCGCTGCGTCAGCCGTACGCCGACGCGCCGGACACGCGCGGCCGCCTCTACCTCACCGCGGAGGAGGTGGCGAACCACGTCACGGCCGTGACCCGCGCCGGCTCGCACGCGGCGTTCCACGTCATCGGCGACCGCGCGCTCGACGAGGTCCTGCTGGGGCTGCGTGCCGCGGCGGACGTGGAGGGCATGGCCGCGGTGGCGGGCGCCGGGCACCGGCTGGAGCACGCGGAGCTCGTCGACGCGCCCTCGCTCGCGCAGATCGTGCTCCTGGGGCTGCGGCTCTCGGTGCAGCCGGCGTTCGACGCCGCGTGGGGCGGCCCCGACGGCATGTACGCCGCGCGGCTCGGTCGCGGACGTGCCGCCGCCCTGAACCCGCTGGCGGACCTGGCCGCCGCGGGCGTGCCGCTGGCCCTCGGCTCGGACGCCCCGGTGACGCCCGTCGACCCGTGGGCGGGCGTGCGCGCCGCCGCGCACCACCACGAGCCCGACCAGCGCGTGTCCGTGCGCGCCGCGTTCCGGGCCGCCACCCGTGGCGGGTGGCGACTGGCCCACCTCGACCACACGGGCGCCGGCGAGCTGCGGGTGGGGGCACCGGCGCACCTGGCCGTGTGGCGGGCCGAGCACCTGGTGGTGCAGGCGTCGCGGACCTCCACGTGGAGCGCCGACGCGCGCGCGGGGTCCCCGCTGCTGCCCGACCTGTCGCCCGGCGCACCCGCGCCCAGGTGCGTGCGGACCGTCCGCGCCGGGGTCGTGCTGCACGACGAGCTGGACTGACGACCAGCACGGCGGTGCGGCCGAACGGGTGAATCCGCGCACGATCGGGTCGGGCCCGCCGCCGCGGTGCCCCGCGGCGCCCGCGCGTGTCGGCCGACACGCGCGGCGACACGCCGGGGCTGCGCGCGCGTACCCGACGAATCGGACGGGCCTGACCAGGGCTGAGGCCGCTGACCTGCTGCGACGCGGTCTTGACACCCTGCGCGACCCGCGGAGTAGGTTCGCTGGTGGCTTGCCGGCGCGGGCACCACAGGGGGGCCACCGACTGCTCGTCGGGTGCCGCTCGGCACGAGCTCCGGCCGGGCCCGCGCGCTCAACAGACAACGGCAGGACCCCGGTCCTCGCCGGTACGAAGGGCGCGCGGGCCGGTCGGTCGGGTGCACCGGGCCGGGGCAGGCCCCGCAGGGACACCCCGGCCCGGTGCGCCCGTGACACGGGCCACCGCACGTGCGTCGCGCGGCCGGCGGTCGCGCCCGGCGGCTGACGTACCCTGACGCGGTGCCCCTCCCGCCTCCCACCCGCTGGGTGACGCTGCTGCTCGCCGCGGCGGGCGGCCTGCTCACCCGGGCGGCGTTCCCCGATCCGGGGTGGTGGGGAGCCGCCTACGCCGGGGTCGCCCTGCTGTACCTCGCCCTGCGGCGCGACAGCGCACGCTGGAACGCGCTCGTCGGTCTCGTGTGGGGGCTGGCCTGCTTCGCGCCGATGATCCTGTGGGCGCACGAGGCCGTCGGCGCCGTGCCGTGGGCTGCCCTGAGCCTCGTGGAGGCGGGGTTCGTCGCGCTGTTCGGCGCCGCCTGGTCCTGGGCCCGCCGCGGGCACGCGGTGTGGCGCAGCGGCGGGTGGCAGCTCGTGGTGTTCGTCGTGCTCTGGGTCGGCGTCGAGGAGCTGCGGTCCGCGTGGCCCTTCGGCGGGTTCCCGTGGGGCCGGCTCGCGTTCTCCCAGGCGGACTCGCCGCTGGCGGCCGTGACGTGGCTGGGCGGCACACCTCTGCTCACCGCGGCCGTCGCCGCCGTCGGCGTGCTCCTGGCCCGTGCGCTGCTCGCGGCGCGGCGGGTGGCGCTCGGCCGCACCGTCGGCGCCCTGGCGGCGGTCGCCGCCGTCGTCGTGGGCGCCCTCGCGATCCCGCTCGAGACGGGCGCCGAGTCCGGCACGCTGCGGGTGGGCGCGGTGCAGGGCAACGTCCCCGAGCCTGGTCGGCTCGACGCGTTCGGGCAGCGCCGTCAGGTGCTCGACAACCACGTCGCGGGGACACGCGCGCTGCTCGAGCAGGTGGCGCCCGGCGAGCTCGACGTGGTGCTGTGGCCCGAGAACGGCTCGGACATCGACCCGCAGGTCGACGCGGAGGCCGCGGGGCTCATCGACGCGGCCGCCAGTGACGTCGGGGCGCCGATGCTCGTCGGGACGGTCGAGTACCCGGAGTCCGGCGGCCGGTGGAACACCGCCGTGCTGTGGGAGGCCGGCACGGGCGTCGTGGCGGAGTACTCCAAGCAGCGGCCCGCGCCGTTCGCCGAGTACATCCCGATGCGCTCGTTCGTGCGGCACTTCTCGTCCGCGGTCGACCTCGTGACGCAGGACATGCTCGCCGGCTCGGAGCCGGGGGTCGTGCCGCTGGAGTCCGCGCGCCTGGGGCGCACGGTCGTCCTCGGCGACGTCATCTGCTTCGAGGTGGCCTACGACGGCCTCGTGCGCGAGGCGGTCCGCGAGGGCGGCGAGGTGCTCGTCGTGCAGACGAACAACGCGTCGTTCGGGTGGACGGACGAGTCCACGCAGCAGCTCGCCATGTCGCGCCTGCGCGCGATCGAGCACGGCCGCGCGACCGTGCAGATCTCGACCGTCGGGGTCAGCGCGGTCATCACGCCCAACGGCGCGGTGACGCAGCGCACGGACCTGTTCACCGCGGCGCAGATGGTCGCGACGCTGCCGCTGCGCACGTCGTTGTCCCCGGCGACGCGGTTGGGGGAGTGGCCGGCGTGGGTGTTCTCCGCCCTCGCGGTCTGCGTGGTCGTGGCCGGTGCCGCCGGTGCACGCAGCCTCCGCCGCGAGGACCGGCCGGACGCGGCCTGAGGGCTCCGGACGCGGCCCGAGGCGGCGCCACAGGCCATCGGGCTGCCCCGGCAGCACGACGCCCCCGGGACGTGTCACCGGGGGCGTCGGGGATCGCGGGGTCAGGCGCTGCGGCGCAGCTTCCCAGCCCGGAGCAGGTCGAGCCGCTCGTCGAGCAGCTCCTGCAGCTCGTTCACCGTGCGGCGCTCGAGCAGCATGTCCCAGTGCGTGCGCGGCGGCTTGCCGGCCTTCGCCTCGGGCTTCGTGGCGTCCCGGAGCAGCGCCTCGGCGCCGCAGCGGCACTCCCACACGACCGGCACGTCCGCCTCGACGGAGAACGGCAGGATGATGGTGTGCCCGTTGGGACAGTCGTAGTACGCCTGGAGACGCGGGGCGAAGTCGACGCCCTGCTCCGTCTCCATGCTGTGGGACCCGATGCGCATCCCGCGCAGGGACCTGTTGGCCATGTGGGGACCTCCGTGCCGTGGTGCGGCCGTCGTGCCTGGATGCTTCCGGTGATCTCAACGGGGACGTCGACGACGGTGTTCCTCGTCCGCCGTGAAGGTCTGGTGAAACAACTCTCACCCAGACCCGCGCCGAGCGCGCGCGGAACGCTGGACCGGCTCGCGGCTCGCCGGTACCTGCCACCCGCACGCCCCGCGGCGCACCCGCGGACCGGGGGAGCGCCCGACGGCGCCAGCGGAGCCTCCCGCAGCGCCCGGCCGCCCCGCCCGTCCTAGGCTGCGACGGTGACCATGACCTACCGCCGTCTCGGCGACTCCGGACTGACCGTCTCCACCGCCGGGCTCGGCTGCAACACCTTCGGCGCGACCCTCGAGCCCGACGGCGTGGCCGCCGTCGTGCACGCCGCGCTGGACGCGGGTGTGACGTTCTTCGACACCGCCGACGTCTACGGCGGGACGCCCGGCCAGAGCGAGGAGCTGCTGGGCGCGGCGCTGCGCGGACGTCGCGACGACGTCGTCGTCGCGACGAAGTTCGGGATGGACGTGCAGGGGCTCAACGGCGCCGACTGGGGCTCCCGCGCGTCGCGGCGGTACGTCCGCCGCGCGATCGAGGGCTCGCTGCGCCGGCTCGGGACCGACCACGTCGACCTGTACCAGCTGCACCGGCCGGAGCCGGAGACGCCCATCGAGGAGACGCTCGCCGCGCTGCAGGAGCTCGTCGACGAGGGCAAGGTGCGGTACATCGGGTCCTCCAACTTCGCGCCGTGGCAGGTCGTCGACGCCGACTGGGCGGCCCGGACCGCGGGGACGACCCCGTTCGTGTCGGCGCAGAACCGGTACAACCTCATGGACCGGGGTGCCGAGGCCGAGCTGGTGCCGGCGGCCGAGCACGTGGGCGTCGGCATCCTGCCGTACGTGCCGCTCGCGTCCGGGCTCCTCACGGGCAAGTACCGACGCGGCGAGGGGGCACCCGCCGGTTCCCGGCTCGAGCGCATGCCGCAGCGCCTGCAGGGCGCCGACTTCGACCGCATCGAGGCGCTCGCCGCGCTGGCGGACGCGTGGGGCGTCGACCTGCCGACGGTGGCCCTCGGCGGTCTCGCCGCGCAGCCGGCGGTCGGGTCGGTCATCGCCGGCGCCCGGACGCCGGAGCAGGTCCGCGCGAACGTCGCCGCGACGCTGTGGGAGCCGACGCTCGAGCAGCTCGCCGCCATCGACGACGCCTCGCCCAGCCCCGCGGCCTGACGCCGCCCGACGGGCGCGGGCCGACCGCGGGTCGACCCGCGCCCGGGCGTCAGACGACGAGCACGCGCGCGCGGTGCTCGCCGATCGCGACCACGGCGCTGACCGTCAGGTCGCGGTCGGTGGCCGCGAGCACGAGCGCGTGCGCCCACGCCCGCTCGAAGGACCCGTGGTCCCCGCCCGCGGCACGCACGACCGCGACGACCACGCTGCCCCGGGGGCCTCCCGCTCGAGCACCGAGGCCAGCACGTGCACGACCTGGCGCGCGGCCGCCGGGTCGGGCCGCAGCGGCACCTCCGACAGCGGCAGCACGGCCGGGAGCAGGCGGCGCTCGGCGTCCAGGAGCGCGAACCACAGCGCCGGCGACCCGGCACGCTCGGGCCCGACGAGCCGGAGCATCAGGTCGAGCGCCGCGGGAGGGTCCGGCACCTCCACGCCCGGCACGGCGGAGTCGGCCAGGTCGTCGTCGGGGCCGGGCGCTTCCCAGGTCGAGGGTGCGGCTCGCGCGGGGCGCGGCGGCTGGGTCGGTGCTGCCGGGCCCGGGAGGCGGTCCGGGGCGGGTGCGTTTCCGGCGGGCCCGGGCCCGGGCTCGTCCGGGGCGGGGTCACGGGCGGGGTCGCGGGCCGGGTCGTGGGCGGGGTCGGGCGTCTCGGCGCCGTGGGGATCGGTCATGGCGGGGGAGCGTCACGTGTGTTCGCCGGTGCCCGTCGGGACGGGACGGTGCGGACGGGGACGAGGCGGCGGGGACGGCGGGCTGGGGTCGGCTCGGTGAAGCGGCATGTCGGAGGGTGCCGGTACACCGGTGCCGTCCCGTCCCAGCGAGCACCCCGAGGAGCACGCCGTGCGCATCGTCGTCAGCACGCCCACCGGCCAGGTCGGAGCACGTGTCGTCAGCCGTCTGCACCGCGCGGGGGAGCGGCCCGTCCTGCTCGTCCGCGACCCCGAGCGCCTCAGCGCCGAGGTGCGCGCCCGGAGCGAGGTCGTCGTCGCCGACCTCGCCGACGCCGACGCGGTCGTCGCCGCGACGGCCGGCGCCGACGCCGTGCACTGGGTGGTGCCGTCGACGGGGGACGACCCGCTCGCCGCGTACGACGCGTTCGGCGCCGTCGCCGCGACCGCCGTGCGGGCCAACCGGGTGCCGAGGGTCGTCCTGCAGAGCAGCGTCGGCGCCGAGGCGCGCGGCGGCTTCGGGGAGATCGACGGGCTCGGCCGCGTCGAGGAGCACCTGGACGGCACCGGGGCGAGCGTGACGCACCTGCGCTGCGGCTACTTCTTCAGCAACCTGCTCATGGACCTCGAGGCGCTGCGCGACGGCGTCGTGGCCACCCAGCTGCCGGTGGAGCAGCGCATCCCGTGGGTCGCCCCGGACGACGTGGCCGACGTCGCAGCCCTGCGCCTGCTGTCGACGGCATGGTCGGGACGCACCACGCAGGGCGTGCTGGGCCCCGAGGACCTCTCGGCGGGCGACGTCGCCCGGACGCTGTCCGAGCTCACCGGACGCGAGGTGCGCGCCGAGCAGGTCCCCGACGAGGTGGTCACGGCGCAGCTGCGGTCGTTCGGCATGGCCGAGCGCCGCGTGGACGCGATCGTCGGCATGGCACGGGGCTTCCGCTCGTCGTTCGTCCCGGAGGACCCGCGCGACGACGTCAGCACCACGCCCACGACGTTCCGGGCGTGGGCGTCCCAGGAGCTCGTGCCGCTGCTCGCCGCAGGGTGAGCGGTCCGCTGTGGCCTGCGGTCAGGCGGGTGCGAGCGGCGCGACCCGCACGGCCCGGGGTCAGGGCCCGCCGCGGCGACCTCAGGCGAAGCCGCCGCTGCTGTGGAGCAGCTGTCCGGTGATCCAGCCGCCCTGGGCCGAGCAGAGGAACGTCACGAGGTCGGCGGTGTCACTCGGCGTGCCGAGACGGCCCAGGGGAGTCTGGCGCGTGCCTGCAGCGCGAGCGGCGTCGGTCATCCAGCCGGTGTCGATCGGGCCCGGGTTGATGACGTTGGCGCGGACCCCGAGATGCGCCAGCTCGGATGCGGCGGCCAGCGTGATGCGGTCCAACGCGGCCTTGCTCGCGCCGTACGGCAGGTTGCCGACCGTGTGGTCGGACGTCAGCGCGATGACCCGCCGTCGTGCGTCCTCGCCCTCGGCGCGCTCCGCGAACGCGCGGATGAGCAGCCACGCGGCTCGGGCATTGACGGCGAAGTGGCGGTCGAAGCTCTCGACCGAGGTGTCGAGGATCCCGCTGGCGACCGACTCGCAGTGACACATCACCAGCGCCTGCACCCCACCCAGGGCGTGCACGGCGCGGTCGAGCACCTGGTCCGCAGCCAGCGGGTCCGCGAGGTCGGCCTCGATCGCCACCGCCTCGGCCCCGGCGGCGCGCAGCTCGTCGGCGATCGCGTCGGTGGCCCCCGGTTCACCGCCCCACGGCATGCGGGTGTCGTAGGCGGAGTAATACGTGAAGGCGATGTCCCAGCCGCTCGCCGCCAGCCCGCGGGCGACACCGGCGCCGATGCCCCTGGTGCGGCCCACCCCGGTGACGAGAGCGACCGGGCGGCGACCGGCGTCGTCGAGATCCTGCGTCATCCGTCCAGTGTCGTCGGCTCGCGCAGTGCCGGCGACGTCATTGCGCGCAGCGACTGGGGACGCTGCGTGCACGACGAGCAGGTCGCGGGTGCACCGTCACGTGCACCACGAGCGAGCCTCACGTGTCACCTCGAGCCCCGTGGGAGCCCGTGATGGGCGGCGTCCGGCACGTCGAGCCCCAGCTGAGAACCCCGTCTGCAGCCTCTCCGCGTGACGCCGATAATGTGCATTATGTCAGAACGCCGGGGCGGCGGCCCCCGGGTCCCGCCCGTGCCTCTCCCGCGCCTCACGCGCCGGCGGCGAGACCGGCGACGTCCACGTGGCGCTCGTACCGCTCCTCGACGCGGTCCGGGTCGCGCGGCAGCGCCTGGCGCTCGCCGGTGCGCACGAAGCCGGCGCGCACGTACAGGTCGACGGCCGACGCGTTGTCCTCGACGACCCACAGCGACACCGTGCGTGCGCCGTCCTCCGCGGCTGCGCGCACCACGGCGTCGAGCAGCGACCACGCGACGCCCTGTCGACGCACCTCGGGCGCGACCCACATCTGCTGCACGTGGCGGTCGTCCTCCGGCGAACCCGGCTCGCGGATCATCGACACCAGCCCGCGCGGTGTCCCGTCGTCGTCGACGGCAACCCAGGTGGGGCTGGTGCGCAGCCGCATGCGCCAGTGCGACTCGACGAACCGCTCCTCGCGGGCGAGCGACGAGCCGAACACCTCGGGTGACTCCCGCAGGGCCCGCAGCCGGACCTCGCGCACCAGCGGCCAGTCGTCCTCGACCACGGCTCGGATCTGCATCAGGCAAGGATGCCCTAGTCGGCGCCGCCCGTCGCTCAGCCCACCTCGCGCGCCGTCGGCCCGTCCTCGGGGCGCTGCTCCCCCAGTCCGTCCGTGGCGTCGAGGTCCGCCGCGGCGCGACGCTCCTCCCCGTGCCCCGCGGGGTCGGGACGGGTGCGGGCCAGGTCGGCCATCTCCTCCTCCGGGCGCGGCGGGACGGTCTCGTCCTGCTCGAGGCGGGGCAGGTCGGCGTTCTCGGTCACGGCGGCTCCTCTCCGTCGCGGGCGACGCTAGCGACCGACGGCGGCACCGGCGACCGCAGCGGGGCGGGACCGACGCCGGGACGCTCAGGCGTCCGGCACGAGGACGCGCTCGCCGGGCGCGGGCGTGAGCACCTGCGCGGACGTCAACGTCCGCAGCAGGTTCACCGCTCCCCCCGGCCGAGGTCGCTGAGCAGCGCGTCGTGGATCGGCACGACGCGCCGCGGCCCGACCGCGCGCACGTAGTCGGCCGCCTCCCCGAGCCGCAGCCAGGGCGCACCGAGGGGCTGCAGCAGCAGGTCGACGGCCGTGCCCGCGGGCGGCGGCGTGTACGAGTCGCCCGGGTGCAGGACGAGGTCCTCGACGAGGTAGGCGACGTTCGCCGGCACCGGCAGGTCCGGGTGGATCACCACGTGCCGCTCCCCCAGCACGCGCACCCGCAGACCGGCGGCGTCGAGCTCGTCGCCCGACGCGACCGTGCGCAGGGCGTCGGCCGGCGCGCCGGCGGCCTCGAGCGCGGCGACGACCGGGCCGGGCGCCCGCACGGGCAGCCCTGCCGTCGCGCGCGCGACCAGCGCGTCGAGAGCCAGGTGGTCCGGGTGCTCGTGCGTGACGAGCACGACCTCGGCGTCGTCGAGCACCGTGAGGTCGCTCCACACGCCCGGGTCCACGACGAGGGCGCGCCCGGCGCGCTCGATCCGTACGCAGGCGTGCCCGTGGCGGCTGACGGCGAGGGTCATGGTCCCCATCCTGGCCCACGCGCCTCGCGACGCGCCCGGCGCCGCGTTTCGTGCCGGGTGCACCGCCCGGCTACCGTGGCGCCCGTGCTCGTCCTCGGTGTGTGCAGCCTCAAGGGTGGCGTGGGCAAGACCTCGGTGACGCTCGGGCTGGCCTCGGCCGCCCTCGAGCGCGGGCTGCGCACCCTCGTCATCGACCTCGACCCCAGGGTGACTCGACCATGGCGCTCGGTGCGGCCGGTGCGGCCGCGGGCGACGTCGCCTCGGTGCTCGACTCCCCCTCCGGCGAGTCGGTGGCGGCCGCCACGGCGCCGTCCGGGTGGGCGGACCACGGCCTGGACGTGCTCGTCGGCTCGGAGCGCTCGGTCCTGCACGACCGCGTCGACGACAGTGACCTCGACCGCCTGCGCTACGCGCTGTCCTGGCTCTCGGGGTACGACCTGGTGCTGATCGACTGCCCGCCGTCGCTCGGCGGCCTGACGCGCACGGGCCTGACCGCGTGCGACCGCGCCGTCGTGGTGACCGAGCCCGGCCTGTTCGCCGTGATGGCCGTGGGACGGGCCATGCGCACGATCGACGAGCTGCGGCGTAGTGCCGCACCCGCGCTGCAGCCGCTCGGCATCGTCGTCAACCGCGTGCGCGCGCGGTCGGTGGAGCAGGCGTACCGCCTGCAGGAGCTGCAGACCCTGTACGGGCCGCTCGTCCTGTCCCCCAGCGTCCCCGAGCGCGCCGCCCTGCAGCAG
Organism: Cellulomonas sp. JZ18; assembly: GCF_009720485.1. Taxonomy (NCBI): domain Bacteria; kingdom Bacillati; phylum Actinomycetota; class Actinomycetes; order Micrococcales; family Cellulomonadaceae; genus Cellulomonas; species Cellulomonas sp. JZ18. Next base: position 1,960,425 of record NZ_CP045245.1, on the reverse strand, counting down.
GCCCAGGGGGCGGCGCAGCCGGTGCACGCGTGGCCCGGGGCGGCGGCCGCCGAGCTCGCCGGCGTGTTCGACCAGCTCCTCGAGCGCGCGCTGCGCGCCCCCCGCCGCTGACAGCAGACCGCCCCGCCCGGTGACCCGGACGGGGCGTCGTGCTGGGCGGTCGTCAGCCGGCGGAGCGTGCCTGCCGACGCAGCGCGAGCTCGTCCTGCGGTGCGGGCGCCGCCGCGTCGTCCTCGGCACGCTCGGTCGGCAGCTCGGCCAGCGTGCCCTCGACCTCGCGCCAGACGCGGCCGACGGCGATCCCGAAGACGCCCTGCCCGCCCTGGACGAGGTCGATGACCTCGTCGGCCGACGTGCACTCGTACACGCTGGCCCCGTCGGACATGAGCGTGATCTGCGCGAGGTCGTCGACCCCCCGCTCGCGCAGGTGGGACACGGCGCTGCGGATCTGCTGCAGGGACACGCCCGTGTCCAGCAGCCGCTTGACCACCTTGAGGACGAGGATGTCGCGGAAGCTGTACAGCCGCTGCGTCCCGGAGCCCGTGGCCGGCCGGATGGACGGCTCCACGAGTCCGGTGCGAGCCCAGTAGTCGAGCTGGCGGTAGGTGATGCCGGCGGCGCGGCAGGCGGTCGGCCCGCGGTACCCGGTCGCGACGTCGAGGTCCGGCAGGTCGTCGTCGAACAGCAGACCCTGCGCTCGCTGGGGGACGGCGCCGGCGTTCTCGGCGGTCTCGTTGCTCACCACGGGTGCCTCCCTCGGCGTCCGCGAGGCGGGCGCGCTGTTCCTGATCTGCTGCAACGCTAGGCCTGCACCGACAGGCACGCAACGAGCGTGTCCGGCGTGTCGCCCGGTGCGTGTCTCACCTTCACCCTGAGGTCGAAGGTCGGTCCCTCGTCCGGCGTCACGTCTCGCGACCTCCCGGCTCCTGCCCCGGCTCGTGCCCCGTCTCGAAGTCCTCCGCCGACACCTGGTCGAGGAACTCCCGGAACTGCGCCAGGTCCTCCTCGCTGCCCGCCGGGCGGACCTCGACCCCGGCGAGGGCCACCACCTCCGCCGAGCAGAGCACCGGGCAGCCGAAGCGCAGCCCCACGGCGATCGCGTCGGAGGCGCGCGAGTCCACACGTCGACCGCCCCGCAGCACGAGCGCGGCGTGGAAGACGCCGTCCTCGAGACGCGTGATCTCGACCTGCGTGACGGGCGCACCCGCCGCGAGCAGGGCGTCGCGCAGCAGGTCGTGCGTCATGGGCCGCGGCGGCACGACGCCCGCCTGCGCCGCGGCGATCGCCGAGGCCTCCGCCGGGCCGATGAGGATCGGGACCAGCAGCGCCGAGTCGGGGTCGAGCAGCAGCACGACGATCTCGTCGTCGGCCAGGTGCGTGCGCACGCCGACGACCTCCACCGGGACCAGCTCGGGATCCTCCGCCACGTGCCCACGCTACGACGCGGCGGCGGCCGCGTCTGCCCCAGCGCTCGACGACCCGCGTGTCGTCCTCGGGCCGCCCGTCAGGGGGCGAGGTCGGCGACCGACGACCGCAGCAGCGCCGTGTGCATCTGCGCGCACAGCTCGCCGACCTCGGCGGCGAGCGTGCCGGCGCGCGCGCGTGCCGACACGCTGCGCTGCCCCGCCAGGGGGCGACGACCTGCTCCACGAGGTCCGCCTGCCGGTCCGCGGCCGCGCGGAACGCCCGCAGGTGCCGGGGGTCGATGCCGTGCTCGCCGAGCGCCGCCGCCGCGACCACCACGTCCCGCGCCCAGGAGTCGAAGGCACCGCGGTGGTCGGGACGCAGGACGCCCAGCGCCACGAGCTCCTCGACCAGACCGGGGGCGACGCCGGCGTCCTGCGCGAGGCGCTCGGCGGTCATCCGGGCCGGGGTGCGCGCGACACCGTCGCTCGTGGCCAGGCGCGCGCGCGGCGGGGCCTCGTCCTCCTCCGCGCCCGCGTCGAGCGCGGCGAGCCGCTCCCCGATCACCTTCAGCGGCATGTACCGGTCCCGCTGCTGGCGCAGGACGAAGCGGAGCCGCTCGACGTCGGCCGGCGAGTACTGCCGGTACCCCGACGGGGTCCGCACCGGCGCCACCAGCCCCTGCTCCTCGAGGAACCGCAGCTTGGAGGTCGTCACCGCCGGGAACTCCAGGCGCAGCGCGGCGAGGACGTCCGAGATGCGCATGCTCGCGCGGCGGGACAGCCCGCGCGGCCAGGGCTCCGGGGAGGGCGTCGTCGCCTCGTCCGGGGCGGCTGCGCGGACCGCGCGCGCCGCCGCGCCGTCAGGAGGCGTCACGGTGCGGGCTGGGGTGGAACGTCATGCGGTACTTGCCGATCTGGACCTCGTCACCCGCCCGCAGGACCGCCTGGTCGATGCGCGACCGGTTGACGTAGGTGCCGTTCAGCGAGCCGATGTCGCGCACGACGAACTGGTTGCCCTCCCGCACGAAGTCGGCGTGCTTGCGCGACACCGTGACGTCGTCGAGGAAGATGTCCGCGCTCGTGCTGCGACCCGCGGTGGTGCGCTCGGCGTCCAGGAGGAAGCGGGCACCCGAGCTCGGACCCCGCTGCATGATCAGGAGCGCCGACGTCGGCGGGAGCGCCTGCACCGCGGCCGCCTCGTCCGCGGTGAGACCGACGCGTGCGGGCGCCTCCTGGTCGACGGGCGCGAGCGACCCGAAGCTGACGGTCGTGTCCGGACCGTCGCCGCGGTACTCGGGCAGCCCTCCGGCCGGAGCCGGTCGATCGTCGCTCATGTGCACCTCCCGTGTCGGATGCGGGCGCGTCGCAGCTCCCGCCTCGACCCAGCCGTCGCGGGTCTCACCCTATGTGGTGTCGGCACGTCCGTGCAGCACGCTGAGCACCTGGGCGAGTGACGTGCGCGCGGCGCGCCGTCCGTCAGCCGTCGCCCGGCACGGGCGTCGCGTGCACCGGGTCCGGCAGCTCCCGCAGGGCCGTGACGTCGACCCGGACGACCCGCTCCACGGTGCCGCGCCCGCCGTCCCGCCGGACCGCGGCGATGGCCCCGCCGGGGATCTCGAGCGCGGTCGCGATCGTGTCCGGGTCGCCGATGACGAGCCAACGGTACGGCGGGGACAGCATCACGCCGTCGAGCACGACGGCGCCGGCGGTGCCCGTGAAGGCGCTGCTCGCGGTCACGCGCAGGTCGTTGAGCTGGATGGCCTCGGCGCCCGCGTTCCGCAGCTCCTCCAGCACGTGGAGCATGGTGGCCGGGCGGATGCCCGGGTCCGCGTCGTGCAGCGTCACGCGCACCCCCGGGCCCGTCGCGGGCAGCCGACCGGTGAGGATGCCCTGCGTGGCGGCGTTGCGGCGGGCCGCGTCGAGGGCGGCCTGCTGACGGTCCGAGCCGGACAGCAGCTCGTCCCGCTCGCGCTGCAGGTCGGCCGCCTCGCGGGCGAGCTCGTCCGCGCGCGTGGTCGTCTCGTCGAGCAGGCGCACGAGGTCGTCCTGGCGCAGGGACCCGAGCTGGGCGTCGGTCGTCTGCCGGACCTGGACGACGAGGGCGAGGCCGAGCATCGCGCACAGCGCGGCGGTGAGGAGCTGCCCGGTGGTGATGCGCGGGCGCATCGCGTGGGCCAGACGGCTCCACGCCGAGCGCTCGCCCGCCGCCGGGTGCGCGGCCGTGCGGGACGGACCCGGCTCGTCGGCGCCGCCGGGTGCGTCCGGGTCCGGCTCCCGGGGCGTGGGCCCCGGGACCGGGAGCGGCTCGTCCGCCGCGGACGGGACCTGCGCGCCGTCGGCGGGGCCGCCCGGACCCACCGAGGCGGTGACCGTCGAGGCGCCGTCCAGGGCGGAGGTGCCGGTCGCGACGGGCCCGTCCTGCGACTGCGCGACCGGCTCGTGCCCGGTCGTGCCGGGCGACGCGTCGTCCTCGCGCTCGGCAGGGGCGAGGGACCGGTCCTCGCGGGCCGGTCCGCCGGACGCCGCGTCGACCCCCGCAGGCGCGTCCTCGTCGGCCGCCGTCGGCACCGCCACCGCAGAGAGGTCGTGGGAGTCGGTGCGGGGCACGTCCGCGTCGTCGACGCCCGACCCGCCCCCGGAGCCGTCGTCCGCCGGGGCCTCGCCGACGGGCGCGTCCGCCGGCTCGCCGACCGACCCGTCCGCCGGCTCGCGTCGCAGGTCGTCCGTCTGCTCGTCGCCGGGCCCGCGGGTCTCCTCGGACGTCGGCGACCCGGCGTCCGGCAGCAGGTCGCCCAGGCCGAGCGGGTCGCGCGGGTCGATGACGGGCGCGTCGTCGAGCGGGGGGCGCGGCGGCTCGGGCACCGCCGGCGTGGCGCCGGTCGGCGGGGTGGGAGGCCCGTGCTCGTCCGTCATGCCTTGAACAGGTGGCGTCGGATCGACGCGGCGTTCGAGAAGATGCGGATGCCCAGGACGACGATCACGGCCGTCGTCATCTGCGACCCGACCCCGAGCTGGTCGCCCAGGAAGACGATGAGCGCCGCGACCACGACGTTCGACAGGAACGACGTGAGGAAGACGCGCTCGTCGAAGATCCCGTCGAGGAACGCGCGCAGGCCGCCGAAGAGCGCGTCGAGGGCGGCGACGACCGCGATCGGCAGGTACGGCTGCAGGTTCGCGGGCACGGTCGGCTCGATCAGGAGCCCGGCGACCACGCCGAGCACGAGCCCGATCACCGCGATCACGAGCCCTCCCCTCCGTCAGGACGGACAGACACTGCCACATCCGGTGACGCGGCCCCAAGAGCGTCCGCCTCCCCGGCGTCCCCTCCGTCCTCCCCCGCACCCTCGGGCACGGAGGACGCGGTCGGCTCCTCGAGCACACGGGCGACGTGCAGCGTCGAGGATCCCGACGCCGGGAGCCGGAGCCTGTCCTGCGCGGTCACGTCGACACCGATCCGGTACTGCGAGCGCAGCATCGCCAGGCGCTGCCCGGCGGCCCCGCGCGCCAGCCCGGTCTGCAGACCCACCGCGTCACCGATCGCCTCGACGGTGAAGGGGCTGACGATCGGCCGCATGTCGACGAGGACGGCAGCCCCCGCGCTGCGGATGGCCGTGGTGGACGTGAGCCGCGCGCCGTTGATCGCGATCGCCTCCGCACCGGAGGCCCACAGGCCGTTCGCCAGGACCTGCAGGTCGACGTCCTGCACGCGGCTGTCCGGGTCCAGCTCCTCGCCCTCGGGGGCTGGCGGTCGGTGAGCACGATCCGCAGACCCGGCCCGGTGACCGGGACGCGTCCGGCCGGGACCGCGTCCTGCTGCAGCTGGGCGAGCAGCGCCGGGTCCTCGCTGGAGGCCGCCGCCGTCTGCAGGCCCGCGATCTCGGCGGAGAGCCGCGCGTTCTGCACCCGCAGCTCCTCGGCGCGCGCGGTGCGCTCGCGGATCTCGTCCTCCAGCAGCGTGCGCGCCTCCAGCACCGCCGGCGGCGGGCGCCGCAGGGCACTGGCGGCGGACGTGGCCGCGGCACCGAGGACGACGGCGAGCACGAGGAGCGCCGCCGCTCCCCGGGCCGTCCGCCGCGGCGCCAGACCGGCCGCGCGTCGTGCCGCCACCTCCTGGTACCCGGGGTCCAGGGGCCGCCGGTACGTCTCGTTGATGAGCGTCATCGAGGCGTCGGCCGCCCGGGTGGGCCCGGGCTGCGCGTGGCGGCGGTTCACCGTGCCGCCGCCCGGTCCAGGCGCCGCTCGCGGCGCAGCACCGACCCTGCCTGGGCGAGGTAGAGGGCACCGGCGAACCAGTACAGGCCCACGCCCCACAGCGCGCAGGCCCAGCCGAGCACGCCTGCCGCCTGCCCCACGGCCGACGGCCACTGCGAGAGCAGCAGCAGCGGGAACGCGTACAGGAGCACCATCGTGCCGGCCTTGCCCGCCAGGTGGACCCGCAGCGGCGGGTAGCCCGCGCGGGCGAGGACGACGAGCATGCCCGCGAGCACCACGTCGCGCGCCACGAGCACGACGACGAGCCACACGGGGACGATCTCGCGCCAGGCGAGGCCCACGAGCGTGACGAGGATGAACAGGCGGTCCGCGGCGGGGTCGAGCATCTGCCCGAGCCGCGTCACCTGGTGCATCCGCCGCGCCAGGACGCCGTCGAGCCAGTCGCTCGCGCCGGAGACGGCGAGCACCAGCAGCGCCCACGCGTCGTCCCCGCGGGCCACGAGCACGGCGAAGACGGGGACCAGCAGCAGCCGCACGAGGCTGATGACGTTGGGGACGGTGAGCACGCGAGCGCTGACCGCCGGCTCCTCCGTCACGCCTTCCCCCGTCGTCGTCCTGACCGTGATCCTATGCGCACCCGCAGCGCCGCCCGGCGCGACGCTCCGGTACCGCCCGGCGCGGGCGGGTGGCAGGCTCGGACGCATGAGCGCCGCCGTCGACCCCGACGTCGTGGACCGTCTGCTGCGCACGCCGGCGACGTGGGCGGTGGTCGGCCTGTCGACGAACACCGCGCGCGCGGCGTACGGCGTCGCCGCCTACCTGCAGCGCCTCGGGCACCGGGTCGTCCCGGTGCACCCGAGCGCGCCGACGGTGCACGGCGTGCGCGGTGTGCGCCGCCTCGACGAGCTGCCCGAGCCGCCCGACGTGGTGGACCTGTTCGTCAACAGCCGGATCGCGGGCGGCGTCGTGGACGAGGCTGTCGCGGTCGGCGCCCGCGCCGTGTGGCTGCAGCTGGGCGTCGTCGACGAGGCGGCGGCCGCGCGCGCCCGCGCCGCGGGCCTCGACGTGGTGATGGACCGCTGCCCCGCGATCGAGGGGGGCCGGCGCGGCCTCGGCTGAGCCGTGTGCGTGACGTCACCGCGTCCTGCCGACCCACGGAGCGGCGCGCACGGGTAACCTGGACGGGACAACAGGAGTCGTGTCGCGTCCCCGCGCGGGACGGCGAGCCCCTCGCGGGGCCGCCGGGTCCCGCCGATGCGTGTCGGACCGCCCGAGGGCGGCCAGGTGTGACGGGGTGAGCGACGTCGATGGACGCCCTCGGGCGGCCCCGTCTCCCCCACCTCCGACCGAACGGTCCCCTCTGTGACGCTGCTGCACTCCCCCCTGCCCTCCACCGACGACGCCGCTCCCGCTGCGGCCGGCTCGTTCGCCGACCTCGGTCTGTCCCCCGAGCTCCTCGCCGCGGTCACCGACCTCGGTTTCACGGCCCCCACGCCCGTCCAGGCGCGCACGGTGCCGGCGCTGCTCGCCGGCCGCGACGTCGTCGGCGTCGCGCAGACCGGCACCGGCAAGACCGCGGCCTTCGGTCTGCCCCTCCTCCAGCGGGTCGACCCGTCGGTCCCGGCCGTCCAGGCGGTCGTGCTGACCCCGACGCGCGAGCTCGCGATGCAGGTGGCGGACGCCATCACGTCGTTCGCCCGGCACCGCGAGGGGCTGCAGGTCGTCCCCGTCTACGGCGGCTCCCCCTACCTGCCGCAGCAGCGCGCGCTCGCGCGCGGCGCCCAGGTCGTCGTCGGCACGCCCGGCCGCGTCATCGACCACCTGGACCGCGGCACGCTGAAGCTGCAGGACGTGCGCTTCCTCGTGCTGGACGAGGCCGACGAGATGCTGCGCATGGGCTTCGCGGAGGACGTCGAGCGCGTGCTGTCGCAGACGCCCGCGGGTCGGCAGGTCGCGCTGTTCTCGGCCACCATGCCGGCACCCATCCGCCGCGTGGCCGACCAGCACCTGAGCGACCCGGTCGAGGTGGCGGTCGCCCGCCAGTCGTCCACGGTCACGGCGATCACGCAGCAGTACGCCGTGGTGCCGCACCGGCACAAGGCGGGCGCGCTCGCGCGCGTCCTCGCGGTGAGCGACGCCGACGCCGCCATCGTCTTCGTGCGCACGCGCGAGGCGGCGGAGGAGGTCGGGAACCTGCTCGTGCAGCGCCAGATCGCCGCGGCGCACATCTCCGGCGACGTCGCCCAGGCGGACCGGGAGCGCATCGTCGAGCGGCTGCGCACGGGCGCGCTCGACGTGCTCGTCGCCACCGACGTGGCGGCCCGCGGTCTCGACGTCGAGCGGATCGGGCTCGTCGTCAACATGGACGTCCCGCGCGAGGCGGAGACCTACGTGCACCGCATCGGCCGCACGGGGCGCGCCGGTCGCACGGGTGCCGCGCTGACCTTCGTCACGCCGAACGAGCGCGGCAAGCTGCGCCAGATCGAGCGGACGACCCGCACCCCCCTGGTCGAGACGACCATCCCGTCCCCGGCCGAGGTGTCGGCGCACCGGGTCGCCCGCCTCCTGGCGCGCACGCCCGAGCGCCTGGCCGCCGGCCGTCTGGAGCTGTACCGCGAGGCCGTCGGTGCGCACCTGGCCGAGCATCCCGAGGTCGACGTGACCGACCTGCTCGCCGCGGTCGCGGCACTCGCGGTCGGCGACGAGGGCCCGGCGCCGCGCACGGGCGACGGCGACGACCTCGACGACGCGGTGCGCCGCGCCCGAGAGACGCCCGACGACGGGCGCACGGCGGGGGCCGGTCACGGCACGGCGGGTCGCCGTCGCGCGACGACCGGCGGTCCCAGCGGGCGGCCGCGCTACCGGGTCGCCGTGGGCCACCGCGACGGCGTGCAGGCGGGGCAGCTCGTCGGTGCCCTGACCGGCGAGGGCGGGCTGCAGGGCTCCGACGTCGGGCGGATCGACATCTTCCACACGTTCGCCCTGGTCGACATCCCGGCGGGCCTGTCGCCCGAGGCGGTCGACCGCATCGGGCGCGCCCGCGTGGCGGGGCGCCCGCTGCGGATCCGGGTCGACACCGGCCCCCGCGCCGACCGGCACCCCAGCCGCGGCGAGAAGGTGCGCCGGGCGCACGTCTGACGGTCCCCGACGCACCGCGACGGCCCGGTACCCCTGGGGGGGTGCCGGGCCGTCGCCACGTCGGGGCCCCCGCCGGCGCACGGGGCCCAGCGCAGTACACCCGGCTCAGCGCAGCCGGCTCAGCGCAGCACGGGACCTCGCAGCGGGTCCTGCCGGGTCTGCTCGCGCAGCAGCACGATGTCCGCCTCGCGCAGCACGTCGGCGGCGTCCCGCATGCCGCGGATGCTGCCGAGCACGCCGATCGCGATGCGCGGCCCGATGTCGCGCCGGAGCCGCTCGAGCAGCTCGGCCAGGCGCTGCGGCATGCCGCCCGCACCCACGTCGTCGACGAGGACCGCGAAGTCGTCCTCGCCGATGCGCGCGGTCGTGTCGCCCTCGCGCAGAGGCCGGCGCAGCTGCCGCACGACCTCGCGGTGCACGTCCGGGGCGACCTCGGCGGCCTCGCGCACGGCCGTCGGGGTGGGCTCGACGACGCGCACGAGCGCGAGCGCGCAGTCGTACGCCGGGGACCGCCGCGTGCGCAGCAGCGCGGCGCCCAGGCGGTCGAGGAAGAGCAGGCGGTTGACGAGCCCGGTCTCGGGGTCGTGCAGCGCGTCGCGCTGGAGGGCCATCTCGGCCTCCTTGCGCTCCGTGACGTCGACGAGGGTGCCCACCAGGCGGGCGGGGCAGCCGGCGTCGTCGAGGACCGTGACGGCCCGGCAGAGCATCCAGCGGTAGTCGCCGGAGCACGTGCGGACCCGGTGCTCGAGCTCCAGCGGCGTGCCGCACCCGGCGAGCTGGGCCGCGATCGCCGCGGACAGCTCGTCCCGGTCCGCCGGGTGGACGCGCTCGAGCCACTCGGCGGGCTGGTCGCCGATGACGTCGTCGGCGTAGCCGAGCGTCTGCTTCCAGCGCGGCGAGTAGTACACGGTGCCCGCGGAGACGTCCCAGTCCCAGGTGCCGTCGTGCGCCGCCATCGAGGCGAGCGCGTACCGCTCCTCGCTCTCGCGCACCGTGTCCGCGAGAGCGCGCTCGCGCGCGGCGGCCTGCTCGAGCGCCTTGCGCTGCTCGCGCAGGGACGCCAGGAGCCGCTCCTGGTCGAGCGCGACGGCGAGCAGCGCGGCCCAGTGGTTGAACCGGTCGCGGGGCTGGGTCGACCGGGTCTCCACGACGCCGTCGATGGCGAGCAGGCCCCAGTCGCTGCCGCCGAACGTCACCGGCACGACGAACGTCAGCTCGTTCGAGCCGACGGTGCCCGCGCGCGTCAGGGCCGCGGGCGGGAACTGGCTGGCGGTCGTCCGCACGCCCACGAGCCGCGAGAGCGTGCCGGTCGTGTCGTGCACGCCCACGATCTCCATCTCGCGGTCCCCCGGCCCCCGGTCGGAGCCGACCCACAGGCCGAGGCAGGCGTGGCCGCGCACGCCGCGCGGCAGCCACCCCAGGGCCCGCGGGCTCGCGCCGTCGCCGCGCAGCAGGTCCATGTCGACCTCGTACTGGTCGACGATCGTGCGCTCGAGCTGTCCGCTGCGCGCCAGCATGGCGCGGGTGCAGCCCTTGGTGACCGCGAGCAGCACGTCGGTGACCGCACGGCGTACCGCGGGCGCGTGCTGTGCGCGCGCCTCGGAGAGCGCTTCCACCTGCCGGCACTCGACCGCTCGCAGGACCGTGACGGTCTGCTCGAGCGCCTCGGGGTGGGGCTGGAGGGCGGCCGTCAGGTCGGCGAGCCGGCCGAGGGCGGCCGGCGCCGGGGCGACCCCGCGCTCGGCGGCCGCGTCCACGGGCTCGACCACGGCCCGCCACCAGGCCTCGCGCGCGTCGGGGCCCGAGCGGCGGGCGGACGCGGTCCCCGCCGGGCCGGCGAAGGCGGAGTCGGCGAGGCGCCGCACGAGGTCGGCACCGGCCGTGCCCTCGTCGCCCACGCCCGCGACGGCGGGCGACGTCACGTCGGTGCAGCCACAGGACTCGCGGACCACGAGCGTCGAGGCGACGCGGTGCTCGCCGGGCGCGACCTCCTCACCGCGCATGCGGGCGAGCAGCAGGTGCACCGCCTGCTCCCCCACGCGGCCGAAGTGCGCGTCGACCGTGGACAGCCGCGGGCTGACGCGCGCACCGGAGTCCGCGTGGTCGAACGCGACGACGGCCTGGTCGCGGGGCAGCACGAGACCGTGCGAGCGCAGGGCCCGCTGGAACCCGACCGCGTTGCGGTCCGTCGCGGCGACGACGGCCGTCGTCGGGGTGCCCGCCGCGAGCATGCGGGCCGCGGCGTCCACGCCGCCCTGCTCCTGGTTGTCGGACGCCTCGTACCACCACGACTCGTCCGACTCGATGCCGTGCTCCGCGAGCGTCGCCCGGTACGCGGCGAACCGCTCGCGCATGTCGCGCTGCGACAGGTTGCCGAGGAACCCGATCGCCGTGTGCCCGTGCCAGAGCAGGTGCTCCACGGCCTCACGCACGCCGCCCGGGTTGTCCGGCACCACCACCGGGTCGTCCGGGTGGACGGGGTCCTCGCTCACGAGGACCACGGGCACGCCCCACTCGCGCACCGCGGCGAGGCGCTCCTGGCTCAACGACTTCCCGACCACCACGAGGCCGTCGACCGCGCCGAGCGCGACCGGGGTGTCGAGGACGGACTCGTCCGGGTACCGCTCGCGGTCGAGCCCCGCGGGATAGGTCTGGACGGCCACCACCCGGTGGCCTGCGCCGCGCGCCGCACGTGCCACGCCCGCGATGAGGGCGCCGAAGTAGAACCCGCCGACGACCGGGGACAGGACGCCGATCGTCCGACGGACCGTGGCGGGGACCCCGCGCCGGGCAGTGACCATGGAGCTACCTCGCCTACACCGTCGGAGCCGAGTTGATGCGATCTACCCACATCGGGCGCAAGACTAGGCGATCGTGGTCACTCCTGCACATGACAACGGCAAAGACGCCGTATCTCCGGCGACCGGCGCGCAGCCCGTCGTCCCCGGCCCGGCGACCCGTCGCCCGACGATCACGGACGTGGCGCGCGCCGCCGGCGTCTCGATCGCGGTGGTCTCCTACGCCCTCAACGGACGCCCCGGCGTCAGCGCGGCGACGCGCGAGCGCGTCCTGCGCGTCGCCGACGAGTTCGGCTGGCGACCGAGCGCCGCGGCGCGCTCGATGCGCAGCGGCCCGCGGGCGGTGGGGCTCGTCCTCGACCGCACGCTGACGGGACCGGTCGGGTACGGCGCGGACGTGCTCGAGCTCGTGGTGCCGCTCCAGGACGTGCTGCGCACCCGGGGTCTGGCGCTCGTGCTCCAGGTCGTCGACGACCTGGCGGCCGCCGTCGCGCTCTACGGCGAGTGGTGGGCCGAACGGCGCTTCGACGTCATGGTCGTCACCGACGTGCGCACGGAGGACCCCCGGTTGGACGCGCTGCGGCGGCTGCGCATCCCGTCGGTCGTCGTCTCCTGCGCCGAGCCGAGCGGCGAGATGGCGACGGTGGGGGTGGACGACGACGAGGCGACCGCCCGTGTCGGGCGCTACCTCATCGAGCTCGGGCACCGCCAGGTGGCGGTCGTGACCGGCCCCGACGCGCTGCAGCGCACGCGGACCCGCGTCGCTGGGCTCGGCCAGGCCGTCGCGGCCGGGGGTGGTGTGCTCGCGCACGAGGCGACCGCGGGCACGCCCGAGGGTGCCGCTGCCGCCTGCCGCCGGCTGCTGACCGGCGGACGTCCGCCCACCGCGCTGGTGTTCGACACCGACCACATGGCCGTCGCGGCGCTGGACGTGGCGCGTCGCACGGGGCTGGCCGTCCCCTGGGACGTCTCGGTGGTGGCCCTGACCGACTCGCCGTTGTGCCGCCTCGCGACACCGTCGATCACGGCGCTGCCGACGGTCCAGTCCGAGCTCGGGACGGCGGTGGGGCACGCCGTGCTCCAGGTGCTGGACGGACGCACGCTGCCGGCCCCGCACATCGCCGTCGGGGGGCTCGCCGTGCGGGGCAGCACCGGCCCGAGATCGCGCTGACCTGCGGCGACGCCCTCCGGCACGGCGCACGGGTGTGGTAACGATTCGGTAACGGGGACCTGCCTAAACAATTCGTGCAGGTCCCCGCCGGTGGGGGCGCGTGATGGATTCCACGGCAGTCGTCGTGGACTCCCCGCGGCGGCCCGCACCCTGCCGCCGAGGGCGGGGTGCGCCGATCGACAACCGGAGGACACACGTGTCCACACACGGCAAGAGGACGGTCGGACGGCGCCTGCGCGCCGTCGCGACCGCGGCGACGGCAACGGCGCTCGTCGCGGTGCCGCTGACGCTGGCGGGCACCACCGCCACGGCGGCCGAGCCGCACGTCGACAACCCGTACGCGGGTGCCAGGCAGTACGTGAACCCGACCTGGGCCGCGAGCGTTGAGAGCGCTGCCACGCGCGCCGGCGACGCCACGCTGGCCGCCCGGATGCGCACGGTGGCCAAGCAGCCGACGGCCGTGTGGATGGACCGCATCAGCGCCATCACCGGCAACGCGGACGGCAACGGCCTGAAGTTCCACCTCGACGAGGCGCTCAAGCAGAAGACCGGCAGCACGCCGCTCGTCTTCAACCTGGTCATCTACAACCTGCCCGGCCGTGACTGCTTCGCGCTCGCGTCCAACGGCGAGCTGCCCGCGACCGACGCGGGCCTGGCGCGGTACAAGACCGAGTACATCGACCCCATCGTCGACCTGCTGTCCGACCCGAAGTACCAGGACATCCGGATCGCCGCGACGATCGAGCCCGACTCGCTGCCGAACCTGATCACGAACATCTCCGAGCAGAAGTGCCAGCAGTCGGCGCCCTACTACCGCGAGGGCGTCAAGTACGCGCTCGACGAGCTCAAAACGCTGGACAACGTCTACACGTACATCGACGCGGCGCACTCCGGCTGGCTCGGCTGGGACTCGAACGCCGGCCCCGCGGCCAAGCTGTTCGCCGAGGTCGCGCGGACGACCAAGAAGGGCTTCGCGTCCGTCGACGGCTTCGTCACGAACACGGCGAACACCACGCCGCTGGCCGAGCCGTTCCTCACGAACCCCGACCAGCAGGTCGGCGGGCAGCCGGTCAAGGCCGCCAAGTTCTACGAGTGGAACCCCGACTTCGGTGAGCTGGCGTGGACGGCGCACCTGCACCGCCTGCTCGTCGCCGAGGGCTTCCCGGCGAGCACCGGCATGCTCATCGACACCTCGCGCAACGGCTGGGGCGGCCCGAACCGGCCCACCGCCGCGTCGACGAGCACCTCGCTCGACACCTACGTCGACCAGTCCCGCATCGACCGCCGCGTGCACCGCGGCGCGTGGTGCAACCCGCTCGGGGCCGGCATCGGCGAGCTCCCGCAGGCGACGCCGTCGAGCGCCCCGGCGGCCTCCCACCTCGACGCCTACGTCTGGATCAAGCCCCCGGGCGAGTCGGACGGCGCGTCGAAGGAGATCCCGAACGACCAGGGCAAGAGCTTCGACCGGATGTGCGACCCGACCTTCGTGTCGCCGAAGCTGGCGAACCAGCTCACCGGTGCCACGCCGGACGCACCGCTGGCCGGCCAGTGGTTCGAGGCCCAGTTCCGGACCCTCGTCGCCAACGCGCACCCCGCGATCCCGACGAGCGGCTCGACGCCGAACCCGACGCCCACGGTCACGCCGACCGTGACGCCGACGGTCACGCCCACCGTGACGCCGACGGTCACCCCGACCGTCACGCCCACGGCCACCGCGACGCCGACGCCCACGGCGACCTCCGGCCCGGCCTCCTGCTCCGTGCGGTACACGGCCAACAGCTGGAACACCGGGTTCACCGCGTCCGTGCGGCTGACCAACACCGGAAGGTCGGCACTGTCCGGCTGGACGCTGCGGTTCACGCTCCCGAACGGCAGCTCGGTCCAGCAGGGCTGGAGCGCGACGTGGGCGCAGTCCGGCCAGACCGTGACCGTGACGAACGCCGCCTGGAACGGCACGCTCGCCGCGGGGGCCTCGGTCGAGGTCGGGTTCAACGGCTCGCACAGCGGCCAGGCGGGCACGCCGACCGGCTTCACGCTGAACGGCTCGCCCTGCACCACGGCCTGATCGACCCGGACGTCTGACGCAGCGGCGTCGGACGACCACCGCGGGGCCCTCCCGGACACGTTCCGGGAGGGCCCCCTCGCACGTTCGTGGTCGGCGCCCGCCCGCCGGCGCCGCGGGGCTGCGCCGGCGCCCAGGCGGGCGGCGCAGCGCTCAGGCCCCCGAGCGGACCGCCAGCGCCTCGCCCAGCGCCGCCAGCAGCTCGTCCACGTCCTCGGGGCGGGTGTCGAAGGCGCACATGAGCCGGACCGTCCCGTCGGTCGGGTCCCAGTCGTAGAACCGCCACCGTCGACGCAGGGCCGCCGCCACGTCGGCCGGCAGACGCACGAACACGGCGTTCGCCTCGGTGGGCAGCGTGACGTCGAGGCCGAGCGCGTCGACCCCCGCGCGCAGCCGGTCGGCCATCGCGTTCGCGTGGGAGGCCGACCGCAGCCACAGGTCGCCCTCGTACAGCGCGACGAGCTGGGCGGACACGAAGCGCATCTTGGACGCGAGCTGCATGCCGGACTTGCGCAGGTAGCCGACGCCGTCGACGGCGGCCGGGTCCAGCACCACGACCGCCTCGCCGAACAGCAGGCCGTTCTTGGTCCCGCCGAGCGAGACGACGTCGACGCCGACGTCGGTCGTGAACGCCCGCAGCGGCAGCCCCAGGCGCGCGGCGGCGTTGGACAGCCGCGCGCCGTCGACGTGCACGCGCATGCCGAGCGCGTGCGCCTGCTCGACGAGCGCACGGACGTCCTCGGGGCGGTAGACCGTGCCGAGCTCGGTGGACTGCGTGAGCGACACGACGCCGGGCTGCGCGCGGTGCACGTCGCCGAAGCCGTGCGCCTGCCGCGCGACGAGCTCCGGCGTCAGCCGGCCGTCGGGGGTGGGGACGGTCAGCAGCTTCAGGCCGCCGACGCGCTCGGGCGCGGCGTTCTCGTCCGTGTTCACGTGGGCGTTCGCGGAGCAGATCACGGCCCCCCAGCGCGGCAGCATGGCCTGCAGGGCCACGACGTTCGCACCGGTGCCGTTGAAGACCGGGTACGCCACGGCCGCGGCGCCGAAGTGCGCGCGGACGACGTCCTGCAGGTGGGCGGTGTGCGGGTCGTCGCCGTAGGCGGGTGCGTGCCCGACGTTCGCGGCGGCGAGGGCCTCGAGGACCTCCGGGTGGGCGCCGGCGTAGTTGTCGGAGGCGAAGTGGCGGGGGGCGTGCGGGGTGCTCACGTCCCTCAGTCTCACCCACGCGGACGCGTGCTCCGGCCCGCGTGCCCGCTGGTCACGTGCGCGGACCGGAAGCCGGCACCCGAACGTGGTCCGGACCGGCGACGCACCCGTCGCCGTCGTGCGCGCGGGCCCGGGGACCGGCATGATCCGTGCAGCCCTGGACCAGGAGGAGGCGCGACGACCATGACCGGTCCCGCAGGCAGTACGCGTGCCACCCCGCCGGACGCACCGGCACCGCAGCCCGCGCCCCGCGACGACGGTCGCAACGAGACGTACATCGAGCGCATGGACCGCAACTGGAACGAGCTGCTGCAGGAGCTGCGCGTCACCCAGACGGGCGCGCAGATCCTCACCGGGTTCCTCCTCACCGTGCCGTTCCAGTACCGGTTCGACGAGCTCGACGACTACCAGCGCGTCACGTACCTCGCCCTGGTGCTCCTGTCCGCGCTCGCGACGATCCTCTTCGTGGCGCCGGTGAGCCTGCACCGCCTGCTCTTCCGGCGCCGGCTGAAGCCCCAGCTGGTCGACGCCGGGCACACGTTCGCGCGGGCAGGCCTCGTCGCGCTCGCGCTGACGCTCGCGGGCGTCACCATGCTGCTGTTCGACGTCGTCGTCTCCCGCACGGCGGGCTGGGTGGTGGGGGGCGCGCTGCTCGTGGTGATCGCGGTCGCGTGGCTCGTGCTGCCTCGCCTCATCGCGCGCCGCGCCGCGGCCGACCAGGAGGCCGGGCCGGTCTGACCCCGGACGCACGCGGGCCCCCGACCGTCACCGGTCGGGGGCCCGCGTCCTGGCTCAGCCCTGGACGGCGCGCTTGAGGGCGCTGCCCGCGGTGAGCTTCACGCGGTGACCGGCGGGGATCTCGAGCTTCTCGCCCGTCTGCGGGTTCACACCGGTGCGCGCGGCACGCTCGGCACGCGCGACCGAGAGGAAGCCGGAGATCGTCACGTCCTCGCCGGCGGCGAGCTTCTCGACGAGCACCTCCTGGAAGGCCTTGAGGGCCTTGTCGGCCTCGGCGTTGCTCAGGCCCGCCTTCTCGGCGACGGCCTGGACGAGCTCGGTGCGGTTGACGCTCACGTCAGGTGCTCCTTGGGGGTCGGATCGCTGCCCGGTCCGGACGACGGACCGGGCGTGCGCCACGGGATCGACCGGGCGCACGGCCCTCGACACTAGCGGCGCGCCGGGCAGTGCGTGACCGCGGCGCGCGGGCGGCGCGTCGGCGGCACGCCTGCGGGGGACGTACCGGGGGGCGCGCCCCGTCGTCACCGGGCCGCGGCGGCCCGTCGTCCGCGCTCGCGCACCTCCTGCGCGGAGCGCGTCGTCACGACCCTGTCGGGGCCGATGCCGTGCGCGACGGCCCGCTCGCACCCGGCGCGCAGCCACGCCAGCTGGCCCGGTGCGTGCGCGTCGGAGTCGATCGCGAACTCGCACCCGGCCGCGACGGCGACCTCGAGCAGGGCGTGCGGCGGGTCGAGCCGGTCCGGCCGGGAGTTGATCTCGACGGCGACGCCGTGCTCCGCGCACGCGGCGAACACGGCCTCGGCGTCGAACTCGCTCGGTGGCCGCTCCCGTCCGGTGAGCCGCCTGCCCGTGCAGTGCCCGAGGACGTCGGTGCGGGGGTTGCGGACCGCGGCGAGCATGCGGCGGGTCATCGTCGCCCGGTCCATGCGCAGCTTGGAGTGCACGGAGGCCACGACGACGTCGAGCTCGTCCAGCAGGTCGGGGTCCTGGTCCAGCGACCCGTCCTCGAGCACGTCGCACTCGATGCCCGTGAGGACGTCGAACGGGGCGACCACCCGTCGCAGGGCGGCGACCTGGGCCGTCTGCGCGCGCAGCCGCTCCGCGGACAGGCCGTGGGCGACCGTCAGCCGCGGCGAGTGGTCGGTGATCGCGAGCCAGTCGTGCCCGAGCTCGAGGGCGGCGAGGACCATCTCCTGCACCGGGGTCGCGCCGTCGCTCGCGTCGGTGTGCGCGTGCATGTCGCCCCGCAGCGCCGCGAGCAGGGCCGAGGCGGCGTCGTCGGGGGCCGCGGCGTCCTCGGCGGCCGCCCCGCGCTCGAGGTCGTCGAGCACGGCGACGGGCTGCCCGGCGAGGGCGCGCGCGACGACGTCCGCGGTGCGGGCGCCGACGTGCGGCAGGTCGGTGAGCGCGCCCGCCGCGGCGAGCGCGTGCAGCCGGTCGGGCTCCTGACGCTCCACGGTGCGGGCGGCGGCACGGTACGCGGCGGGCCGGTAGCTGCTCGCCATGGCGCGCTCGAGGAGGAACGCGATGCGCCGCAGCGTCGCGACGGCGCGGTCACGGTCCTCGCGTGCCGTCACGAGGCCTTCTTGCGCGTCCGCTTCGCCGGGGCCTTGCCGCCGTCGTCACCGCCCGTGTCCCCCGCCTTCGCGCGGGAGCGTCGCTTCGGGGCGGGCGCCTCCTCGTCGTCGTCCCCGCCGGAGCGCGACGCGCGGCTCGCGGACTTCTTCGCCGCCGGGGCGTCCTGCGACGCCTCGCCGCGGGCGCTGCGGGCCTTCTCGACGCTGCGCTGCAGCGCCGCGAGCAGGTCGACGACCTCCCCGGCGCCCTCCTCGCGCTCCTCCTCCGCGGCCGCGGGGGCCTGCGTCTGGCCCGAGGAGACCTTCTGCTGGATGAGGTCCTCGAGCGCCGTCACGTACGCGTCGGTGTACTGCGACGGGTCGAAGTCGGCGGCGAGCGACTCGACGAGCGAGCTCGCCATCGTCAGCTCCTGCGGGCGCACCTGCACCTCGGTGTCGAGCACGGGGAAGTCCGCCGCTCGCACCTCGTCGGGCCACAGGAGCGTCTGCAGGACGATGACCTTGTCCCGCACGCGCAGCACCGCCATGGTCTCGCGCTGGCGCAGCGCGACCTTGACGACGGCCATCCGGTCGGTCTGCTCGAGCGCACCGCGCAGCAGGGCGTACGGCTTCGCGGCCGTCTTCTCGGGCTCGAGGTAGTACGTCTTCTGCAGCAGGATCGGGTCGACCTGCTCGGCCGGGACGAACTCGAGCACCTCGATCTCGCGCTCCGTGGACAGCGGCAGGTTGTCGAAGTCCTCGTCGGTGAGCACGACGAGCTCGCCGGAGTCCGTCTCGTACCCCTTGGCGATGTCGCCCCACTCGACGGTCTCCCCGTCGATGCTGCACACCTTCTTGTAGCGGATGCGGCCGCCGTCCTCCCGGTGCACCTGGTGCAGGCGCACCTCGTGCTCCCCGGTGGCGGCGTAGAGCTTGACCGGCACGTTCACCAGGCCGAACGCCACCGCACCCTTCCAGATCGCGCGCACCGTCCGCCTCCCGTCGTCCTCGCCGCGCGCCGGGCAGAGGCCACGGCGCCGGGCGGCGTGCCGTCGTCCGGCCCGCCGCACCGTCCACGGGCAGGATGGACCCGTGCACCCCGTGCCCGCCACCCCTGAGCGCAGGTCAGAGCCGTGAGCGCCGACCGGCAGACGGTCGACGTCGGCGGTCGGCCGGTGCGCCTGACCCACCTCGAGAAGGTCATGTACCCCGCGTCGGGCACCACGAAGGCGGAGGTCCTCGACTACTACGTGCGGGTCGCGCCGGCGCTGCTGCGCCAGCTCGCGGACCGGCCCGTGACCCGCATCCGCTGGCCCGAGGGCACGGGCGGGGAGCGGTTCTTCGAGAAGAACGTGCCCCGGGGTGCGCCCGCCTGGCTGCGGCACCACCGCGTCCCGGCCTCCCCGGGCGGGGACGAGGACGGGACGGTGCTCGACCTGCCGGTGCTCGAGGACCTCGCCGGCCTCGTGTGGGCCGCCAACCAGGGTGCGCTCGAGCTGCACACGCCGCAGTGGACCGTCGGCCCCCGCGGCGGCGTGCGCGACGCCGACCGCCTCGTCGTCGACCTCGACCCCGGGCCCGGTGCCGGCCTCGACGCGTGCGTGCGCGTGGCGCACCTCGTCGCGGACCGGCTCGCGGCCGACGGCCTGACCCGCACGGTGCCCGTGACGTCCGGCAGCAAGGGGCTGCAGCTGTACGCGCCGCTCCCCCGGCCCCGTGCGCCGCACGACGTGCGCACCTACGCCCGTGGGCTCGCGCAGGCCGTCGCCCGCGACGAGCCGGCCCTCGTGGTGTCCGTCATGCGCAAGGACGCGCGGCCCGGCCGCGTCCTCATCGACTGGTCGCAGAACCACCCCGCCAAGACGACCATCGCGCCCTGGTCGCTGCGCGGGCGCGAGCGTCCGACGGCCGCCGTGCCGCGCCGGTGGGAGGAGATCGAGCCGGGGCTCACGCAGCTCACGGCCGCGGAGGCGGTGCGCCGGCTGGACGAGGACGGCGACCCCTTCGACCGGTGACGTCGCAGGTCGCAGCCCCGCGGGGCAGGCCGCGCCGCTCCTGTGGCGCACCTCCACGCAGGCTGGCAGCGTGGACGCAGCGCCGGGCCGCCGGGTCCGGCAGCCGACATCGAAGGAGTGGTCATGGCTGCTGCCGACCTGCCGAAGTACACCGTGCCGTCGCTCACGCCGGAGGACGGCGCCCGGGTGGCCGAGATCCTCCAGGGGCGTCTGCACGCGCTGAACGACCTGCAGCTCACGCTCAAGCACATCCACTGGAACGTCGTCGGCCCGCACTTCATCGCCGTGCACGAGATGCTCGACCCGCAGGTCGACGCCGTGCGCGCCATGGTCGACGCGACGGCGGAGCGGATCGCGACCCTGGGTGTCTCGCCGCAGGGCACACCCGGCGCGATCGTCGCCGCGCGCACCTGGGACGACTACAGCATCGGCCGCGCCACGACCACGGCCCACCTCGGCGCGCTCGACGAGGTGTACGTCGGCGTCATCACCGACCACCGGGCGGCCGCCGAGGCGACCGAGGAGCTGGACACCGTCACGAACGACCTGCTCGTGGGGCACCTGCACGAGCTCGAGCTGTTCCACTGGTTCGTGCGCGCGCACCTCGAGAACGCCGGTGGGGACCTGACGAACGCCGGGGCGCACACCGAGCGGGACGCGGCGGCGCTCGCCGAGGCCGGCGACCCGTCGGACGACGCGCACCGGTGAGCCCGTCCCCCACCCCCACCACGCCCGTCCCCGCCGGCACCGCCGAGGGGGACGGGCTGCGCACGGGGCGCGGCGCCGCGCGCGACCTCGACGGCGTCGCCCGGCCGCGCCCGCACCTCGCCGCGCGCATCGAGGACCGGCTCGACGCCGGCGTCGCCCGGCTGCTGCGCCGGCGCGGCTGGACGGTGCGGATCGTCGGCTACGCGGGGTACGGGTCGCAGGGCTGGGTGCGGGTGCTCGCCCGGACCCTGCTCGCCGCCCCCGCGGTGACGGGTGAGGACCTGCCGGACGCCGGTGCGGCGGCGCAGACGGGCGAGGAGCGCCCGGCGGCGCCGGTGCGGGGCTGGCGCTCGTTCCTCACGGCACCGGTCACCGGGGCACGCCTGGAGGTGCAGGTCGGGTCCGCCACGCACGTGCTCGAGACCGACCGCGGCGGCTACCTGGACGCGGTCGTCCCGTCCGACCTGCCGCCCGGCTGGCACGAGGTCACGCTCCGGTCGGCCGACGGTGCGCAGGCCGTGGCGCCCGTCCTCGTCGTGGGCGCGGAGCCGACGGTCGGCATCGTGAGCGACATCGACGACACGGTGATGGTCACGCGCCTGCCGCGTCCGCTCGTCGCCGCGTGGAACACGCTGGTGCGGCACGAGAACGCGCGCGAGGCGGTGCCCGGCATGTCGCGGCTGTACCGCGAGCTGCGCCGGGGGCACGAGGAGCGTCCCGTCGTCTACCTGTCGACCGGTGCCTGGAACGCGGCCCCGGCGATCGGGCGGTTCCTGCGGCGGCACGACTACCCGGCGGGCCCGATGCTGCTCACCGACTGGGGCCCGACGAACACGGGCCTGTTCCGCAGCGGGCAGCAGCACAAGGTGACGCAGCTGCGGCGGCTGTTCGCCGAGCTGCCGCAGGTGCGCTGGCTGCTCGTCGGCGACGACGGGCAGCACGACCCGGAGATCTACGCCGGGGCGGTGGAGCACCACCGCGACCGGGTGGAGGCGGTGCTGATCCGCCAGCTGACGGCGGCCGAGCACGTGCTCTCGCACGGTCTGCCCGCGGCGACGCCCCAGACGGAGCAGGCCGAGGCGGCGGCCGACCGGCCGGGCCTGGAGGTGCTGCAGGGCGCCGACGGGGACGAGCTGCTCGCGCAGGCGCACGAGCGGGGGCTCGTGCCCGGCGGCTGACGCACGGAGCGACCGGCCCCGGCGACCGCGTGGTCGCCGGGGCCGTCGCGTGCCGGGCGCCGCGTCACAGGCGCTGGGGGTCGTCCCAGTCCTCGCTGCTGCTGATCGCCTCGTCGCCGCCCTCACGCTCGGAGGCCTGCAGGGAGCGGGGCCCGCGCGTCGGGTCGCCGCCCGAGCGGGTGTCGGTGCCGTCCAGGTCGGCGTCGGAGGGCTGCCGGTCCGCCAGGCGCTGGGCGGCGGGGTCGGAGGCGAGGTCGCGCGTGCGGTTGTGGGCCATGATCGTTTGTACCGCTTCGCCGGGGTGTGCCGCACCCGCTGCGACGGCGCGTCGACGGGCGCGCACGACCGCGTCCCGGTGTGGTGCGCGCGCCGAACGCCGACGCCGCTCGGGCGGGGCTGAAACGCTTCGTCGCCTGCCCGCCGTCGAAGCGCATCGATAGCGTCGCGGCCGCCGGACCCGCTCGCAGCACGGGGGCGACGACGGCGCCCGGGCACGAGCCCCGGGCCCACCCCGCCTCGCCACGAAGGAGTGCAGCGGATGCGCGTCCCACCCCTCATCGCCCCCCTCGCCGCGGCCGGTGCGATCGCCGCGCTCGCCGCCGGGGTGCTCGCACCGGCGGCCGCCGCCGGGTCGGCTCCCGCCGCCGGAACCGTGCCGGCCGCCGCGGCCGCCGACGGCTACGCGTGGGGCAACGTCGAGATCGTCGGCGGCGGGTTCGTCCCCGGCATCGTGTTCAACCAGCGGCACCGCGACGTGGTGTACGCGCGCACCGACATCGGCGGCGCCTACCGGCTCGACCCCGCGACGCGCCGGTGGGTGCCCCTGCTCGACCACGTCGGGTGGGACGACTGGTCCCACTCGGGCGTCCTGTCGATCGCCACCGATCCCGTCGACCCGGACAACGTGTACGCGGCCGTCGGCACCTACACGAACTCGTGGGACCCGCAGGACGGCGCCGTCCTGCGCTCCTCGGACCGCGGCGAGACGTGGCAGCGCACCATGCTGCCGTTCAAGGTCGGCGGCAACATGCCCGGCCGCGGCATGGGCGAGCGCCTCCAGGTCGACCCCAACGACAACCGGGTCCTCTACCTCGGCACCGAGAGCGGCAACGGGCTGTGGCGCTCCACCGACAGCGGCGCGACCTGGGGCAAGGTCGCCTCGTTCCCCAACCCCGGGAACTACGCGCAGGACCCCACGTCCGACAACGACTACCTCACGAGCAACCAGGGCGTCGTGTGGGTGACGTTCGACCCGACGAGCGGCACCACCGGCAGCCCCACCCGGACGATCTACGTCGGCGTCGCCGACAAGGAGAACAACGTCTACCGGTCCACCGACGCCGGCGCCACGTGGCAGCGCGTGCCCGGTCAGCCCACGGGGTTCCTCCCCCACAAGGGCGTGTACGACCACGTCGGCAAGCAGCTGTACATCGCGACGAGCGACACCGGCGGCCCCTACGACGGTGGCCACGGCGACGTGTGGCGCCTCGACACGACCACGGGCGCGTGGGCGAACGTCTCGCCGGTCCCGTCCTCCTCGACGGACAACTACTTCGGCTACTCCGGTCTCACGATCGACCGGCAGGACCCCGACACGATCATGGTGACGACCCAGATGTCGTGGTGGCCCGACATCGTCGTGTTCCGCAGCACCGACCGCGGCGCGACGTGGTCGCGGATCTGGGACTGGGACGGGTACCCCGGCAGGACGGAGCGGTACACCCTCGACATCTCCGGCGCGCCGTGGCTCACGTTCGGCAAGACGTCCGCCCCCGTCGGCGAGCCGCTCGTCAAGCTCGGCTGGATGACGGAGTCGTTCGAGATCGACCCGTTCGACTCCGACCGGGCGCTCTACGGCACGGGCGCGACCGTGTACGGCACGGACAACCTCACGGCGTGGGACCGCGGCGGGAAGGTCGACATCCGCGTGCGCGCCCAGGGCATCGAGGAGACCGCCGTGCTCGACCTCGCCGCTCCCCCGGGGCCGGTCGAGCTGCTGTCCGGGCTCGGCGACATCGGCGGGTTCGTGCACACCGACATCCGGCGCGTGCCGGACCAGATGTACACCTCGCCGTACTTCGGCTCCACGACGGGCGTCGACTTCGCGGAGGCGAAGCCGGCCACCATGGTGCGGGTCGGCCAGGCGGTCGACGGGACGGTGGAGTCGCACATCGGCGTCTCGACGTCGTCGGGGTCCTCGTGGTGGGCCGGTCAGCAGCCCGCCGGGGTGACGGGCGGCGGGACCGTGGCGATGTCGGCCGACGGCAGCACGATCGTCTGGAGCCCCGCGGGGGCGGGCGTGCACCGCTCCACGACGCTCGGCTCGTCCTGGACGCCGTCGCAGGGCGTACCCGCGGGGGCGCGCGTCGAGTCCGACCGGGTCGACCCGCAGACGTTCTACGCCGTCGCCGACGGCCGCTTCCTCGTCTCCCGGGACGGCGGCGCGACGTTCTCCCCCTCCCTCGAGACCGGCTTCCCGACCACCGGCAACGTGCGCTTCGGTGCGGTGCCGGGGCAGCGCGGGCACGTCTGGCTCGCGGCCGAGACGGGCCTGTGGCGCTCGACGGACGCGGGCGCGACGTTCACGAAGCTGCCCGGCTTCGAGGACGGCGGCGCCGTCGGGTTCGGCAAGGCCGCTCCCGGTGCCTCCTACCCGGCGATCTACACCACGTCGAGGTACCAGGGCGTGCGCGGGTTCTTCCGGTCCACCGACGCGGGGGCCACGTGGGTCCGCATCAACGACGACGAGCACCAGTACGCCTGGACCGGCTCCGTCATCACGGGCGACCCCGACGTGTTCGGCCGGGTCTACGTCGGGACCAACGGGCGCGGCGTCGTGGTGGGCGAGTCCGACGGGTTTGTCCCCACCCCGACGCCCACCCCGACGCCCACGCCCACCGCCACGCCGACGTCGACGCCGACCGTGACGCCCACCTCGACGCCGACGGTCACGCCGACGGGCACGCCGACGGCGACGCCCACCGCGACGCCCACGGTGACGAGCGGGCCGTCGGCGTGCGCGGTCCGCTGGACGGCGAACAGCTGGAACAGCGGCTACACCGCGTCGGTCCGGCTGACCAACACCGGCACCACGGCGCTGTCCGGCTGGACCCTGCGCCTCACCCTGGGTGCGGGTCAGGCGCTGCAGCAGGGCTGGAGCGCGCAGTGGTCGCAGTCCGGCCAGACGCTGACGGCCACGAACGCCGCCTGGAACGGCACGCTCGCGCCGGGCGCGTCGGTGGACCTCGGCTTCAACGGCTCGCACACGGGCACCGTCACCGCGCCCACCGGCGTCACGGTGAACGGCTCCCCCTGCACCACCGGCTGACGCGCACCGGCCGGGGACGCACGGCGCCGGACGGGGCGGACCCGTCCGGCGCCGCCGTGCGCCCTACCGCGGGCGGACGCCGCCCGCACGAGACCAAGGTCACATTCCCTGAGTGCAGGACACCTCTCGACGTCGACCTAACATCGCGAGGTGACCACGCGTGCCCACGAGACGACCGCCGACGTCGACGTCCTCCTGGTCGGGGGCGGCATCATGAGCGCGACCCTCGCCGCGCTCCTCACCACGCTCGAGCCCACGTGGCGCATCGAGATCCACGAGCGGCTCGACGGGCCGGCGCAGGAGAGCTCGAACGCGTGGAACAACGCGGGCACGGGGCACGCCGCGCTCTGCGAGCTCAACTACACGCCGCAGAAGGCCGACGGCACGGTCGACATCAGCAAGGCCGTGAAGATCAACGAGCAGTTCGAGCTCTCGCGCGAGCTGTGGTCGCACCTGGCCGCCGCCGGCCGCCTGCCGGGTGCCGAGAACGCCGTCACGCACACGCCCCACATGACGTTCGTGCGCGGCGCGAAGGACGTCGAGTACCTGCGCCGGCGCCACGAGGCGCTGCGCAGCCACCGGCTGTTCGCCGACATGGAGCTGAGCACCGACCGCGCGACGATCGCCTCCTGGGCGCCGCTGCTGGTCCAGGGCCGCGAGGACGACGAGCCGATCGCGGCCACGCGCGCCACCTCGGGCACCGACGTCGACTTCGGGTCGCTGACCCGGGCCATGCTCGACGACGCGGTCGCACGCGGGGCGACGCTGCACACGCAGAGCGAGGTCGTCGGCCTGCGCCGCCGCCGCGACGGGCTGTGGCGCGTGCGCGTGGCGGACCGGCGCTGGAACGGCGGCGGCAGGCGCACCCGCACGGCCCGCTTCGTCTTCGTCGGTGCCGGCGGCGGTGCGCTGCACCTGCTGCAGCGCTCGCGCATCAAGGAGATCCGCGGCTACGCCGGCTTCCCGATCAGCGGCCAGTTCCTGCGCACGACGAAGCCCGAGCTCGTCGCGCAGCACGAGGCCAAGGTCTACGGCAAGGCCGCGATCGGCGCGCCGCCCATGTCGGTGCCCCACCTCGACGCCCGCGTCGTCGACGGCGGCCGGGCCCTGATGTTCGGGCCGTACGCCGGGTGGAGCATGAAGTTCCTCAAGCAGGGCTCCTGGGGCGACCTGGTCCGCTCGATCCGGCCCGGCAACCTCGTCCCGATGCTCGCGGTCGGACTGCGCAACCTCGACCTGGTCACGTACCTGGTCCGCGAGGTGACGGCGTCGGACACCCAGCGCCTGCGCTCGCTGCGCGCCTACATGCCGACGGCGGACCTGCGCGACTGGGAGCTCATCACCGCCGGTCAGCGCGTCCAGGTCATCAAGCGCGGCAAGGGTGGCGGCGTGCTCGAGTTCGGCACCGAGCTCGTGGCCTCGGCCGACGGCTCGATCGCCGGCCTGCTCGGTGCCTCCCCGGGTGCGTCGACGGCCGTCGCGACGATGCTCGACCTGCTGCAGCGCTGCTTCCCGGACCGCTCGGAGGAGTGGCTGCCCCAGCTCCAGCGGATGATGCCGAGCCTCGGCAGCGAGGACTGGGACACCGCGTTCGAGCTCGACCAGCTGGTCGACGACGGGACCGTCACGAGCGGACACTGAGCGTCGTGCCCGACGCCCAGGACCTCGCCCCCCTCGACGGGCGCGACACCGACGGCGACCTGCCGGTCGTCCCCGTCAGCGCGCCCATGCGGCACGCGAAGGTCCGCGCCTTCACCGACCACACCACGGTGGGACAGGTGCGGGTGGAGGCGGACGGCAGCGTGACGATCGGGTGCGCCTGCGGCATGACCCTGACGAACGGGCCGGGCTGGTCGCTCGACGAGCACATCCGCCTCCACCGGGCGGAGGCGCGCTTCCTCGCGCTCGCGGCGGTCGCCCCTGACGGGATCCCGCGGCTCGTGCCGTTCCCGCCCGGCCCGGCCACGTCCTGACCCTCGGCCGGCCCGAGCACGTCGCCCGGCGGCGCCGCGGTGCACGCCGGGGTGCCGGCACCCGTGCGCACGTGAGCGACGGGCCACGACGGGCCGCCGCACCCCTGCGGCTACGACGTCGAGGAGGCGCCGGACGTCGCCGCCTCGCGCGCGGCGATCCGCGCCTGCACCTCCGGACGGCGCAACGGCGGGACGGTCGCCGGCGGACGGCGCCGCTCCGGCAGCTCGTCGAGCAGCCGGGCCGTGATCGCGGTGATCTCCGCGACCGCGCGCTCGAACGGCTCGCGCGTCGCGTCCGAGAGCTGCTGCACACCCGTCACCTTGCGGACGTACTGACGGGCGGCGGCCTCGATCTCGTGGTCGGTGGCGTGCGGCTCCAGGCCGCGCAGGGTCGTGATGTTGCGGCACATACCGGCGACGCTACGCCTGCGCGCCGTCGGGACGCGAGGGTGCCGACGCCCGCTCGAGCGCGAGCAGCGCCGCCTTCGCCGTCGCCCCGCCCGCGTACCCGCCGGGCGACCCGTCGGAGCGCACGACGCGGTGGCAGGGCAGCAGCAGCGGCACGGGGTTGCGGGCGCACGCCGTCCCCACCGCGCGCACGGCGGCCGGCCGGCCGGCCAGCGCGGCGACCGCCGCGTACGACGCGGTGGCCCCGTACGGCACGCGCGGCAGCGTCTGCACGACCTCGCGCCGGAACCCCGTCAGCAGCCGCAGGTCGAGCGGCACGTCGAACGTGCGCCGCCGTCCCGCGAAGTACTCGTCCAGCTGGCGCAGCACCGGGTCGAGCCGGGCGCCGCCCTCGAGCACGCGCGGGCTGACGCGCGCGGCGAGCTCGGCCAGCGCCGCGTCGTGGTCCTGCACCGCGAACGCGACCCGCAGCACGCCCCGCTCCCCCGCCGCGACCAGCAGCCGCCCGACGGGCGAGTCGACGACGCGGTACGCGACGTCGAGCAGCCCGTGGCGCTGCGCGTCCTCGACCAGCCGGGCGTGCAGGCGGCGCAGCTCACCGTGCGCGTCCGCCCCCGCGCCTGTCCTCGCGTCCGACCCCGTGACCGCGCTCATGGCCGTCCTCCCCTCTCCCCCTCGGCGGACGCCGCGGCGTAGGAGCGGCGCAGGGCCGCGACGCCGTCGGACGCGGCGCGGCGGGCCGCCGCGTCCGAGCCGCCGACCACGTCGGCCACCTCGGCGTACGGCAGACCGCCGATGTGGTGGAGCACGACGACACGGCGCTGCTTGTCCGGCAGCGTCCCGAGCGCGGCCCACAGGTCCAGGTCGCGCCCGCCGGGCGCGGGCAGCTCGGCGACCAGCGGCGTGCCCGTGGGACCGTCCGACGGGTCGACGGGCACCGCGTGCCGCCCGCGGCGACGCAGCTCGTCGAGCGCCTTGCGCCGCGCGACCGTCACGAGCCACGCCTCGAGGTTCACGTCGGGCGGGAGGGTCGGCCACGCGCGCAGGGCGGCGAGGAAGGTGTCGGACCACGCGTCCTCGGCGTCGTGCGCGCCGAGCAGCGCGCGGCACACGCGCAGCACGGTCGCGCCGTGCGCGCGCACCACCTGCTCGAACGGCCGGTCCATGCCCACAGTGTGCAGACGTACCGCGGCCCGCGGGTGTGAGGTCGGCGGGTGTGAGGTCGGCGGGCGCGGCCGGCGCCGCGCCGGCGGATCAGGCCCGCGGGTCGTCGGGCAGCGGGTCGTGCGCGGTGGGGTCCGGGTCCTGCCCCGTCGGGTCCGACGGGTAGATGCGGCGCACCGGCTGGTCCTGGGTGTCACCGGGCGACGGCTGCTGCTCCGACTCCGTGCTGCCGGGCAACGGCTGGTTCTCGGGGTCCTGCGTCTCGGGACGCTGCTGGGCCGGGTGGACGGTGTCCTCGCTCATGGCCCCACCCTCGTCGCGGCGCGGCGCACCCGCCACCCGAGGGCCGCGCACGCCGCGCCCCGGCAGGCCCCGCGCCCGCGTTGCGGCGCACCCCCGTCCGCCGCAGGCTGGCCACACCCACACCGGCCGCCGGCCGGCGCAGAGCCGCAGGAGGACGCGATGAGCGAGACCGACGAGGGCCGCACGAGCGGCGACGGCACGACCGCCGACGAGCTGTCCGACACCGGCGTGGGCGCCGGCGCGGGCGGCGAGCCCAACACGCTCGAGCCGGAGGAGGACCCGGACGCGGCCCCCGAGGTCGGCTGACGGGCCACCGGACCCACGCGACGACGGCCCCGGCACCGCAGGGTGCCGGGGCCGTCGTCGCGCGGCCGCCGGGGCCTCAGACCGTGACGCCGTCCGGCCCGACGGTCGCGCCCGCCGGCACGGTCGCCGGCCCGTCGGCGGGAGAGAGGACCGCGTCGCCGACCACGCGCGCACCCGCGCCGAAGGTCCAGTCGCCACGCACGCGCAGCGACGTCGCCTCCCGCAGCGACGGCACGTTCGCCGTGCGCCGGTCGAACGCGGCCACGGTGGCGTAGTGCTCCGGGTCCAGGTCGACGAACGGCGCGTCGACCTGCGCGACCAGGCGGTCCGCCTCGTCGACGTCGTACACGTCCGAGCGGAGCACGAGCAGGTCGTTCGTGGTCTTCACCGGCAGGAAGCGCTCACGGCCCACCTCGAGGACGGCCGCCCCGTCGAACACCTCGATGGCCGCGCCCATCGCGGACTCGATCTGGACGACCTTCGTCGACGACTTGTCGGTCGGGTCCACGGTCTTCTCGTTGCGGATGAGGGGCAGGTCGAGCACCCCGCCCGTGCGGTCGAGCTCCGCGGCGAGGGCGCGCAGGTCCAGCCACAGGTTGTTCGTGTTGAAGTAGCGGTGCGTGCCGATGTCCCCGGCCGCCTCCGCGTCCTCCTTCGGCGTCTGCGCGGACTCGCGGAGCACGATGCGGCCGTCGGAGCGGCGGACGACGAGGTGGCCGCCCTTGCGGTCGGCCGGCGTGCGGCGCGCCACCTCCGCGGCGAACGGCGCACCCGAGGCGGCGAACCATCCGGCGATGCGCGCGTCCGGGGTCGCGCCGAGGTTGTCGGAGTTCGACACGGCGGCGTACCGGAACCCGGCCTCGAGCAGCGCGTCCAGGACGCCCGACGCGCGCAGCGCGGTGTACAGGTCGCCGTGGCCCGGCGGGCACCACTCGAGGGACGGGTCGGCCGGCCACTCGACGGGCGTGAGGTCGTCGGCGCGCAGCTTGGGCTCGCGGTTCTGCAGGAAGTCCAGCGGCACCCCGTCGACCGCGAGCTCGGGGTGCGCGGCCAGGGCGGCGAGGCTGTCGTCCCGGGTGCGGAAGCTGTTCATGAGCACGAGGGGCAGCCGCGCGCCCGTGGCGGCCCGCGCCGCCAGCACCTGGCCCGCGATGAGGTCGAGGAACGTGCGGTCGCCGCGCACGGGCAGCAGCGACTTCGCGCGGTCCATCCCCATCGACGTGCCGAGGCCGCCGTTCAGCTTGAGCACCACCGTCTGCGCGAGCGCCTGCGCGCCCGCCTCGGCGTCGACCTCGAGCCGGTCGAGGTGCGGCACCTCCCCCAGCGGGGCGACCTCCGCCTCGGGGATCATCCCGGTACGTCCGGACTCGAGGAGCCCGTAGAACCGGGTGAACACGTCGATCGCGGTACCGGGCACCCCGGCGTCGCGCATCTTCTGCTGGGCACGGGCGAGTCCGTCGGCGCTCATGCACCGACTCTAGGCACGTGGCGGTGCGCACGTGCGGTGACCCGTGTCACGGCACCGCATGGTCACCGCGCAGGAGCCCCGCCGACCGCGGCCGTTCGCCTCCGGTTGGTGGTCGACGGGCGCGGTCGGCGTCAGCGCGGGGACCACACGCCCAGCTCGTTCCCCGCGGGGTCGAGCAGGTGGAACCGGCGTCCGCCGGGGAACGCGTACGGCCCCTGCACGACCCGCCCCCGGCGGCCACCACGGCCGCCGCCGTGGCCTCCAGGTCGTCCGAGCAGACGAGCACGAGCGGCCCTCCGACCACAGGGCCGTCCCGCTCGACGAGCGCGAGACCGCCGGCCTCGTCGGTTCCCCGCTCGGCGGCGGTGCGGATGCCCGCGTAGGCGTCGCCGTACCCGACGAACGACCAGCCGAAAGCGGCCGCGTAGAACGCACGGGCCGCCGCGAGGTCGGTGACGGGGATCTCGACGTAGTCGATCGTGTGGTGGAGGCCGTGCGCGTGCGCCGTCATGCGGGCCATCGTGCCCGCCGGCACCGACACGCACGGCGCGGCGACGCCGTGACGGTGCGCCGGAGCGGCCGGCGGGGGCAGGATCGGTGCACGACGGGTCCGTGCCGCCGTCGGGGAGGGGACGCGATGCAGGATCCGGTCCGGGTCGAGGACGACCCGCCCGCACCGCTCGGCGCGGCCGAGCGGCTCGCGCTGCTCGACGTCGCGGCGCGCGCCGGCGGCCTCGGGGCGTTCCGGTGGGACCTGCGCGCGCGGGCCCTGCACTGGGACGACGCCCTGCTCGACGTCTTCGGGTACGACGCGGCGACCTTCGACGGCACGATCGACGCGCTCGAGGCACGCGTGCAGGCCGAGGACCTGCCGGGCGTCCGTGCCGCGGTGCGCGAGGCCGTCGCGACGTGCGGCCCCTACCAGGCCGAGCTGCGCGTGCGCCGGCCCGACGGCACCACCCGCTGGCTCGTGGCCCGAGGACGAGCCGTGGCCGGACCCGACGGCGTCGCGACGGAGGTCGTCGGCGTCGTGACCGACGTCACCGAGCTGCGGGTCGGCGAGGAGCGGGTCCACCAGATCCTCGAGGACATGACCGTCGGGTACTACTGGCTCGACGCCCGCTGGCGCTTCGGCCACGTCAACGCCGAGGCCGAGCGGATCATCGGCGTCGCGCGGCAGCACCTGCTCGGCCGGGTCATCTGGGAGGTCTTCCCGGGAGTGTCGGGGACGGTGTTCGAGCAGGAGTACCGCCAGGTGGCGCGCACGCACGTGCCCGCGGTGTTCGACGCGTGGTACCCGGCACCGCTCGAGTCGTGGTTCGAGGTGCGCGCCGTGCCGGAGCGCGGGGGCGTCGCCGCCTACTTCACCGACGTCACGGAGCGTCGCCGGGCGCTCGACGCGGCGCAGCAGGCACGGGCGCGCTCCGAGCTCGTCGCGTCCGTGGCGTC
The DNA here is from genome assembly GCF_009720485.1 of Cellulomonas sp. JZ18. Taxonomy (NCBI): domain Bacteria; kingdom Bacillati; phylum Actinomycetota; class Actinomycetes; order Micrococcales; family Cellulomonadaceae; genus Cellulomonas; species Cellulomonas sp. JZ18. The sequence goes on along the minus strand of NZ_CP045245.1, from coordinate 1,927,838 downwards.
CGAGCTCGTCGAGGTGCTCGACCCGGTCGCGGCGCTCGAGGCGGTCCTGCCCCACCTCGTGCCGTCCGTCGCGGACTTCGCGATCGCGAGCGTTCTCGACGAGGGGCACGGCCCCTGGCAGCAGCGCCTGCACGACGTCGCCGCCCTGCACGCCGACCCCGCGATGCAGCCCGTGCTCGACCGGTACCGCGAGACACGGGTCGCCGCGCTCACCCGCACCTCCCTGGTCGCGCAGGCGCTCGCGGGCGGCCGCCGGGTCATCGCGACCGGGGTGCCGCAGCCCGGCGAGGTCGTCGAGGCGGGGCCCGCGCAGGACGCGCTCGCGCGGCTGGCCCCGCACGCGCGGGTCGTCGTGCCGCTGCGCGGGCGCGGGCACGTGCGCGGGCTGCTGACGCTGGGCCGCAGCGAGCGGCGCGGGGAGTTCACCGGGGCGGAGCTGCGGTCCCTGCGCGAGGTGATGGCGCAGATCGGCCTCGCGCTCGACAACGCGCACCTGCACGCCGCCCGCCGCGACCTCGCCGAGGAGCTGCAGCGCAGCCTCCTCACCGCGCTGCCGGAGCCGGACCACCTCGAGCTCGCGGCCCGCTACCTGCCCGCCGCGACAGCCACGCAGATCGGCGGGGACTGGTACGACGCGTTCCTCGTGCGCGACGGCAGCACGTGCCTGGTCATCGGCGACGTGACCGGCCACGACCTGCGCGCCGCGGTCGCGATGGCGCAGATCCGCAACGTGCTGCGCGGAGGTGCGCACGCGATCGTGCAGCCTCCGGCAGGGATCCTGTCGGCGCTCGACTGGGCCATGCGGGACCTCGCGGTCGGCGCGCTCACCACCGCGGTGCTCGCGAAGGTCGAGCAGACGCCGGAGCTCGCCGCCGAGGGTCTGCGCCGACTGCGCTGGTCGAACGCCGGGCACCTGCCTCCCCTGCTGCTGCACCCGGACGGACGCGCGGAGCTGCTGCGCCGGCCCGGCAACCTGCTCCTCGGGCTGCGTGCGCACGTCGAGCGGCGCGACCACGTCGTGCCGCTCGCCCCCGGGTCGACGGTCGTGCTGTACACCGACGGCCTGGTCGAGCGGCGCGGCGAGCGGCTGGGCGTGGGGCTCGAGCGCCTGCGCGCGCACGCCGAGCAGCTCGGGGCCCTCCCGCTCGAGGAGCTGTGCGACCGGCTGGTGGACGACCTCGCGCAGGGCAGCGAGGACGACGTCGCGCTGCTGGCCGTGCGCGCCCACCCGGAGGACCGTCCGCGCCCGGCGGGCGCAGGCCCCGAGCGGATGCCGGAGGACCTGCTCACGGACCCCGCCGCGCAGGCCGGGCCGGGCACCGGCACCGCCTGACGCGGGCCCTGACAGGCGTCCTGGGCCGGCGCGCTCAGCCGTCCTCGCCCGGGCCCCGGCGGGCCGCCGCCTCGCGCGCCTTCTCCGCCGCCTTCTCCGCGACCTCGCGCGCCTTCTCCGCCGCCTTCTCGGCTGCCTCTCGGGCACGCTCCTCGGCCTTCCCGTGGTCGGCCGCCCCCGACCCGTCCTCGGTCCGCCGCTGCGCCTCGAGCGCCGCCTCCTGCGCCGCCGCCTCGCGGGCGGCGGCCTGCCGCGCGCTCTCCTCGGCGGCGGACGCGCGGGCCTGCGCCTCCGCGACCGCCGCCGCCACGGCCGCGTCGCGTGCCGCGGCCGCCTCCGCCTCGGCGGCGGCCGCCTGCGCGGCCAGCCCCGCCTCGAGCTGCGCCGCGACGTCGTCGAGCGCGGCGGTCACCTCGTCGTGCCGCTCGTCGGACAGGTCCCCGTCGCCGTGCGCGTCGTCGACCTCCGTACGCAGACGCTCGAGCAGCACCGCCGCGGCGTCGAGGCGGCCCTCGGCGGCCGCCGCGGTGACCGCGAGCACGTCCTGCTGGAGCAGGCCGGCGCGGCGCGCGTCGACGTCGCCGGCGGCGCAGCCCGCGAGGACGAGGGCGAGCACGACGGCCGCGACGCCGGCACGGGCGCGGCCGCGGACCGCGCTCACGGCGCCACGCTCCGCTGCAGCCGGTCGAGCGCGTCGCCGAGCGGTCCGTCGACCACGGGGTAGGCCGGCGGCTCCGGCGGCGGCTGCGACGCCTGCACGGCGCCGACGGTGGCGACCGTGCCGCCCAGCGCGAGCACGGCGGTGACGACGAGCGCCGCGCGCCGCCGCCCGGGACGCGCGGCCGGCGCGGCGCGCACGGGTGCCGTGGCGGGACGGTCCGGACCGGGGCGGGCACCTGCGACGGGCCCCGTGCGCGGGTCACGACGGGCGTCCTGCTCGGCACCGTCGTCCTGCGCCGGGCGCGCGGTGGCAGCTGGCGGTGTCCGCCCCGCGTCGTCGCCCGGTGCGGCGAGCCCGTCCTCGAGCAGCGCCTCCGCGGCGCGCCGCTCGGCCGGGGTCGCCGCGGCCCCCGGGACGACCACCGGTGCCGCGACCGTCGGCTCGTCGTCCGTCGCCGGCCCGGACCGCGGGTCCGGCGCCGCGGCGGCGAACGCGCGCGTCGCCTCCTGCCACGCGACGCCCTCGAGGACGTCGGAGAGCGCCTGCGCGGCCTCCCGCGCGGAGGGTCGGTCCTCGGGCCGGCGCCGCGTCATCGCACCGAGCAGGGCGCGCAGGCCCGGGTCGAGGTCGGCCGGCACCTCCGGGTCGCGCGTGAGGCGGGCGGCGGCGACCTCGGCCGTCGTGCCGCTGAACGCACGCCGCCCCGTCACCGCCTCCAGCAGGACCAGGCCCAGGGCGTACACGTCGGACGCGGGGCCGACCTCGCCGCCCACCGCCTGCTCGGGGCTGAGGTAGGCGACCGTGCCGAGGACCGTCCCGGTCACGGTGAGCCGCGTGGCGGCGGCGAGCCGGGCGATCCCGAAGTCGACGAGCCGCGCGGGCCGCCACTCGTGCACGTCGTCCGGCTCGACGTCGAGGCACGCGTCGTCGACGAGCAGGACGTTGCCCGGCTTCACGTCGCGGTGCACGACGCCCTGCGCGTGCACGACCGCGAGCGCCTCGGCGGTGACGCGCCCCACGGCGGCGGTCTGGCGAGCGGTCAGGTGCCCCTGCCGGAGCCGGTCGGCGAGGCTGGGCCCGCGCACGATCTCCATGACGAGGTAGGCCTGGACCAGGCCGCCGTCGAGCGGCACGGAGTCGGCGTCGAAGAGCCGGACGAGGCCGGGGTGCCGCAGGCGGGCGAGGACGCCGATCTCGGCCTCGTGACGGCGCAGCTCGTCGCTGTCGCCGGGGACGGCCGGCAGGACCTTGACGGCGACCTCGCGGCCGAGGACCTGGTCGCGCGCACGGTGCACGACGCCCGACCCGCCGCGGCCGAGCACGTCCTCGAGGACGTAACGGTCACCGAGGACGACCGGGCCGTCGTGCGCGGGTGCGCCGTCGGTCCACGACGTGCGCGAGCGACCTGACGCACCGTCCAACATTCCTCCGACGGTAGGCGACGGCGCGCCGACCGGCACGTCGGGCGCTGGGCGGACGACGTCGCCCGTGGCGGCGGGCGGTGGGGCGGGTGGGGCGGTGCGGGGGTCAGTCCTGCCAGAGGCGCAGGTGCTCGAAGCGGGCGACGGCCCGCGGGTCGGTGCCGTTCCAGCCGTGCGCGGCCAGGCCGACGCGCAGGGGCGTGCCGGGCGGGAAGGTCCAGACGCCGCCGACGGCCCAGCCGGTGGTGTCGGTGCGGGTCAGCGCGCGCACCTCGCGCTCGCCCGCCGCGTCGGTGCGGTGGACGAGACGCAGCCACGTGCGATCGCCGGGCGGACCCACGATGGTGCCGCCGTAGGACGTGCGGTCGGCGAACGGCCGCTCGTGCCCGAGCTCGGTCTGCCGCGTGTTCCAGATCGCGACGTGGGAGAGGCGGGCGAACAGGTCGTCGTGGGCGTGCACGACGAGACCGGCCTGCTGGTAGTTGCGCACGGTGTCGACGCCGAGGTCGAGCCGCACGACCGTCTCGGCGGTCCAGTCCCCGGCGGGGGCGTCGCGCAGCAGCAGACCGGCGGTGCCGCCGGGGCCGACCAGGTCGGCCTGCTCGACCGGCCAGACGAGGTCGCCGTCCTCGACGGTGACGCGGGGGTCGCGCACCGGGGTCCAGCCCGGGCCCGTGCCGGCGTCGAAGGTGAGGTCGGCGACCAGGTGCCCGGGCTCCGGGAGCGGGGACGGCGCGGGTGTCGGCGGCGCGGGCGGCAGGGCGCTGAGGTCGTCGACGCGGACGCCCGCCGTGAGCGCGACGGCGCCGGCCGTGCCGGCACGGGGGTGCGTCGTGCGCCGCAGGTCGAGGGTGGCGACGGCGAGCGGGTCGCCGAGCCGGGCGTGGCTGAGCTCGGCGCGGGCGCTGCGGCCGTCGACCTCGAGGACGAGGGCGTGCCAGGTCGACCAGTCGACGCCGGGCGGCAGCGGGACGGCGGCCTCGCGCCCGGCCGCGTCGAGGCGGAGCACGCCGGCGGTCGGGTCGACGAGGGCGCGCACGCCGCGCGGGTGCGTGCGCCCGCCGTCGGGTCCGCCGTCGGGCGTGCCGTCGGACCGGGTACGCGTCACGAGCCGGTGCCCCGTGGCGCCGGCGACGACGCCGCCGACGGCCCCGGCTCGAGCCGGACGTCGGCCTCGACCCGGACGGGTCCGGCCGGCGCGTGGTGCAGCAGGAGCGGGCCGGCGCGGCGCGCGAGCGCGTGGGTCCCGCCCTGGGGGTCGTCGGGCACGGTGCGCCACGCCGCGCCACGCCACGCCGCGCGGGCGGCGGGCTCGAACCCGGTGGCGGCGCGGCCCGGGGCGAGGGGTCCGGGCTGCGGGCCCTCGGACGGGCCGACGCCGCCGCGCACGACGGGCCACCCGTCGACCCAGTCCAGGCGGTCGAGGAGCATGGGCCGCTCGTTCACCCCGTCGGTGCCGTCCAGGTAGGGGTCCTCGCGGTCGATCGCGTGGTAGACGACCCAGTCCTGGCCGGTGAGGTCGGTCACGAGCGCGTTGTGGCCGGCGCCGACCCAGCGGTTGCCGTTCTGCACGAGCACCGGCGTGCCGCCCGCGCGCGACTGCAGGAGCGGCACGCCGTCCCGGTCGACGTAGGGGCCCGTGAGCGAGGCGGACCGCCCGACGTGCACGGAGTAGCCGGTGGTGGGGCCCGCGCAGCAGTTGGCGGACGAGGCGAACAGGTACCAGTACCCGTCCCGGTGCACGACGTACGCGCCCTCGTACTTGTTGTCGACCGCGAGCTGCACGGGCTCGCCGACGGCCTCGGTGCCGGTGCGGTCGAGCGCGGTGACCCAGATCCCGCCGTAGTACGAGCCGTACACCAGGTGCTGCGTGCCGTCGGGGGCGGTGACGTGGTGCGGGTCGTAGGTCCACAGGAAGTCCTCGGGGCCTCCCCCGCCGGGCCGGGGGTCGACGACGGGGTCGCCAGAGTCCGTCCACGGCCCGGTCGGGCTCGGGGCGGTGGCGACACCGATCGCGCTGTCGTCGGTGCCGGGCGTGAGGGTCGTGCGCGTGACGACGTAGTACAGCCGGTACTCGCCGTCGACGTACCGGACGTCGGGGGCCCACAAGGCGGCGGGGCCCGCGGGGTCGGTGTCGGCCCACGCCGGCAGGGTCTGCTCGGTGAACGCGTCGCCGACGTGCTCCCAGCGCACGAGGTCACGGGACCGGGTGACGGGCAGCAGGTGCCGCACGCCCTCGCCCTCGCGCAGCGGGTCCGTCGTGCCGTACGCGTACCACCAGCCGTCCTGGCCGCGGATGACGGCGGGGTCGGCGAACGTGTCGGCCGCACCCGACCCGACGGGGTTGGCGTACGTGGTCGGGCGGCCGCGGTCGCCCGGTCCGGGTCCCCGCACGGCGTGGACGCCGGCGGCGGCGGGCGACGCGCTCGTGAGGGCGCCCACGGGGGTCAGGGCGAGGACGAGGGCCACGACGGGCCACGGCGTACGTCGGGCGCTCTGCTCCATCGCAGGCTCCCTCTCTGCGGGACGGTCCGGGACTCCCTCTCTACGCCTGCGGCCACCGCGGCGCCACCCGAGCGTGCACGCTCCTCGCGGGTCCCGGCCGGCGGGTGGCGGCGGTCGACCGGGCCCCGGGCGGGACGCGCCACCCGTCCGTGCGCGCGCGCAGGTCCCGCGACGGGGGATGATGTGCGGCGGCCGCGTGCCCGGTGGAGCACCGGTGCGCGCGTCCCGGGCGCCGGTCGGCGTCCACGAGCACACGTCCGGTGGAGGAGACAGGCACATGCAGGACCCGGTCGCCGGTGCGGACGACGCGCCGGAGGCGGCGCCCGCGCCGCGAGGCGACGGCGTGCCCGTGGACGCCGAGCCCCGGCGGGCGCTGCTCGAGTCCGCCGCGCGGGCCGCCGGGCTCGGGACGTTCCGCTGGGACCTGTCCTCCGGCGCGCTGGAGTGGGACGACGCCCTGCTCGAGGCGTTCGGGTACGACGGGTCGACGTTCGGCGGGACGATCGAGGCCTTCACCGCACGCCTGCACCCGGACGACGTCGCACCCGTGATGCGGGCGCTCGACGAGGCCGTCGCCACGTGCGGCGTGTACGAGGCGGAGTTCCGGGTGCTGCGCCCGGACGGGACCCGGCGGTGGCTGACGGCGCGCGGTCGGGCGCTGGCCGGGCCCGACGGCACGGCCGGGCAGGTCGTCGGCGTCACGACCGACACCACCGCGCTGCGGGCGGGCGAGGAGCGGGTGCACCGCGTCCTGGAGGACATGACCGTCGGCTACTACTGGCTGGACCCGCAGTGGCGGTTCGGCTACGTCAACGCCGAGGCCGAGCGGATCCTCGGCAGCCCGCGCGAGCAGCTGCTGGGCGGCGTCGTGTGGGAGCTGTTCCCCGCCGCGGTGGGCACCCGGTTCGAGGAGAGCTACCGCAGCGTCGTGCGCACGGGCGAGCCCGTCGTCTTCGACGCGTACTACCCCGCGCCCCTGGACGGGTGGTACGAGGTGCGGGCGGTGCCCGAACGCGGCGGCGTGGCGGTCTACTTCACGGACGTCACCGAGCGGCGGCGCTCCCTGGACACGGCCCAGCGCGCACGGGAGCGCTCGGAGCTGCTGGCGTCGGTCGCGACCGAGCTGGTCGAGGTGCTCGACCCGGTCCGGGCCCTGGAGGCGGTCCTCCCCCACCTCGTGCCGGCCGTCGCGGACTTCGCGATCGCGAGCCTGCTGGACGAGGGGCACGGCGGGTGGCAGTCGCGCCTGCGGGACGTCGCGGCGATGCACGCCGACCCGTGGCTGCAGCCCGTGCTCGACCGGTACCGGGCCGTGCGGGTCCCGGCGCTCACGCGCAGCTCGCTGGTGGCGCAGGTGCTCGCGGGCGGCTCGCACGCCCTGCGGACCGGCCTGCCCGGGCCGGGGGACCTCGTCCAGGAGGGGCCCGCGCACGACCTGCTGACCCGGCTCGCGCCCGAGGCGATCGTCGTCATGCCCCTGCGCGGCCGCGGGCACACGCGCGGGCTGCTGACGCTGGGCCGCACGGCGGCACGCGGCGGCTTCACGGACGCCGACCTCACCGCGCTGCGCGAGGTGATGGCGCAGATCGGCCTCGCGCTGGACAACGCGCACCTGCACGCCGCGCGCCGCGACCTCGCGGAGGAGCTGCAGCGCAGCCTCCTCACGGAGCTGCCGGAGCCGGACCACCTGCACCTGGCGGCGCGGTACGTGCCGGCGGTCGCCGCGACGCAGATCGGCGGGGACTGGTACGACGCGTTCCTCGTGCGCGACGGCAGCACGTGCCTGGTCATCGGCGACGTCACCGGGCACGACCTGCGGGCGGCGGTGTCGATGGCGCAGCTGCGCAACGTGCTGCGCGGCGGTGCGCACGCCGTCGTGCAGGCCCCCGCGCAGATCCTGTCCTCGTTGGACTGGGCGATCCAGGACCTCGCGGTGGGGGCGATCAGCACGGGCATCCTCGCGAAGGTGGAGCAGCCGGCGGACCTCGCGGCGCGGGGGCTGCGCCGGCTGCGGTGGTCGAACGCCGGGCACCTGCCGCCGTTGCTGCTGCACCCCGACGGACGTGCCGAGCTGCTCACCCGGCCCGCGGACCTGCTGCTGGGCCTGCGCGCGCACGTCGAGCGCCACGACCACACCGCCCTGCTGCACCCGGGCTCGACGGTCGTGCTGTACACCGACGGCCTCGTCGAGCGGCGCGGGGAACGGCTCACCGTGGGCGTCGAGCGCCTGCGCGAGGCCGCCGAGCGGCTCGCGCACCTGCCCCTCGAGGAGCTGTGCGACCGGCTCATCGCCGACCTCGCCTCGGGCAGCGAGGACGACGTGGCGCTGCTCGCGGTGCGCGCGTACCCGGAGGACGCCCCGCGGCCGGACGCGGCCGGACCGCGGCGCCTGCCGGCAGACCTCGCCGACGAGGCCGACGCGGACGCGGGGGGCGCGTCGTGAGCCCGGTCGCCGACCGCCGCCCCGCGCGGGACAGGGCGCTGCCGTCGCGGCGCCCGCCTCGCGGGCTGCGCCTGCTCGGCCGCTGGCAGGTCGACGACGTCTCGGGCCTCGCCGGGCTGCGCCACGCGGTGCGCGAGGCCGTGTCCGCGCACGCGTCGGCGGACCGTGCCGCGCGCCGGACCGCGGACCAGGTCACGCTGCTGGTGTCCGAGCTCGCCACCAACGCGCTGCGCCACGGGCGGGCCCCGACGGTCGTCGAGCTGCGCACCGACGGGCGGCGCTACCTGCTGGACGTCGCCGACCACGACGCGGGGACGGCGCCGGTGGAGTCGGGGGCGCGCGCCCCCGGCGACGGCGGCTTCGGCCTGCTCATCGCCCGCCGGCTCGCCGACGAGGTCGGCTGGTACACGACCCGGACGACGAAGCACGTCTGGGCGCAGGTCCCCGCGGGCTGACCCCGTGGCGGCACGAGGTCAGGACGTGCCCGGACCGGCGGCCGCGGCGAGCCGCTGCCCGAACGACGCGAGGGTCGCGGTCCCCGCGTGCAGCATGTCGACGCGGACGCTCTCGTCGCTGTCGTGCCAGTGGTCCTCGGGCAGGCCCGTGCCGAAGAAGACGACCGGCGCGCCGGTCGTGCCGTGCAGCAGCGAGGCCGGCGAGCCGCCCGCGTTGCGCATGGTCCCGACCTCGTCGGCGCGGAAGCCGTCCGCCATCGCCGCCCGCAGCACCGCGAGCGCGGGCAGGTCGTCCGGTGTGCGGTAGGGCTCCTGGCCGCTCTCGACGGGGACCGAGAGCTCGTAGCGCACTCCGTCGCCCATCCGGTCCGCGACCCACGTCCGCAGCTGGTCGGCGACGCGCTCGACGCGCTGGTCGGGCACGGTGCGGATGCTGATGGACGCGGTGACGACCGAGGGGACGGCGCCCCGCGCGGGGCCCTGCACGTCCCCGGCCGTGAGGACGAGCACCTCGGCGGCGGGGCGCAGCCACAGCCGCTCGAGCGGCGCCCAGCCCGCCTCTCCCCCGACGCTCGTCGTCTCCGAGCGCTCGAGCCAGTCCTCGTCGCTGTAGGGCAGGCGCGCGATCGCGGCGCGCTCGTCGTCCGACGGGAGGGCGACGTCGTCGTGGAAGCCGGGCAGGGTGACGCGCCCGTCCTCGTCGTGCAGGCCGGCGACCAGCTGCGCGACGGCGTGCACCGGGTTGGGTGCGACACCGGAGACGGCGCCGCTGTGCACGTCCCGTCCCGGCCCCGTCGCCTCGAGTGTCGCCGTCACGAGCCCGCGCAGGCCGACGCACGCGGCGGGGGCGTCCGCGCGCCACAGCAGGGTGTCCGAGAGCATCACCACGTCGGCCCGGGTCGCCTCGGGGTGCTCCTCGAGCAGCCCGGCCAGGTGCTCGGAGCCCGCCTCCTCCTCCCCCTCGACGAGGACCTTGAGGTTGACCGCCGGAGCGGTGCGGCCCGTCACCGCCAGGTGGGCGCGCACGCCCCACACGTGGCAGAGCACCTGACCCTTGGCGTCGGAGGTGCCGCGGCCCCACAGCCGGCCGTCGCGCAGCGCGGGCTCGAACGGGGGCACCTGGCCCCACGAGTCGTCCCTGGCGGCCCGCACGTCGTGGTGGCTGTACACGAGGACGGTCGGGGCGTCCGGCGCCGCGCACCACTCGGCGTACACCGCGGGGGCCCCGCCCTCGACCTCCCACACCTGGACGCGGGGGAAACCGGTGTCCCGCAGGACCCCGGCCAGCCAGTTCGCCGACCGCTGCAGGTCGGGCTGGTGCTCCGGCATCCCCGCGACGGAGCGCAGCCGGACCCAGCCGACGAGGTGGTGCACGAGGTCGTCCAGGTGCTCCGCGACGTAGGCGTGCAGGTCCTCGAGGGCGACGCCGCCGTCGCCCTGGGCGGCAGTGCTCACGCGACGGTCCGCTCGGCGGCAGCGGCGACGACGTCCTCGAGGCGGCCCGTCGCCTGCGCCACGCCGCGCTGCCACCGTGCGCCCGTCCCGCGGGTCAGGACGCGGTCGAGCCCCTGCTCGACGACGGCGAGGTCACCCGCCGCCGCGAGCGCGTCGCGTGTGTGGTCCAGCAGCGCCGCCAGCACGTCGGGCGCGGGTCGCAGCCGGTGGGTCGCGGGGTCCACGAGGTCGTCCGCGGTCCCCGACCGGCTCGCGCGCCACGCCGCCATCCGCAGGACGCACGTCGGGTCGGCGGGGACCGGCTCGCCGGCGCGCCACCGGTCGGCGGCGGTGTCGACGAGCGCCCGCGCGAGCGCCGCGACGAGGACGGTGTCCGCGACGTCCAGGCACACGTCGGGCACCCGGATCTCGACCGTCGGGTAGTGCGCCGAGAGGCGGGCGTCGAAGTAGACCATCGCCTCGTCGAGGACGGTGCCCGTGGCGATGAGCTCCGCGACCACGGCGTGGTAGGCCGCGGCGGAGCCGAACGGGTCCGCCGGGCCCGTCCCCGGCCAGCGGTTCCACGCCTGCGTCCGGTAGCCCGCGTACCCGGTGTCGGCGCCCTGCCAGAAGGGTGAGTTCGTGGCGACGACCGTCAGGACCGGCAGCCAGGGCCGGATGCGGTCGAGCACCGCCACGCCCTCCTCGTCGCAGGAGACCGCGACGTGCACGTGGCACCCGCACGTCAGCTGCTCGGCACAGGTCAGCCCCACGTGCGCCGCGATCGCCTCGTAGCGCGGGTCGGGCGTGAGGACGGGCGCGACGGGCAGCGGGAACGTCGCGAGGGCGGCGGCGCGGGCCCCGACGGACCGGGCGGCCGCGTCGGCGGCCCGCCGCAGCCGGCGCAGGTCCTCGGCCACGTCGGCCATGGCGGTGCGCGGCGGGGTGGCGGTCTCGACCTGCTCCTGCTGCAGCTCGCTCTCGAGCGGGACCACGACGCCGGCGACCGGGCCGGGCGCGTCGGACCCGGCGGGCGCCGCCCACCGGGTGACGGCCGGGCCGCCCGGCACGGTGCGTCCGGTGCGCGGGTCGACGAGGAGGAGCTCCTCCTCCACCCCGACCGTGCGCAGCGTGGGCGCGGCGGCGTCGGCACCGGGTGCGGTGCGGGCGGCGGGGGCGGAGACGGGGGCGAGAGACATGGCGCAGGGCTCCCGGGGTGGTGCGGACGGGGACGCCGCCGCCTTCCGGACGGTCTCGTCGAAGCGTCTCCAGGCTCGCACCCGGCCCGTGGTCCCGCTCGTCGAACGGCGCGCCCGCACGTCGCGGACCAGGGCCGGCCCGGGCGCCGGCGCGCGCGGGCGGCCGCGGTGTGCTGGTCTGGTCGCGGGCGGCGCGGCGCGACCGTCCGACGCGACGGACCTTCGGCGACCAGAGGTGACCCATGACGCGCACCACGGACGACGTCGGGGGCGTGGTCTCGCCCTCGGGGCAGGGGCGTGCCCGCCCGGCACGCGACCGCCACGTCAGCGACTTCACCGAGCTGATGCGCGCGGTCCAGGAGGCGGGGCTCCTGCGCCGGCGTCTCGGGTACTACTGGACGCGCTTCGCGGTGCTGACCCTCCTGCTCGCGGGCGTGGTGACGGCCTTCGTGCTGCTCGGCCCCACGCGGTGGCAGCTCGCGGTGGCCGCGGTGCTCGCGGTGGTGCTCGGCCAGGTCATGTTCCTGGGGCACGACGCGGCCCACCGCCAGATCTTCCGGTCCGGGCGGTGGAACGAGTGGGCCGCGCTGGTCATCGCGACCCTGTACGCGGGCATGAGCTACGGGTGGTGGAACCACAAGCACAGCAGGCACCACGCGAAGCCCAACACGGTCGGGGCGGACCCGGACATCCGCGCCGGGGTCCTCGTCTACACCACCGCGAACCTCGAGCGGCCGCGCACCGGGGTGGTCGGCTGGTTCGCGCGGCGGCAGGGGTGGTTCTTCTTCCCGCTCCTGCTCCTGGAGGGCCTGAACCTGCACGTGTCGGGCGTGCGCACCCTCCTCGGCCGCGGACCGGTCAAGCGGCGCCCGGTCGAGATCGCGTTCGTGACCGCCCGGCTGGCGGGCTACCTGGCGCTCGTGTTCTGGCTGCTGCCGTTCGGCATGGGCGTGGCGTTCCTGGCCGTCCAGCTCGGCGTCTTCGGGGTGTACATGGGGGCGTGCTTCGCGCCGAACCACAAGGGCATGCCCGTGCTGCCCGCCTCGGCCCCGGTCGACTTCCTGCGGCGCCAGGTGCTGCAGAGCCGCGACATCACCGGGGGCCGGTGGGTCGACCTGCTCATGGGCGGCCTGAACCACCAGGTGGAGCACCACCTGTTCCCGAGCATGCCGAGCCCGTCGCTGCGGCGGGTGCGCCCCCTGGTGCGGCGCTTCTGCGCCGAGCGCGGGATCCCGTACACCGAGACCGGCCTGGCGGAGTCCTACCGGATCGTCGTGCGTCACCTCAACGAGGTGGGGCTGGCGGCGGCGGACCCGTTCCGGTGCCCGCTCGCGGCCGAGCTGCGCACGACCCGCTGACCGCGTCGCGACGGCGTCGCGGCCGGGCTCACGCCGCGTCGTGACGCGTGCTGCGGTCGTCCCCGCCGGTCGCCGTCCGGCTCTCCAGCTCCTCGGGCAGGACGGGCACCGGGGCGACCACGACGTCCTGGAGCTTCCAGTCCAGGTCGCTCACGTCGCGCACGAGGGCCGTCAGGTCCTCGAGGGTCGGTGCGTGCCCGGCGCGGGGCACCACGAAGCACTCGGCGTGGAAGACGTGCCCCTCGTCGCGCAGGCGCACCCGCCCGTCGGCGACCCACGGCACCCCGGCGAGGTGGGCGTCGACCTGCGCGACGAGCGGGTGCACCTCGTCCCCGTCGACCGTGGTCGCGCGCGCGTCCATGAGCGCCACCGTCGCGGTCCGGACGTTGCTCACGCCGTCCTTGAGGATCGAGAAGGAGATCACCAGCGCCGCCGTCGCGTCCGCCCACCACAGGCCGACGCCGATCCCGAGGACGCCGACGATGCCGGCGACCGCGGTGAGCCAGTCGGCGCGGTTCATGTCGGCGTCCGCGTAGAGCACGCGGTCGTGCAGGGTGCGCGCCAGCGGCAGCTTGGCGCGCCCGAGCAGCACGGGCGGCACCGCCGTGTACGCGAGCACCGCGATCATCAGCCACCCCGACCACACCGGCTGGTCGAGCACGACGAGGACGCCGACCGGCGGGTGCTCCTGCGCGAGCAGCGAGCTCGCCGACTCCCACACCAGCAGCGCACCCATCGTCAGCAGCGCGGTACCGGCGACGAGGTGCCCGACCCCCACGGAGCGGTGGTACCCGTACGGGTGGCGCGGGCTGGGCCGACGTCGGGTCACGTGCGTCGCGACGAGGAACGCGGTGGGCGGGATGAGGGACAGCAGGTCCTCCGCCCACGCGGTGCGCATGGCCTGCGAGCTGCCCATGACGAGGTACATGAGGACGATCGCCGTGACCAGGAACCCGATCGTCAGCCACGCCAGGCGCACGGCACGGCGCAGCGCCTGCTCCTGCTCGGCGGGCAGCTCGGTACTGCCGAACCGGCGGGTCACGGCAGGCCCCCCACGTCCTGCTGGACGTCCTGCGCGACGAGGAAGCGCTCGAGCTCGACGAGGAACGCGTTCTCCCCGGCGCGCGTCGCCATGACGTGGTTCTCCTCGTCCCCGTGCTCGTCGGGCACCGTCACGTAGGGACGGGTCAGGGCGACGCGGGAGGACCACGGCGAGGACGCGGTGAGGCCGCCGACGAGCATCTCGACGTCCCCCTCCTCGAGGGCCGCGACGAGCTGCTCCTCGCTGCCGACCTGCCACTCCACCTCCGCGTCGAGGTGCTCGGCGAACGCGACGACCAGGTCCACCTCGCGGCCCTCGGGCGGCGCGTCGTCACCGTCGGGGAGGCTGGTCCACGGCTCGCGCACCGTCACGCCCACGCGCAGCTGCCCGCCCCGCACCCGCTCGAGCGTGCCCTCCGGGTCGGTGGGTACCGTCACCCCGCACCCCGCCGTCAGCACCACCAGCACCGCGCTCACCAGCGCCGTCGTCCGTCGCATGCCGCCAGTGAAGCCCACCGGGCCCGTTCCGCAACCGGACGGGTGCGCCGTCCGCGCAGGTCAGCGGCCCGTCCGCCCCGGCGGACGGCGCGGTCCCGGAGCCGCCCGGCGGGACGCACGGCGTTTCGGTCAATGAACCGAATGCGCGCCACAGCCCGACGGCGTGGTGCAATGCCGCGGTTCGGCGGCGCCGCCGCGAGGGGCAGCAGTGTGGAGGACGTGTGGACCAGTCGTTGGTGCCGGTGTTCGAGCAGGTGCTCCGGCGCAACCCGGGTGAGGTCGAGTTCCACCAGGCGGTGCGCGAGGTCTTCGACACCCTCGGCCCCGTCGTGCGCAAGCACCCGCGGTACGCCGACGCCGCCGTGCTGGAGCGGCTGTGCGAGCCGGAGCGTCAGGTCATCTTCCGCGTGCCGTGGGTCGACGACGCCGGCCGCGTGCAGATCAACCGCGGGTTCCGCGTCGAGTACAACTCGGCCCTCGGGCCGTACAAGGGCGGCCTGCGGTTCCACCCGTCGGTCTACCTCGGGATCGTCAAGTTCCTGGGCTTCGAGCAGATCTTCAAGAACGCGCTGACCGGCATGCCCATCGGCGGCGGCAAGGGCGGCTCGGACTTCGACCCGCGCGGCCGCTCCGACGGCGAGGTCATGCGGTTCTGCCAGTCCTTCATGACCGAGCTGTACCGCCACCTCGGGGAGCACACCGACGTGCCCGCGGGCGACATCGGTGTCGGCGGCCGCGAGATCGGCTACCTGTTCGGGCAGTACAAGCGCATCACCAACCGCTACGAGTCGGGCGTGCTCACGGGCAAGGGCGTCGCCTGGGGCGGGTCGCTCGTGCGCACCGAGGCCACCGGGTACGGCACGGTGCTCTTCACGCAGGAGATGCTGCGCACCGCCGGCCGCGACCTCGAGGGCCTGCGGGTGTCCGTCTCCGGCGGCGGCAACGTCGCCGTGCACGCCATCGAGAAGGCGCAGCAGCTCGGCGCCCAGGTCGTGACGTTCTCCGACTCCTCCGGCTACGTCGTCGACGAGGCGGGCGTCGACCTCGCCCTGCTCAAGGACGTCAAGGAGGTGCGCCGCGGGCGCGCCGCCGACTACGTCGCCGAGCGTCCCGGTGCGCGCCTCGTCACCGACGGCAGCGTCTGGGACGTGCCCGTGGACGTGGCGCTGCCGTGCGCGACGCAGAACGAGCTGCTCGAGCAGGACGCGAAGACGCTGCTGCGCAACGGCGTCGTCGCGGTCGCCGAGGGGGCGAACATGCCGACGTCCCCCGAGGCGGTCGCGCTGCTGCAGGAGGCCGGCGTGCTGTTCGGCCCCGGCAAGGCGGCCAACGCGGGCGGGGTGGCCACCTCCGCGCTGGAGATGCAGCAGAACGCGTCCCGCGACTCGTGGACGTTCGAGCACGCCGAGGAGCGCCTGACCGAGATCATGGTCGGCATCCACGACCGCTGCGCCGCGACCGCCGAGGAGTACGGCGCGCCGGGCAACTACGTGCTCGGCGCCAACATCGCCGGCTTCCTGCGCGTCGCGGACGCGATCGTCGCCCTCGGCGTGATCTGACCGCACCAGCACCCGCTCCCGGACACGGTGCCGGTCGCCGCCCGGCGCGGGTGTGAGCGACGGCACACCGCCGGTCCGTCACGCGCGGGGCCGGCCGGTGTCCCCCTCGTGTCGGGACGAGTCGAGGGAGGACGTATGTCGGGAACGGTGCGTGTCGTGGTGGTCGGGGGCGGGTACGCCGGGGTGATGGCGGCCAACCGGTTGCTCGCCCGGCGGTCCGGTGGCGTCGGCGTGCCGGCGCCGGTCGACGTCGTGCTCGTCGACCCGGCGCCGCGGTTCACCGAGCGGATCCGGCTGCACGCCGTCGCCGCGGGTGCGCGCGCGTCCGCGGGCCGGGACTGGGCGGACGTGCTGCACCCGCGCGTGCGGCGCGTCACGGCGCGGGCCGTGCGGCTCGACACCGCGACGCGCCACGTGCTGCTCGACGACGGCGCTCGCGTGCCGTACGACCACGCCGTGCTCGCGGTCGGCAGCGGCGCGCGCGCCGGCGCCCTGCACTCGGTCACGGACACGGCGGGCGCGGAACGCACCCGCGCGGCGATCGCGGACCTGGCCCCCGGCGAGGCCGTCACGGTCGCGGGCGCCGGCCCGACGGGTCTGGAGGTGGCGTGCGCCGTCGCCGTGGCCCGGCCGGACCTGTCCGTGACCGTCGTCGACCCGGCCGGCCCGCCCGCCGGTGAGCCGGCGGTCGCGCGTCGGCTCGCGCGGCTGCGCGTGGACGTCGTCGCCGGCACCGTCGACCCCACCACGGGTGCGGTCACGGCCGTCGACGGCCGCACGCGCGCCGCCTCGCCCGTCACCGTGTGGACCGTCGGGTTCACCGTGCCGGGCCTGGCGGCGGACAGCGGGCTGCCCGTCGCGCCCGACGGCCGCCTCCTCGTCGACGAGACGCTCACCGTCCCGGGCCACGACCACCTCGTGGGCGCCGGCGACGCCGTCGTGGTCGACAGCCCCCGCGGCGCGCACCTGCGCATGTCCTGCGCGGCCGCGATCCCGCTCGGCGCGCACGCAGCCGACACCGTCCTCGCACGGGTCGCGGGCGTGCCGCCGCGACCGCTGGACGTCGGCTTCGCCGCGCTGTGCCTCGACCTCGGTGCGGGGCACGGGCACGTGCGGTTCGTGGGACGCGACGACGCCCCCCGGCCCTGGGCGGTCCGCGGCCGGCCCGCGGGCTGGGTGAAGGAGGGCATCTGCCGCGCGACCGTCTCGTGGCTCGCCGCCGAGGCCCGCCGGCCCGGGCGCTACCGCACCCCGGTGCCCGGCCCGGCGGTGCCCGGCGCGTCGGCACCCGGCCCGTCCGTCGCGGCGGACGCGTGAGCGCCCCGACCGACGGCGACGCGCTGTTCGCCGCGCACCGTGCGACGGTCGTCGCCGTCGCCTACCAGGTGCTCGGAACGCGCGCGGACGCGGAGGACGTCGCGCAGGACACCTACCTGCGCTGGCGGGAGGTGGACCCCGCGACGGTGCACGACCCCCGCGCCTACCTCGCGACCATGGCCACCCGTACCGCGCTGAACGCGGTGCGCTCCCGGGCCCGCCGGCGCGAGGAGTACCCGGGTCCCTGGCTGCCCGAGCCCGTCGTCGCGGACGACCCGCTGCGCCGGCTGCTCGTGCGCGAGCAGCTGACGTACGCGCTGTCGGTGCTGCTGCAGGACGTCCCGCCGGAGCAGCGTGCGGCGCTCGTGCTGCGCGACGTGCTGGAGCTGCCGTACGCCACCGTGGCGCGGGCGCTGGACCGCAGCGAGGAGGCGGTGCGCCAGCTCGTGCACCGGGCCCGCGCCCGCGTCCGGGCCGCGGCCGGCGGTCCCCCGCGGCCCGCCGAGGACGCGGCCGTGCTGGAGGCGTTCGTCGCCGCGGTGGCCGCCGGCGACGCGCAGCGGCTGGTCGGTCTGCTCGCTCCCGACGTCGTGCTCGTCTCCGACGGCGGCGGCAAGGTCTCGGCCGCGCGCCGCCCCGTGCACGGCGCCGACGACGTGGCCCGCTTCGTCCTGGGCGTCGCGGCCGGCGCCGAGGCGGGCCTGCGCGTGGAGCTGGGCACGGTGAACGGCGGTCCGGGCGTGCTCGTCCACGCCGGCGCGCGGCTGGAGCTCACGGTCGCCCTCGGCGTCGACGTGCACGGGCGTGTCACCGGCGTCTACCTCGTGCGCAACCCGGACAAGCTCGGCTCCGCCGCGGGGGCGGGCGGCCCGTCCCGGTCGTGACGACCGCCGGGCCGGCGCGTCAGGCCGCGTCGACCCGGCCACGGGTCGTGCCCCGACCGGGCTCGAACCCGGCCACGTGGGGGCCGCGCCCGAGCGCTGCGGCGGCCCCCGCTCAGCGGCGCCGGACCGCGATCACGCGCTGCAGCACGACGAACGCGAGCAGCACGCCGCCGATGAACACGCGCGTCCACCAGGAGTCGAGGCCCTCGCGCGCGATGAGCACCTGGATGAGCCCGTACACGAGCACGCCCGCCCCGGTGCCGAGCACGAACCCGACACCGCCGGACAGCAGCGTCCCGCCGATGACGACGGCGGCGATCGCGTCGAGCTCCATGCCGATGCCCGTGAGGTTGAACCCGGACTTCGTGTAGAGCGCGAAGAGGATCCCGGCGATGCCGGCGCACGTGCCGCTGATGACGTAGACCCACACGCGCGTGCGCGCCGGCTTGAGGCCCATGAGCGTCACGGCGGCGCCGCGGTCGCCCGCCCCCAGCCCGTACACGGTGCGCCCGAAGCGGGTGTAGTGGAGCAGGTAGACGGCCACGAGCAGCACGGCGAGGGCGATGAGGATGCTGGCGTTGATGCGCCAGAGGCCGCGTCCCTCGCCGAACTTCAGGCTCCAGGACGCGAGCGCGGAGAAACCGGGGTCGTCGATCGCGAGGGAGTTGGTGCTGACGACGTTCGCGAGGCCGCGGGCCAGGAACATCACGGCGAGCGAGGCGATGAAGGGTTGGATGTCGAACACCTGCACCATGACGCCGATGAGCAGGCCGCAGGAGGTGCCGATGAGCACGCCGACCACCAGCACGGCCGGCAGCGGCAGCCCGGCGGTGAAGAGCTTCGCGGTCGCCAGGCCGACGAGCGCGACGACCGCGCCGACGGACAGGTCGATGCCGCCGGCGAGGATGACGAACGTCATCCCGACCGCGAGCACCAGCAGGTACGAGTTGTCGATGAGCAGGTTCGACAGCAGCTTCATGCTGAGGAACGACGCCCGGTCGGTGCTGTACCGGCTCTGCCCGACGCCCAGCATGATCAGCAGCGTCAGGACCGTGCCGAGCACGGGCAGGAAGCGGCGGTCGACGCGGCCGAGGTAGCCGCGCACGCGGTCGACGGACGCGCGCGGACCCGTGCCCCGCGGGGCCGGGCGGGTCAGCTGGTCGGTGCTCATGCCGCCACCTCCACGGGTCGCTGCGCGCCGCGGGCGCCGGGACGGGGTGTCCTCAGCCGGCCGCGCAGGTAGGGGGACGCCGCCACGCAGACCGCGATGAGCACGACCGCCTTGAACAGCGGCGTGGTCTGGCTCGGCAGCTCGAAGATGATCACCGCGCGCTCGAGCGCGGACAGCAGCAGGGCGCCGACGACGAGCCCGCCGAGGTGGAACCGGCCGCCGTCGAGCCGCGTGCCGCCGAGGACGACGACCATGATCGCGTCGAGCTCGCGCAGCAGGCCGATGTTGTTGGCGTCCGCCGCCATCGTGGGTGCGCCGTAGACGATGCCCGCGAGCCCGGCGAGCAGGCCGGCGATCACGTACACGGTCCAGGTCGTCGACCGAGCCTTGACGCCCGCGAGGCGGCTGGCCTCGCGGTTGATGCCGATCGACTCGAGGAACATCCCGAGCGCGGTGCGCCGCACGGCGAGGGTCACGAGGACGAACACCGCGACGGCGATGACGACGGGCGTCGGGACGCCGAGCACGAACCCGGAGCCGAGCGACTTGAACGGCGGGCTGGTGACCGTGGTGATCTGCCCCTCCGTGATGAGCATCGCGACGCCCCGCCCGGCCACCATGAGGATCATGGTGGCGATGAAGGGCTGGATCCCCAGCGCCGCGACCATGAAGCCGTTGAACGCGCCGGCGACGGCACCGAGCCCGAGCCCGAGCGCGAGGGCGGTCGCGACGGTCACCGGGCTGCTGGGGTCGGCGGCGCCGTCGAGGTAGGTCAGCGACACGGCCAGCGACATCGCCATCACCGCGCCGACGGACAGGTCGATGCCGCCCGTCGCGATGACCAGGCACATGCCGAGCGCCAGCAGCAGCGGCGTCGCGCTGTTGCGCAGCAGGTCGACGAGCTGGCCGTACAGGTGGTCGTCGCGCAGCGTGACGTCGAGGAAGCCGGGGCTCTTGACGCCGCACGCGAGCAGCAGGACGACGAGCGCGACGCTCGGCCACAGCAGCCCGTGCTGCGTCACCTCGCGCCAGATCGTCCCGGCGCGGCCGCCGGGCACGTGGGCCGTGGACGTGGTCATGCGTGCACCCCGCTGCTCGCGATGGTCTCGAGGACGGTCTCGGTCGTGACGTCGTCGCCGTTCGTGACCTCGGCGATCTTCTGCCGGTCGCGCATGACGACGACGCGCTGGCTGAGCCGCAGCACCTCCTCCAGCTCGGAGGAGATGAAGACGACGGACATGCCGTCCGCGGCCAGCTCGGTGACCAGCCGCTGGATCTCCGTCTTGGCGCCGATGTCGATGCCGCGCGTCGGCTCGTCCAGCACGAGCAGCCGCGGTGCGGTCGCGAGCCACCGGGCCAGCAGGACCTTCTGCTGGTTGCCGCCGGACAGGTTGCGCAGGAGCGCGTTGGGGTTCGGCGGGTTGATGTTGAGGGCGACCACGTACTTCTGCACGAGCTCGTCGAGCTCGCGGCGCGGGATGCGTCGCCACGTGCCGCGGCTGGCCTGCAGCGCGAGCGCGATGTTCTCGCGGACCGTGAGGTCGCCGATGACCCCTCCTTCTTGCGGTCCTCGGTCGACAGCGCGATGCCGCGGCGCAGCGCCGCGAGCGGGGTCGGCAGGCGCACGGGGGTGCCCTGCAGCGACAGGTGTCCGTGGTCGGGACGGTCGGCACCGGTCAGCAGGCGCGCCGCCTCCGTGCGCCCGGATCCGAGCAGACCGGCGAACCCGACGATCTCGCCCGGGTACAGGTCGAGGTCGAACGGCTCGACGGAGCCGTCCTTGCCCAGCCCCACGCCCGTCAGCAGCGGCGTCTCGCGCGAGGAGTGCGTCGTCACCGCGGTCCTCGCCTGCTCCTCGATCCCCGCCAGCGCCTCCCCGAGCGGCCCACCATGTGGGAGATCAGGTCGCGCCGGGACAGCTCGGCGGTGCGGAACTCGCCGACGAACCGGCCGTTGCGCAGCACCGTCATGCGGTCGGAGAGGGCGTAGACCTGCTCGAGGAAGTGCGAGACGAACAGGATGGCCACGCCCGCGTCGCGCAGGGTCCGCACGACGCGGAACAGCTCGGCGACCTCCGCCTTGTCGAGGCTCGAGGTCGGCTCGTCGAGGATGAGGACCTTCGCGTCGACGACGAGCGCCCGCGCGATCGCGCACAGCTGCTGCACCGCGATGCTGTGCGCCGCGAGCGGCGAGCGCGGGTCGATGTCGAGGTTCAGGCGCTGCAGGTAGCGCCGCGCCTCGCGACGCGTCGCGTGCCAGTCGACGAACGGGCCGCGCCGCACCTCGTGGCCGAGCATGACGTTCTCGGCCACGGTGAGGTTGGTGCAGAGGTTGACCTCCTGGTAGACGGTGCTGATGCCCGCCGCCTGCGCCTGGCTCGGGTCGTCGAAGCGCAGCTCCTGCCCGTCCACGGCGATGCCCCCGGAGTCGACGCGGTAGACGCCGGTGAGCGCCTTGATGAGCGTGGACTTGCCGGCGCCGTTCTCGCCCATGAGGGCGTGCACCTCGCCGCGGCGCAGCACGAGGTCGACGCCGTCGAGCGCCTTGACCCCGGGGAACGTGATCGTGATCCCGGTCATCCGCACGACGGCGTCGTCCGCCTGCGCGTTCCTGTCGGACATCGGTGTCCTCTCCTCGGACGGAGGGTCGCGGCACGGGGCCGGCCGCACGTGCGGCCGGCCCCGCGGACGGTCAGTACGGGCGGGCGTCGACCTCGGCCTGCGTGATCGTCTGGTCGAAGGACTTGTCCTCGACGATCGTCGTCTCCGGCACGTCCTCGCCGTTCGCGACCTTGGTGATGAGCTCGGCCAGCTGGTCCCCGAACACCGGGTTGCACTCGACGACGAAGTTGAACTTCTTGTCGACGAGCGCCTGCAGGCCGTCGCGCACGCCGTCCACGGACACGATCTGGATGTCCTGACCGGGCACCTTGCCCGCGGCCTCGATGGCCTCGATGGCGCCGAGGCCCATGTCGTCGTTGTGCGTGAAGATCAGGTCCATCTCCGGGTACGCCTGCAGTGCCGCCTCGACGGCCGTGCGGCCCTCGGCGCGCGTGAAGTTGCCGGACGCCCTGCCGATGACCTGGTCGCCGACGACCTCGTTGAACCCCTTCTCGCGGTCGACCTGCGCACCGGAGCCGAGCGTGCCCTGCAGCTCGAAGACCTTGGCGTCGGGGGCGTTCTCCGCCACCCACTCGCCCGCGGTGCGGCCCTCCTGCTCGAAGTCGGCGCCGATCCACGTGACGAACGGGTCCTCCACCGACGTCTCGACCGTGCGGTCGACCAGGACGACGGGGATCCCGGAGTCCTTGATCTCCTGCAGGACCTCGTCCCAGCCGGTCTCGATGACCGGGGAGAACGCGATGACGTCGACGTCCTGGGCGACGAAGTCGCGCAGGGCCTTGATCTGGTTCTCCTGCTTCTGCTGGGCGTCGACGAAGTTGAGGTCGAAGCCGTTCTCCTCGGTGAGGCTCGCCTTCACGGACTCCGTGTTGGCGGTGCGCCAGCCGCTCTCGGCACCGAGCTGCGAGAAGCCGACGCGGATGAGGTCGCCGCCCGAGCCGCCGTCGGAGCCGGCGTCGGCCCCACCGCTGCTGCTGCAGGCACCGAGGGCGAGCGCCGCGCCGAGGCCGACGAGGGCGGCGAGGCGGGTGCGCAGGGACGCGGGACGAGACATGAACTCCTCCTTGAGCCGGTTCGGACCGCGATGTCCGACCCGCCGATTGTTAACGTTCACAACATGCCGGTCAAGACTCGTCGGTCACGATCCGGTCACGCGTCCTGCCCCGCGTGCGGACGTCAGGTGCGCGGGCGCCCGCTGCTCGCGCGCACGGTGAGCGACGCACGCACGAGCACGGGCTCCGCGGGCTCGCCCGCCATGGCCGCCACGAGCTGGTCCAGGCACCGGCGTCCCAGCTCGACGAAGTCGGGCCGCACCGTCGTCAGCGGCGGGAAGAAGTGCGCGGCGCCCTCGACGTCGTCGTAGCCGACCACCGACACGTCGTGCGGCACGCGGACGCCCGACTCGGCGAACGCGTGCAGCAGCCCGAGCGCGAGCTGGTCGTTCGCGGCGAAGACGGCCGTCGGGAGGCGGTCCGCGCCCGCCCGGTCCCGCTCGAGCAGCTCCTTGCCGATGCGGAAGCCGGTGGACGCCGTCCAGTCGCCGGGCACCGGGTCGCGGGGGTGCAGACCCGCCTGCAGCATCGTGTCGTGCCACCCGCGCGCCCGCGAGCGGGCGTCCAGCCACACGGACGGCCCGCTCACGTGCAGCACGTCGGTGTGGCCGAGGTCGAGCAGGTGCCGCGTCGCCAGCCGCGCGCCCGCGTACTGGTTGACCGCGACGGTCGGGACGTCGCCGTCGAGCTCTGCGGGGCCGATCATCACGACGGGCACGCGCGCGGGGAACGAGCGCACCGCACGCACGGCCTCGTCGTGCGAGGCGATGACGACGACCCCGTCGACGCCCTGGTCCAGGTAGTGCTCGAGCGAGGCGCGCACCGTGGCGACGTCCCACCGGGTCACCGTCGCGACCGACACGTACATGCCCTGGCCGCGGGCGGCGTTCTCGAGCGCGATGAGGGTCATCGTCGGCCCGTACAGCGGCGAGTCCTCGGTGACGACGCCGATCGCGCCGGTGCGCCGCGTCACGAGCGCACGGGCCACGGTGTTGCGGCGGTAGCCGAGCTGCTGGATCGCGGACAGGACGCGGTCACGGGTCTCGGCGCGCACGTGCGGGTGGTCGTTGAGCACGCGCGAGACCGTCTGGTGGGACACGCCCGCGAGCCGGGCGACGTCGCCCATCGCCGGCGGGCGCCCCGCCGGGGCCGGGTGCTCCGGGACGGCCGCGGGCGCGACGACCGGCTCGCTCGTGGTCTTGCGCGTCACCCTCGACTCTTCCCGTCACCGTGCGGCCTGCACGCCACCGTACAGCGGGTGCCGGCGGCCGGATCCCTGTGAACGCTAACAGGGCGCGGTCCCGCACGGAAGCAACCCGTCCCGTCGCCGCCCTCCGGCGGGCGATCACCGTGCGCCGGCCCGCCCCGCCCGGCGTCCGCCCTGCGCCCCCGCCCCGCGGGTACACCTCACCTACCGCCGCCCCGCGCAGCCCTCTCACCCGCCCCGGATGAGTAACCCGGCACTCACGACACCCCGGTGGACCCGCACGACAGTGAGGACCTCAGCGCGGCCCACCGGGCCGGCACCAGCGACGAGGGAGTCACGATGGCAGGCACGATCAGCAAGAAGGTCCCACCGGCACGCACGAGCGGCACGGCGCGGCCCGCCCGTCCCCGGCGACCACGGCAGGTGGCGGCACCACGGGTGCGGACCCGCTCGTGGTGGTCCCCGCGTCCTTCCTGGGCGACGCGCTCAAGGGCCTCGTCTCCCGCTACGTCTCCCCCACCCTGCCGGCGCCGGCCGGGGGTGCGGCCGACCAGATCAGGCGCGGCATCGAGCGCGCCGTCGGCGGGCTCCCGTTCGCCGTCGTCCCGCAGGGGGTCCAGCCGCAGTCGGCCACAGGGCCCACGCCCACCGCGGGCACCGACGAGGACGTCGTCCTCGTGCCCGCGGGCTTCCTCGGCGGGCTCCTCGGCGGGCTCGGCGGCGGGCTGCTCGGCGGCACCGTGGGCAAGTGGTTCGGCAACGAGCAGGCCGGGTCGGCCATCGGCAAGGCCGCCGGCGGCGTGCTCGGCGGGATGATGCCCTTCCAGGTGGTGCCGCCGGACGTCGTGCCCGCGAGCGCCGGCCCCGACGCGCCCGCCGCACCGCAGGAGGACATGGTCCTGGTCCCCGCCGGCTTCTTCGGCAACCTGCTCGGCGGTCTGGCCAAGACCGTGGGCGGCATGGTCGGGGGCAGCACGGGCCGGACGATCGGCGACACCGCGGGGACCCTGATCTCGCGCTTCGTGCCGTTCTCCGAGGTCCCGCCCGAGGTCGTGCCGCAGTCGACCGGCCCGCAGGGCACCACCGCGGAGGACGAGCGGCTGATCGTGCTGCCCGCCGGCTTCTTCGGGAACCTGCTCTCCGGGCTCGCGGGCACGGTGGGTAAGGCCATCGGCGGTGCCCTCGGCGACGCGAGGACCGGTGAGGACGTCGGCAACGCCGTGTCACCGATCCTCAGCTGGATCCCGTTCCAGGCCCTGCCGAGCGAGCTGCAGCCCGCGTCGGCCGTGCCCGGCACGGAGGCGGGCGCGAAGGAGGAGCTGGTCCTGGTCCCGGCCGGGCTGTTCGGCAACCTGCTGTCCGGGCTCGCGGGCACCGTGGGCAAGGCCATCGGGGGCGCGTTCGGCGACGCGCGGACGGGTGAGGACGTCGGCAACGCGGTCGCGCCGGTGCTCCGGCTGTTCCCGTTCTCCGTGGTCCCGCCCGTGGGCGTCGGCGCCGCGGTCTGAGACGGGGCGGCGACGATGATCACGTTCACGCGACCGGACGGGGACGGGCACGGCGTCGGCTCGTCGTTCCACCCGGCGGACGCGAGCCCGGGCAGCGCGGCCGCGTCCGTCCGCTCCCGGACCCACGACGAGGCCGGCGCGGTGCTCGCGGAGCTGTACGGGTACCTGCGGGAGCAGACCCCGGCGCACCCGGCGCTCGCGACGGTGCTGCCCGTGCTCGGCGACGCCGTCGCCCAGCACCGGGCGGGCCGCACCGCGGACCCGTACGACGGGGCGCGGGCGGTGCTCGCGGCGATCGAGGCGGTCCGCCGCTCCGACGCCACGATCCCCGAGCCCTGAGGGCGGTGCCGCGTGTGCCCGCCGGACCCGCGCGAGCGGTTCCTCGTCGGGGGTGAGCCGACCGTGCTGCGCGCGGTCGAGGAGCTCCTGACGGCGGACCCGGACGTGGACGTGGTCGCCGTCACGACCGGTCGCGCCGGACCGGCGCGGCTGGTCGTGACCATGCACGCGGACCAGGCCGAGGCGCTCGCGGCGGCGCTCGCGCGCCTCGTCGTCGTCGAGCAGGACACCCCCTGCCCGACGTCCTCCCCCACCACCTCCACCGCCGCCGGTGTGAGGTGCGGGTGCCGGCCGCGGCACACCGCGGCCGGCGCCCGGACCCGGGCCACCGGCGCGACCCGGCGCGTCCGCTCCGCCGGCGGCCACCCGACGGAACCACCCGACCGGGCCACCCGACCGAAGCTCCCGACGACCCCCGACCCCCGACCCCCGACCACCACGTCCCCACCACACCCCGACCACCCGTGCGACCACGCACGACCCGACGAGGAGTCCACGATGTCCGAACCCACCGCGTCCGGGACCGGCGGCACCGACCACGCCGCGCCGGTGCGCACACGCCCCCGCAGGTACCTGGTCGCCCAGGACGAGGGGATCGCCCCGATGGGGGCGGGACCGCTCGACTTCGGCTGGGTGGTCGAGCAGCTGCGGACCGACCCGGCCGTCGACGTCGTGACCGAGCTCGTCCCCCGCGACCTCGTCCTGCAGCAGACGGGCGCGTCGACCCTGCGCACCGTGGTCGTGGCCGCCATGCCGCCGTCGACCGCGGCCGAGCTGGCCACGCACCCGCAGATCGTCCTCGAGGAGGACGTCCCCGTGCACCCCAGCCCCGTGCCGCTGCCCGGGGCCGCGGCCACCGACCCGGCGGCGTTCGTGCCCTTCGGCACCGCCACCGAGTGGCGGCTGCAGGTGCGCGGCGCCGACGGCGCACCCGTCACCGGTGCCGCCGTCTACCTGTACGGCAGCGGCGTGCCCGCGCAGGGCCGCACGGACGGCACCGGGACCGTCGCCCTGTCCCTCGCCGGGGAGACGGACGCGACGCTGCGCGCGCTGTACGTCAACCCGCAGCGCGACCACTGGTCGCTGTGGGTGGACGAGCCGGCGCTCGTCGCGGGGGCGACGAACACCGTCACCCTGCGCTCCCTGACCGAGACGTTCCCCGGCTTCCCCGCCGAGCAGCTGCTCGGGTGGGGGCAGCGTGCGATGCGGCTCGACCGGGTGCCGCGGGAGCTCGACGGCCGCGGCGTCCGCGTCGCCGTCGTGGACTCCGGTGCGGCGGCCCGGACCCACGGCGACCTCGGCGCCGTCCGCGGCGGCGTCGACCTCACGACCGTGCCGGCCAACCCCACCGGGTGGACCGACGACGTCATCGCCCACGGCTCCCACTGCGGCGGGATCGTCGCGGGCGCCGACGACGGCAGCGGGATCCGCGGCTTCGCGCCGGGTGCCGAGGTCCACCACGTGCGGATCTTCCCGGGCGGCCGCGTCAGCAGCCTGCTGGAGGCCGTCGACTACTGCATCGAGCAGCAGGTCGACGTCGTCAACATGAGCCTGGGCAGCGGCGGGACCTCCCAGCTCCTGCTGCAGAAGCTGGCGCAGGCCCGGGAGCAGGGCGTCGCGTGCATCGTCGCAGCCGGCAACTCCGGCGGGCCGGTGCAGTTCCCCGGGTCCTCGCCGGACGTGCTCACCGTCGCCGCGATCGGGCGGCACGACGAGTTCCCGGCGGACAGCTACCACGCCCAGCAGGTGCTGCCCGGTGGCAGGACGGACGGGGACGACTACTTCGCCGCCCGGTTCTCCTGCCACGGCCCGGAGGTCGACGTGTGCGGGCCCGGGGTGGCGGTGGTCTCGTCCGTGCCCCCGGCCGGCTTCGCCGCGTGGGACGGCACGTCCATGGCGACGCCGCACGTCGCCGGGCTGGCGGCCCTCGTGCTCGCCCACCACCCGGACTTCCGGACGCCGGGGCTCGCGCTGCGCACGGGCGCCCGCGTGGACCGGCTGTTCGAGATCCTGCGCGGGTCCGCGACACCGCTCGACCTCGGCGACGCCACGCGCACCGGTGCGGGCCTGCCCGACGCCGTGCGCGCCCTCGCGCTCGACGACGAGGGCCGGCCGGGGCAGGACCAGGGCGCCGACGAGCCCGCCGCGGCACGGTTCGCGATCGAGGCCGCCCTCGAGCGGCTGCGGCAGCAGCTCGTCGCGGCGGGCCTGCTCGAGGCGTCCACGGCCCCGGCCGCTGCACCCGCGCCCTCCGCACCCTCGGGACCGCAGCCGCCGTCCGCACCGCAGGCCGGCGCTGCAGCGACGGGCGCAGCCGACCTGCCGTTGCGCCGCCGGCTGGCCGGCCTCGAGGCGCAGCTCGCCGCCGCGGGTCTGGTCGTGACGCGATGAGGTGGCCGTCCGGGCCGGAGGGCGAGGACCCGTCGGACGTCACCCGCGCGCCGGGGCCGGTCCCGGCCGGTGTGCGCGCGACGGTGCGGTCCTCCCCCGGCCTGGTCGCCGACTCGGTCCTCGCCCGGCCGCTCGCCGACCGCATGGCCGAGGCCGGCACCGCCGACCTCCTCGACGTGACGATCGAGCTCAACACGTTCCACCCGGGCGGGCTCACCGGGGCGGCGCACGACGCGCGCACGCTGCTCGGGGAGGTCGCGCCCGGCAGGCCGGTGCGCACCACGACCCTGTACCTGACGGTCGAGCTGACCGCGGACGAGATCCGGCACCTGGTGCACGCGGACGAGCACGCGGCCCGGGACGCGCGCGCGGCCGCGGCCGCCGGTGGGGACCCGCGGCAGGGCGTGCCGGTGCGTCCGGGGGCGCCGCGCCGCGCGGTGCACCGGATCTG
This sequence comes from Cellulomonas sp. JZ18, assembly GCF_009720485.1. Lineage (NCBI taxonomy): Bacteria > Bacillati > Actinomycetota > Actinomycetes > Micrococcales > Cellulomonadaceae > Cellulomonas > Cellulomonas sp. JZ18. The sequence continues at coordinate 1,898,990 of NZ_CP045245.1, read as the reverse complement.
GCCGAACTTCCGCACGCACGTGCTCATCCACCGCACCGTCGTCACGACCAAGTGCGCGGCGGCGCAGCGCTCGTTCGACGCCTCCGGCGAGGGCGTCGTGTGGGCCGTCCTCGACTCGGGGATCGACGGCGAGCACGCGCACTTCCGCACGCACGGCACGCTCGACGGCGACCTGCACCGCAGCTTCGTGCCCGGCACGACCGACGACGACGCGCTGACGGACGAGGCCGGCCACGGCACGCACGTCGCGGGCATCATCGCGGGCGAGCAGACGGACGCCCGTCCACCGGGCTCCGACGAGCCCGCGCCCGTCGTCGCCGCCACCTGGTACCGCACCGGCGACGACGCGACGGGCGTCGAGCGGGTCGTCCTGCGCCGCGTGGCGGGCATGGCCCCGCGGTGCCGGCTCGTGTCCTGCAAGGTCCTGCGCGCGGACGGCTCCGGCGACGTCGCGGCGCTGCTCGAGGCGCTCGAGTACGTGCAGACCCTCAACCGCGGCGGCGCGGACCTGCAGGTCCACGGCGTCAACCTCTCGGTCGGCTACCCGTTCAGCCCCGAGTGGTTCGCCACGGGCCTGACGCCGGTGTGCCGGGAGGTCGACCGCCTGGTGCGCAGCGGGGTCGTCGTGGTCGTCGCCGCCGGGAACACCGGCGGCGGGTACGCCCTCGACAGCCGCCGCCGGCAGGTCCAGATGGGCTTCGACATGACGATCAACGACCCGGGCAACGCCGAGCAGGCCCTCACCGTCGGCGCCACGTCGACCTCGCCGCACTCGACGGGCATCTCCTACTTCTCGTCGAAGGGCCCGACCGGGGACGGGCGCCTCAAGCCCGACCTGGTCGCCCCGGGCGAGCGGGTGCTCAGCGCGGGCACGGGTGCGCTGCTGGCCGAGGCGCGACAGGGCGTCGACGACGCGACGTACGTCGAGAACTCGGGGACCTCGATGGCCGCGCCGCACGTCTCGGGCGTCGCCGCGGCGTTCCTGTCCGTGCACCGGGAGTTCGTGGGACGCCCCGACGACGTCAAGCGGATCCTCATGAGCACCGCGAGCGACCTCGGACGGGCTCGCACCTTCCAGGGCGCCGGCCTCGTCGACGCCATGCGCGCCATCCAGAGCATCTGACCGCACGAGCCGGCGAAGGAGACAGCACCATGACGTTCCCGTACCAGGAGGTCGAGCTCGAGAAGGACGGCTCGGTCCACGACCGTCGGCAGGTCGACGCGGCCCTGACCATGCTCGAGGAGGAGCACGTCGGCGACGTCCTCCTCCTCGTGCACGGCTGGAACAACGACGTCCCCGCGGCGCGGCGCATGTACGACCGCCTCATGACCAGCCTCGAGGGCGTGCGCCCGCAGGTGGACGGGGCCGGGGACCTGCGCATCGGTGTCGTCGGCGTGCTGTGGCCCTCGATCCGGTGGGCCGACGACGTCGCGGGCGGCGGGGCGAGCGCCGCGGAGTCCGCCGCCGCCCTGCAGGCCGACATCGCCGACCGCGTCGAGGACCCGGCGGCGGCGGCCCGGCTCGAGGCGCTGGTGCCGCGGCTGCGCGACTCGGCGCCCGCACGCGCGGAGTACCTGCAGGTGCTGCGGGCGCTGCTGCCCCCGTCGAGGACGTGGACGACGACGACCCCGTTCCGCCGGCGCTGCGCGCCCCGGCTGCGGACGCCGACGAGGCCTTCGCCCTGGCCGCGAGCGCCACGGACCTGGAGAACGCACCCGTGGCGGGCGGCGGTCAGGCCGGCTTCGGCTTCGGCTCCCTGCTCGAGGGGGCGCGCAAGCTGCTCAACACGGTCACCTACTACACGATGAAGGACCGGGCCGGGACGGTGGGGACGCGCGGTGTCGGACCCCTGCTCGACGCGCTCGTCGGCGAGAGCCGGCGGCAGGGGCGCACGGTGCGGGTGCACCTGGTCGGGCACTCGTTCGGGGCGCGCGTCGCCGCGGCCGCCGCGCTGTCGGCCACCGCGCCGGTGTCCTCCGTGACCCTCCTGCAGGGCGCCTTCAGCCACTACGGCTTCGCCGACGACTGGGACGGGCGTGGCAGCCGCGGGCTGTTCCAGGCCGTGCCGGGGCGCCTGGCGGGTCCGCTGGTCGTCACCCACACGAAGAACGACACGGCGGTGGGTCTGGCGTACGCGATCGCGTCCCGGCTCGCGAACCAGGTGGCGGCCGGGCTGGGCGGTGCGGACGACGTCTACGGCGGCATCGGCCGCAACGGTGCGCTGCGGACGCGTGCCGTCACCGAGCCCCCGGGCCGGCTCGGCGCGGTCGGCACGCGCTACGCGTTCGCCCCGGGCCGGGTGACGAACCTGCTGTCCGACGACTTCATCCCGACGCACGGCACCGTCGCCGGACGGGAGGTCGCCGCCGCGGTGCTGCAGGCCATGACGACGGCGACCCGCTGACCTCAGCGGCGCTGCGCGGCCCGGCCGAGGGCCTCGGCGAGCTGACCGCGGTCGGCGATGCCGAGCTTGCGGTAGCAGTGCTGCAGGTGGTTCTCGACCGTGCGCGGTGAGACCTGCAGCAGCGCGGCGACCTGGGGCGACGTCCTGCCCGCGGCGACGAGCTCGGCCACCTCCCGCTCCCGCTCCGTGAGCGGGTCCGCGTGGTCCTCCGGCCGCAGCCACCAGCCCGGCAGGCCGGCGGGAAGGGCGTGGCCCAACCGGTCGAGGACGACACGGCACCGCCGCGCCGCGGTCGTCCCGGCCCCGCCGCCCGCCCGCACGGCCGCGGCCGCCGTCTCGGCGGCGAGCCAGTGCAGCCCCCGCTCCTCGTAGTCGAGGGCGACCTGGCCGAGCGCCGCGCCGTCGCCGTCGGCCGCCGCGCGGGCGTGGCGGGCGTAGACCTCGGCGAGGGCGAAGTCCGCCCGCGCGGCGACCGCGGCCGTGCTCTCGGCGACGTGCGCAGACGGTGCCACGCGGGCGCACAGGTGCAGCGCGCGCAGGTGCACGAGCGTGTGCCCGTGGTGCTGCGCGTCCCGCGCGACCGCCGCGGCGGCCTCCAGGGCCGCCCCGTGCAGCCCCCGCACGTGCAGGCTCTCCGCACCGGCGAGCCGCGCGAGGTCGACGAGCGCGTGCGGCACCACGTCCCGCTCCGTGCGGCGCGCCTCACGCAGCGCCGCCTCCGCCTCGACGGTGCGGCCCGCCGCCGCGTGCGCCAGGGCCAGGTGCGCGAGCGCGTACCCCCGCAGCACCGTGTCGACGTCCGGCCGTCCGACCGACGCCTCGCCCAGGTGGACGGTCGCCCGCGCGACGTCCCCCCGGTCGAGCGCGCAGCGGCCGACGACGACCGCGCCGAGCTGGTAGGCCAGGGGCCACCCCTCGTCGATCCCCGTGCGCCGCAGGTCCTCCCCGAGCGTCTCCGCGACGCCCACGGCGCCGCGCGCGAGCTCGCACAGCGCGCGCACCGCCGGTCCGGCCGCGCGCGGCAGCGGTGTCGTGCCACCGGCCGTGCCCGTGCCGGCGAGCAGCGCGCACGCCGCGTCGAGCCGGGCGAGCTGGGCGCACGCGCCCGCGCCCGCGAGCAGGACCAGGCCGTCGTGCACCGGTGCGCGGTCCTGGGCGAGCGGCACCAGCCGGTCGCCGAACCAGACGTCGACGAGCAGTCGGTGGGCGTCGGCGCGCGCGCCGTCGTCGCACGGTGCGGTGGGAGGTGCGGCCGGTGGGCGTGCCCCGGCGCGCAGGGCGAGGATGGCCGCGCGGTGCGCCGCCAGACGCGACCCGCCGGGTGCGTCCGGAGGCACGGCGCCGTCCGGCGCGAGCGCGTCCGCCGCCCGGTCGTAGCGGCCGAGCTCGACGAGCGCCGCGGCCCGCAGCTCGGCCGACTCGGCGTCGCACCCCGCGCCGGCGAGGAGGTGCTCGGCGAGCTCCGGGTCGTGCCGGTGCAGCGCGCAGCGGGCGGCGGGCAGGACCAACGACGCGTCGACGGGCCGGCCGGCCAGCTGCGACAGCAGCACCGCACGTACCGCGTCCGGCCCCTGCGCGGGCGCGGCGTGCGCGGCGGTGGCGGTGACGGTGGCGGCGAGGCTGCGGGCGAGCCGCCGGCGCCGGACCTGCACCATCTGCGTGCGGATGACGTCGGCGTACGCGGGTCGGACGGCCGTGTCGAGGCGGGTCCCGACGGGCGCGACGTGCAGCACGCCCGACTCCTCGGCGCGCTCCACGGCGCTCACGCCGAACGCGGCCGCCAGGTCGTCCACCTCCACGCCCTCGACGAGCACGGCCGCGTGCAGCACGTCCCTCACGTCCGGGTCGAGGCGGGCGAGCTCGCGTCCGAGCCGCACCCGGGTGAGCGGTGGTGCCTGCAGCTGGCCGTCCCAGACCCACGTCCCGTGCTCGCACCGCAGCCGGCCGACCTCGAGGCCGTGGTCGACGAGCTCGGTCAGGACGCGCGCGTTGCCGCCGGAGAAGCGCAGCAGCCGGTGCAGGGACTCCTCGTGGAGGTGGCCGCCGCGCAGACGGCGTGCCGCGTAGGCCGCGAGGTCCCGCGCGCGCCACGGGGCGAGCTCGACGACGCCCAGCGGCTGGAGCGGACGCAGCAGGTCGAGCACCTGCGGGGCGTGGGCCGCCGGGACGGTGCCGGCGAGCTGGACGGTCCTGCGGTCGAGCGCCTCCGCGAGCGAGGCGAGCGCCGACGGGCTGAGCAGGTGCACGTCGTCGACGGCGACGACGGCCCCGCCCCGCTGGTGCCGCTCGGTGCGCGGGCCGGACCCGGGCTCCGTCGCGGCACCGCGCAGGAGGCTGCAGAAGGCGGACTCGTCGACGGCGGGAGGGCGGACCAGCGTCCCGGTGCCCGCCGCACCCGCCGACAGGCGCGCGTGCACCTGGCGCAGCACGAACGACTTGCCGCTCCCGCTCTCCCCGACGACGAGGACGCCCGAGCGGCGGGGGTCCGCGACGGCGGTGAGCACCTGCGCGGCGGAGCCGCTGAGCGCCGCGCCGGCGCGTGGGGCGCCTGCCGTGCCGTCGCGGCCGCCGTCGAGCCGCCCGTGCACGCCCGCCCGCACGCGCACCGCCTGCGCGCGGGCGTCGGTGGGTCGCCGGTCCATGCTCCCCCTCGTCCGGGCCGAGGCGCGCGTGCCCGCGCCAGGGCAGCGGGTCGCTGGGCACCGGACGCGCCCCGTCTCCCGGTCGTGCTCACGTCGTCCCCGGCACGGGGAGCAGCACGCACGGACGAGGCTCCGGGGCGTCCCTGCCCCGTGCCCACGTCCGGTGCGGACGTCAGGTGGTGCCGCGCCACCCGCAGGTCGGCACCGCCGGAGGGGCGGGCCCGCAGCGCGTCGCGGTCGCGGACCCGGACGTCGTGGCGAGCGGGTGCGTCGGCACGGTGCCCCGCGACGGGGTGCACGCGCGTGCGCACCGGGCGTCCTGCGCGGTGTCGTCCTGCTGTGCCATGCCCGCCCCCGAGCCCCCTGCGGCGCCGGCCGCGCGTCGACGCTACTCCCGGGGCGCGCGGGCCCGGTAGGAGAGGGTGGGGTGAATCGTCCGTTTCGCCCTTTTCGTCCTACCGGGGTCGCCGCTCGTCCGCCGGCCGGTAGAAGTTCCGCTCCCACCGGTGCCGCCGGATCACCTCGTGCTGCTCCGGCGTGAGGCGGCGGCCGTCGCTCGTGGCCGCGTTGCGCTCGACGTTGCGCACGGTGCGCATGCCGGCGATGACGGTCGACACGGCCGGGTGGTCGAGCACGTACCGCAGGGCGACGTCCGCCAGCTGGTCGCTCTCGATGCCGAGGTCGCGCACGAGGGCGTCGACGTGCTGCTCGACCTGCGCGGCCCGGCCACCGCCGAAGTACGTGTTCCGGAAGTCGCCGTCGGGGAACGTGCTGCCGCTCGTGACGCGGCCGGTCAGGCCGCCCTCGTCGAGCGCGACCCGCACGATCACGCCCACGCCGTGCTCCGCGCACGCGGGCAGGAGCTGCTCCTCGGGCCGCTGGTGCCACAGGTTGTAGATCACCTGCACGGTGTCGACCACGCCGCTGCGGACGAGCTCGAGGGCGTTCTCGGGCTGGTAGTCGTTGACGGACACCCCGAAGAAGCGGATCTTGCCCTCGTCGCGCAGCGCCGCGACCGTCTCCAGCCAGTCCCCCTTGCCGACCCAGTCGTCGCTCCAGACGTGCAGCTGCAGGAGGTCGAACGCCTCCAGGCCCGACGCCCGCAGGCTCGTCTCGAGGCTCTCGCGGATGTGGGTGCCGGGGAACGTCTCGTCGGGGTGCAGACCGGCGGGCGCCGGCCAGATCCCGTTGCGCGGCGGCACCTTCGTCGCCACGTGGACGTCCGCGTGGTCGCGCACGACGCTCCCGACGATCCGCTCGCTCTCGCCGTACCCGCGCGCGGTGTCGATGACGTTCACCCCGAGCTCGATCGCCCGGTGCAGCGCCGCGACCGACTCGTCCTCCCGGGCCCCGACCCACATCGCGGCGCCGATCCCCCACGCCCCGTACCCGATCTCGGACACGGTCAGGCCCGTCCGTCCCAGCCGGCGGTGCTCCATGCTCGCTCCCTCGTCGCGTGCCGCACCCGCCCCGGCGCGCTCCGGGACGGCGTCGACGCCCAGCGTCCCCCGCACCGCACGGCCTCGCGAGCGCAGCGATCGCCGGGGGGTGCCGGGCGGCGGGTCCCCTGTGCGATGCTCGCTGTCGGTACGCCCTGTTCGTCGCACTTCCCTCAGCCAGGGCGGCACGCGCCGCGGCCGCCCAGTCTGCGAGGTCGGGCCGTGAGCACGACGCACGAGACCGCTGCCGCCCGCACGGCGACGGTGAGCCGCCTGACGCTGACCATGATGGTCGTCGGGTCGATGGTCGGCGCCGGCGTGTTCTCGCTGCCACGGCGCTTCGCGCAGGAGACGGGTGTCGCAGGAGCGCTCGTCGCCTGGGTGGTCGCCGGCAGCGGGATGCTGATGCTGGCGTTCGTCTTCCAGACGCTCGCGGTGCGCAGGCCCGCGCTGGACGCCGGCGTCTACGCGTACGCGAAGGCGGGGTTCGGCGAGCTCCCGGGCTTCTACTCGGCCATCGGGTACTGGGCCAGCGCGTGCGTGGGCAACGTGACCTACTGGGTGCTCATCACGTCGACGCTCGGTGCCGTCGCACCGGCGCTCGGCGCCGGTGACACCGTCCTCGCCGTCGTGCTGTCGTCGGTCGGGCTGTGGCTGTTCTTCCTCCTGATCCGCCGCGGCATCCGCGAGGCGACGGCGATCAACCGCATCGTGACCATCGCCAAGGTCGTGCCGATCGTCGTCTTCGTGCTGCTCGCGCTGTTCGTGCTCGACCCGTCGGTGCTGGCGGACAACCTGCACGGCGCGGACTACACCGGGCCGGTGTTCGAGCAGGTGCGCGACACGATGCTCGTGACGGTCTTCGTGTTCCTCGGCGTGGAGGGTGCGAGCGTCTACTCGCGGCACGCACGGCGCCGCGAGGACGTCGGACGGGCGACCGTGCTCGGGTTCCTCGCCGTCTTCGCCGTGTTCGCGTCCGTGACGGTCGTCTCGTACGGCGTCCTGCCGATGGCCAAGATCGCGCAGCTGCGGCAGCCCTCGATGGCCGGGGTGCTCGAGGCGGCGGTCGGGGGCTGGGGTGGCACGTTCGTCAGCGTCGGGCTGATCGTCTCGGTGCTGGGCGCGTACCTGGCCTGGAGCCTCATGGCCGCCGAGGTGCTGCTCGTCGCGGCGCGCGACCGCGACCTGCCCCGCTTCCTGGCGCGGACGACCAGCAGGGACGTGCCCGTCAACGCGCTGCTGCTGACCACGGGTCTGTCCCAGCTGGTGCTCGTCGTCACGCTCTTCTCGCGCGACGCCTTCGACTTCGCGCTCGACCTGACCGCGTCGCTGAGCCTCGTCCCGTTCCTGCTGGCGGCGGCGTACGCCCTCAAGCTCGTGCTGACGCGCGAGTCGTACCCCGCCGCGGCAGGCCCGCCGGTGCGCGACGGCGTCGTGGCCGCGCTGGCGACCGTCTACACGGCGTTCCTCGTCTACGCGGCCGGTCCCACCCTGCTGCTCGTCTCGTTCCTGTTCTACGCGCCGTCGACCGTGCTGTTCGTCCTCACCCGCCGCGAGCAGGGCCGCCGGGTGTTCCACCCCGGCGAGCTGGTCCTGTGCGGGGTGGTCGGCGTCATGGCCGTCGTCGCGGTCGTGGCGCTCGCCCAGGGGTGGATCCACCTCTGACGTCCCGTCCCTGTCACGAAGGAGACCGCATGAGCACCACGCAGGACCCGCCGGCGGCCACGTCAGCGCTGGGCGTCCACTCCGAGGTCGGGCGCCTGCGCACGGTGCTCGTCTGCGCACCGGGGCTCGCCCACGAGCGGCTCACGCCCAGGAACTCCGACGACCTGCTGTTCGACGACGTCCTGTGGGTCGAGGCCGCGCAGCGCGACCACCTCGACTTCGTCGAGAAGCTGCGCGACCGGGGGGTCGAGGTGGTCGAGCTGCACGACCTCCTGGCGGAGACGGTCGCGATCCCGCAGGCGCGTGCGTGGCTGCTCGACCGCAAGATCGTCGCGAACACGGTGGGCCTCGGCCTCGTCGACGGCACCCGCGCCTTCCTCGACGAGCTCGCGCCGCGCGACCTGGCCCGCTTCCTGATCGGCGGCCTGTCCACGCGCGACCTGCCCGCCGACGTGCGCAACGACTACCTGGCGCTGGCCCGCGAGTCCCCCGACGCCGCGGAGTACCTCATGCCCCCGCTGCCGAACACCCTGTACACGCGCGACACCACCTGCTGGATCTACGGCGGGCTCACCCTCAACCCGCTCTACTGGCCGGCGCGGCACGACGAGACGCTGCTCATGCAGACCGTCTACCGGTTCCACCCGGGCTACCGGGACGCCACGGTCTGGTGGGGCGACGCGGAGCAGGACTGGGGGCGCGCCACGCTCGAGGGCGGCGACGTCATGCCGATCGGCAACCGCTCGGTGCTCGTCGGCATGAGCGAGCGCACGTCCCGCCAGGCGATCACCCAGGTCGCGCGCGCGCTCTTCGAGCAGGGGGTCGTCGACCGCGTCGTCGTCGCCGGCATGCCGAGCCTGCGGGCCGCCATGCACCTCGACACCGTGTTCACGTTCGCCGACCACGACCTCGTGACGGTGCACCCGGCGATCGTCGACGGCATCCACGCCTTCACGCTCCTGCCGTCCGACCGCTCCCCCGGACTCGAGCTCGTCGACGAGGGCGACACGCCCCTCGTCGACGTCGTGGCCCGCGCGCTGGGGCTGCCGCGCCTGCGGGTCGTCGAGACCGCGGGCGACGTCTACGCGTCCGAGCGCCAGCAGTGGGACAGCGCGAACAACGCCGTCGCCGTCAGCCCCGGGGTGGTCTTCACCTACGACCGCAACACCCAGACGAACGCCGCGCTGCGCCGCGCCGGCGTCGAGGTCGTCACCATCGTCGGCAGCGAGCTGGGCCGCGGCCGTGGTGGCGGGCACTGCATGACGTGCCCGCTGGTGCGCGACCCCGTCGCCTGACCGCGGGCGCTGCGCGCCTCGTCCCGGTGCCGCGGCGCGGGCGCCAGGGCGTCCCGCGGGGGCTCGTGCGACCGGCGCGCGGCTACCCTGCGGGCGTGACCGCGACGGGGACCGCGCTGCTGCTCGACCGGCTGCACCGTGCCGGCCTGACCGACGTCGAGGTCGTCGACCACGCCGGCGGCGGGCTCGCCGCCGTCGCGGGACTGGCCCGCCGCACGCAGGGGCCACCGGTGTTCGCGAAGACGTTCGCCCAGCCGCCGGGCGACGTGTTCGAGGCGGAGGCCGAGGGGCTGGGCGCGCTGTCCCGGCTCGGCGGCGTCCGGACCCGCGGGTGCACCTCGTGCGCCCCGACCTGCTCGTGCTCGAGGCGCTGGAGCCGCGCACCGACACCCCGGCGTTCTGGGAGCGGCTCGCGCACGACCTCGCCGCGCTGCACACCGGCACCCGGGCCCACCGGTTCGGCTGGCACCGGGACACGTGGCTGGGACGGATGCGCCAGGACAACACGTGGGAGGAGGACGGGCACCGGTTCTTCGCCGAGCGTCGCCTGCTGCGCTGGCTGCACGAGCCGCGCGTGCGCGCCGCCCTCGACGAGCGGGACCGGGCCGCGCTCGAGCGGCTGTGCGCGGCGCTGCCCGAGCTGCTGCCCGCGGCGCCGGCGTGCCTCACCCACGGCGACCTGTGGTCGCAGAACGTGCTGTCCGCGCACGGCGCACCGGCGCTCATCGACCCGGCCGTCTCGTACGCGTGGGCCGAGGTCGACCTGTCCCACCTGTGGTCGAGCCCCCACCCGCCCGAGGCGGCCCGCTTCTTCGACGTCTACGCGGAGCTGACCGGCCTGGACGGCGGCTGGCGCGCGCGCATGCCGCTGCTGCACCTGCGGCAGAACCTGGCGGTCGTCGCGCAGTTCGAGCCGGACTGGGGCCACGCCGACCAGGCGCGCGCGGTGCTCGCGCCGTTCCGCCGGTCCCGGGGGCGCTGACGACCCCGGCCGGCGCACGGCTCAGGTGCCGGGGTCTCCCGTCGCGGCACGCCGGACGTGGTGCGGGCTGTCCGGGTTCAGCAACGAGTGCCGGCGCCCGTACCCGAAGTAGACGACGAGGCCGATCAGGAGCCACACGCCGAAGCGCAGCCACGTCTCCCAGTGCAGCTGGAGGATGAGGAACACCGACGCCACGACGCCGAACGCCGGGACGAACGGCATGAGCGGGAGCCGGAACGCGCGCGGCGCGTCGGGGCGCGTGTACCGGAACAGGATGACCGCGACGCACACGACGACGAACGCGGACAGGATGCCGATGTTCGTCAGGTCGGCGACGGCCCGGATCGGGAACACGCCGGCGAGCAGCGCGGCCCCGCCGCCGGCGATCCACGTGACCCGCTGCGGCGTGCCGTGCCGGTCGACGCCCGCGAACCACGGCGGCAGCAGCCCGTCGCGGCTCATCGAGAACCACACGCGCGTGACGCCGAGCAGGAACGTGAGCATGACCGTGAGGATCGACAGCACCGCGAACACCGAGATGACGCTGGCGACCACCGGCAGGCCGACGTTCGTGAACGCCGACGCGAAGCCCGCGGTCGGGTCGATGTCCTCGTAGCTCTGCAGGCCCGTGAGCACCAGGGTCGCGGCCACGTACAGCACCATCGCGACGACGAGGGACAGGACGATGGCCCGGGGCATGTGCCGGCGCCCGTCGGTCGCCTCCTCCGCGGCGGTCGACATGGCGTCGTAGCCGAACACCGCGAAGAACACGGTCGCGGCACCCGTGAGCACGGGGCCGAAGCCGTTGGGCATGAAGGGGTCGTAGTTGCCGGTGTCGACGTAGAAGGCCCCGAGCCCGACGATGAACAGGACCAGCAGGATCTTCACGGCGACGGCGACGAGCTCGAACCGGCCGAAGGTCCGTGTCCCGCGGCTGAGGATGAACGTGACGAGCAGGCAGATCAGCACGGCGGGGACGTTGACGACCCCGCCCTCCTCCGCGCTCGCGGTGACGGCCGCGGGCAGCTCGACGCCGAGCCCGCCGAGGAACGCCTCGAGGTAGCCCGAGATGCCGATGGCCACGACCGCGACGATCGCGATGTACTCGAGCAGCAGGTCCCAGCCGATGAACCAGCCGACGACCTCCCCGAGGGCGACGTACCCGTAGGTGTACGCCGAGCCGGCGCGCGGGACCATGCCGGCGAACTCCGCGTACGACAGCGCTGCCGCGGCGGACGCCAGCCCCGCGATGAGGAACGCGACGAGCACCGCCGGCCCCGCCGCGGGGTTGTCGGCGTCCCCGTGGGCGACGAGCCCGGCGAGCGAGAAGATCCCGACGCCGATGATCCCGCCGACGCCGATCGCGGTCAGCTGCCAGAGCCCGAGGCTCCTGGTGAGCCGGCCTGCGCCGCTCGCGGCCTCGACCTCGTCCATCCGCTCGACCGGCATGCGCCGCCAGACGGACCCCTGCTGCCTCGACACGGCCATGTCGTGCTCCCCCCGGACGCGCCGACGACGCGGGAGCGCCGTCGGACGCCTGCCGTCCGAGCATCACCGCCGCCGGGCGTCGCGTCCACCGCTCGTGCCGACCCGGACGACCTCAGCCGAGGTCCCGGTCCGCCCCGGTGACGAGCGCGACGGCCCGCACGACCTCGTCCCGGCCGTGCGGCTCGGTGTCGAGCGCGCGGTGGATGGTCAGACCCTCGACGAGCGCGTCGAGCAGGCGCGCCGTGGCGGGCGGGAAGTGCCGCTCGAGGGCGTGCCGGCTGCGCGCCATCCACGCGTGCGTGAGGCGCCGGTAGCGGGGGTCCCGCGCCGCGAGCGTGTACAGCTCGTGGGTCAGCACGAGCTCCTGCGGGTCGGTCAGCACGTCGACCGTGATGAGGTCGACGACGGCGCTGCGGGCCTGCTCGACGTCGGCGGCGCCCGACAGGGACGCCTCGAACCGGTCGCTCACCCGGCGCGCGAAGCGCTCGAAGGCCTCGTGCAGCAGGGCGTCCGTGCCGTCGAAGTGGTAGGTGATCGAGCCGAGGGGGACGTCCGCGGCGGCGGCGATGCGGCGGGTCGTCGCGCCCGCGACCCCGACCTCGCCGACGACGTCGAGGCACGCGTCGAGGATCCGCTCACGCCGTCCCGGGTCGTGGCGGCGCACGCGCCGCTCGCTCACCGTCCCCCGCCCTGCGCGCCGGTGTACCGGGCGGTGCCCGCGGGATCGGCCACGGCGACGTCGTCCTGGGCCATGCGGCGAGCCTAGCCCGGCTGTGTACAGTTGAACACATCGCCCGGCGCGGCCCCTCCACCACGGCACGCGCCCGGTCGCGCCCGACGATCCCGCCCCCGGACCCGCCCCCGCCTCGGAGCGCCATGCCCGCCTCGCCCGTCCCCGCCGTCGCCCGGCGTGCCCGCGTCGCCGTCTCCGCGGTCTTCCTCGTCAACGCGGTGCTCTACGCGAACCTCGTGCCGCGGCTGCCGGAGGTGAAGGACCGCCTCGACCTGAGCAACGCCGAGCTGGGCACCGCGATCGCGGCGATGCCCCTCGGCGCGCTGCTCGCGGGCCTGCTCGCACCGCTGCTGATCCAGCGGCTCGGCTCGGCCGCGGTGGCCTCCGTCGGCCTGGTCGCGCTCGCCGCGGCCGTCGCCGCCGTCCCGCTCGCGAGCGGCTGGGTCGTCCTGGCGGGCCTGTTCCTGCTCGCCGGCGCGGTGGACGCCGTCGTCGACGTGGCGCAGAACGCCCACGGCTTCCGCGTGCAGCGCCTCTACGGGCGCTCGATCGTCAACGCGTTCCACGGGCTGTGGAGCGTCGGCGCGGTGCTCGGCGGGCTGCTCGGGTCGGCGGCGGCGGGCCTGGAGGTGCCGCTGCCCGCGCACGTCGCCACCACGTCCGCCGTGTTCGCCGTCGTGGCGGTGCTCGCGCACCGGTTCCTGCTGCGCGGCCCCGAGGACGCGGAGCGGAGCGACGACGCGGACCCCTCGCCCCGTGCCCGGGCGCTGCGGCACGTCGCCGGTCGCACCGTGCTGCTGCTGGCCGCGCTGGGCGTGCTGGCCGCGTGCGGTGCGTTCGTCGAGGACGCCGGCTCGTCCTGGGGCGCCCTGTACCTGCGCGGCGAGGTGGGCACCGGCGCGGCCGCCGCCGGCCTGGCGTTCGTCTCGCTGCAGGTCGCCATGACGGTCGGCCGGCTCACGGGCGACCGCGTCGTCGACCGGTTCGGCCAGCGGCGCGTCGCACGTCTCGGCGGGGTCGCGATCGCGCTGGGCACGGGAATCGCGCTCGGCGTGCCGTCCCTCGCGAGCACGCTCGTCGGGTTCGCGCTCGCCGGTCTGGGCGTCGCCACGCTCGTGCCCGCGGTCATGCACACCGCCGACGAGCTGCCCGGGCTGCCCGCGGGCGTGGGCCTCACGGTCGTCAGCTGGCTGCTGCGCGTCGGCTTCCTCGTCTCCCCCACGGTCGTCGGGCTCGTCGCGGACGCCACGAGCCTGCGGGTCGGCCTGCTGGGCGTCGTCGCGGCCGGCGTCGTCGTCGCGCTCGTCGGACGGGTCCTCGTCGCAGGTCGCGGCCGGCAGGAGCCGGCGGCGGGCGCACCGGCCGGCGCAGGGCCCGCCGCGGCACCCGTCGCCGGCACCTGACGGCACGTCGCCGCGCGCGAACGCGCCGGACAGGGCAACGTCAGGGCGGGAAGCAGCAGCACGAGAGCGGAGCGGTCACGTGGACGAGCAGGCGCAGGACGGGACGGTCGTGCCCACCGAGCACGAGGCGCCGGAGGTCACCTACGACGAGCAGCGGTTCCCGGCCCGGCCCGCCCCGCTGCGCCAGCAGCCGCGCCCGCGTGCGCAGCTGCGCGGCGGGCTGGGCCGCCGCGTGTCGGACCCCCGGACCGCCGACGGCTCGAACCCCGCGTACGTGCAGTGGCTCGTCGGGCAGTCGATGCTCGCGGACGCGAACGTCCTGAGCCGTCAGCTGTCCGGTCAGCCCACCATGTGGCGCAACCCGTACGCCCGTCCCGACGCCCGCCGCGCGCTGCGCACGGCGTCGGTGTGGTTCACCGCGTACCCGATCTCGCTCATCACGCGGCCCGGGCAGTCGTTCCTCGGTGCCCTCGGCGAGGACGACCTGTGGCAGACGTTCCAGACGATCGGGATCGACGCGATCCACACCGGACCCGTCAAGCGCGCCGGCGGGATCCGGGGCCTGCAGGAGACGCCCAGCGTCGACGGGCACTTCGACCGGATCAGCACCGCGATCGACCCCGTCTTCGGCACCGAGGACGAGTTCCGCCGGCTGTGCGAGGTCGCCGACCACCACGGCGGCAGCGTGATCGACGACATCGTCCCCGGGCACACCGGCAAGGGCGCGGACTTCCGGCTCGCGGAGATGGCCTACGAGGACTACCCGGGCATCTACCACATGGTGGAGATCCCGCCGGAGGACTGGGACCTGCTGCCCGAGGTGCCCGAGGGCGAGGACGCGGTCAACCTCGACGCCGTCGCCGAGGCGAAGCTCGCCGAGCACGGCTACATCATCGGCGCCATGCAGCGCGTCATCTTCTACGCCCCGGGCGTCAAGGAGACGAACTGGAGCGCGACCGCGCCCGTGGTCGGCGTCGACGGGCGCACCCGCCGCTGGGTCTACCTGCACTACTTCAAGCAGGGGCAGCCGTCGATCAACTGGCTCGACCCCACGTTCGCGGGCATGCGCCTGGTCATCGGGGACGCGCTGCACTCGCTGGGCGACCTCGGCTCGCACGCCCTGCGCCTGGACGCCAACGGGTTCCTCGGGGTGGAGAAGAGCACCGAGGGGCTGCCCGCCTGGTCGGAGGGGCACCCGCTGTCGCACGCGGCCAACCACGTCATCGCCGGCATGGTGCGCAAGGTCGGCGGCTTCACGTTCCAGGAGCTCAACCTCACGATCGAGGACATCCGCGACACCGGCAGCGTCGGGGCCGACCTGTCCTACGACTTCGTCAACCGGCCCGCGTACCACCACGCGCTCGCGACCGGCAGCACCGAGTTCCTGCGCCTGACCCTGCGCGCGAGCCTGGAGGTCGGCGTCGAGCCCGTCAGCCTCGTGCACGGGCTGCAGAACCACGACGAGCTCACCTACGAGCTCGTGCACTGGGCGACCCTGCACCGCGACGACCTCTACCCGTTCCGGTACCGGCAGGTCACCGGGCAGGAGCTCGCGGAGACCGTCCGTGCCGAGCTCACGGCCGCCCTCACCGAGCCCGCCGCGGAGTACAACCGCGTCTTCACCACCAACGGCATCGCGTGCACCACCGCGTCGGTGATCGCGGCCGTGCAGGGTCACCGCGCGCTCGACGACATCCGCGACGAGCACGTCGAGGACATCCGCCGCGCGCACCTGCTGCTGGCGATGTTCAACGCGTGGCAGCCCGGCGTCTTCGCCCTGTCCGGCTGGGACCTGCTCGGCATGCTGCCCGTGCCGGCGCAGGCCGTCGAGGACCTGCTGCGCACCGGGGACACGCGCTGGCTGCACCGGGGCGCCCACGACCTCATGGACCACGCGCCGGAGGCGACCACGTCGTCCGCCGGCATGCCGCGCGGGCGCTCGCTGTACGGGTCGCTGCCCGACCAGCTGCAGGACCCGCGCTCGTTCGCCTCCCGGCTGGCCGAGGTCCTGCGCATCCGCAGCGAGCACGACGTCGCGGTCGCCACGCAGATCGACGTCCCCGACGTCGCCCAGCCCGGCATGCTCGTGCTCGTGCACCGCCTGGACGGCGGCGACGCGAGCCGCGAGGACGCGCCCGTGCAGGTCACGGTGCTGAACTTCACGGGCGAGACGGTGGCCGGCACCGTGCACTCCGCGGCCCTGCAGCCGCAGTCCGGCGTGCGGGACGCGGCGACCGGCGAGGAGGTCGCCTTCGTCGACGACCTGCAGAGCTTCCCGATCACGCTCGAGCCGTACGGCGGGCGCTTCCTGCTGCTGACGGACCTGCGGGAGCACGACGCCGCGGCGCCGACGCACCCGTGACGAGGTCGCGCGGCGCGCCCCGTCGGCCGCGGCGGCCGGCGGGGCGCCGTCAGGTGGTCGCGCGCTGCACCAGGACGACCGACGCCTCGTCGTCGGGCTCGGGCAGCCCGAGCTCCGGCGCCAGCCGGCGCATCACGTGCTGCGCGAGGGCGGTACCCATCTCCCGGGTCCGGATCCGCACCGTCGTGATCGGCGGCAGGGCGAGCCGCACGAGCGGCTCGTCGTCGACGGCGACCAGCGCCAGGTCGCGCGGGATCCGCAGCCCCAGGCCCCTCGCCGCCGCCACCAGTGCGAGCGCCACCTCGCCGTCGTAGGCGCACACCGCGGTGACGGGCTGGTCCCGCTGGCGCAGGCGCTCGAGGGAGCGCCGCGCGGCGTCCGGGAACAGCGGCACGTCGACGACGACGGGCTCGGGCAGGCCGCGTGCCGCGCACTCGCGCCGCACCCCGGCCAGGCGACCGCGCATGAACAGCTCCGACCGCGGGTCGGACGACGCCCCGTACCCGATGCGCGTGTGACCGCGGTCGGCCAGGTGCGCGGCCTGCAGCGCGCCGACGCGGTCCTGCGGGATGTGCATGGTCCGGTCGTGCGCGCCGTCCAGCGCCATGCCCACCAGCGGCGTGCCGGTCGCCGCGACCGCCGCCCGCTCCTCGGGGGTCAGGCACGAGAGGTCGACCACCGCGGCGGGCCGCACGTCCCGGACGAGGGCCACCACGTCGTGGGCCGTCCGGCGGTGCACGACCACGGGGTGGCCGTACCGGGTGAGAGCCTCGCCGAACGTCTGCAGGACACCGATGAGCACCGCCTCGATCGGGCCGTCGGCCAGCAGCACGAGCACGTCGCCGCTGCTGCCGCTCCGCAGCGCCTTCGCCGCCGCCGAGGGCGTGTAGCCCAGCTCCGCGGCGGCGCTCAGGACGCGCTCGCGGGTCGCGTCGCTGATGGACTGCCCCGGGGTGCGGTTGAGCACGTAGCTCACGGTGCTCTGCGAGACACCCGCGGCGCGGGCGACGTCACGAGAGGTGACACGGTCGTCCGACATCGCGCACCCCCCTCGGTGACCTTCGACCACTGTGGCACCGCAACCACCCGCACCGCTCGCCAGCCCGCGAACAGCACCCGGTGGGTCCCGTCACAACCACCGGGAACGGCGGGCGGGCGGGCCTGCTCGTGCGCACCTCGGCGGGCCATTCGTCCCATGATCCCGCCCCGCCGGATCAATACGTTTGCATCGATCCTCACGCGGCCCCGGCACCACACCCAGGAAGGCACCGCCACCACGATGGCCCAGCACCCCCGAGGACGCACCGCCCTCGTCGCGCCTCTCGTCGCCCTGTCCCTGACCGGCTTCGCACCCGCTCCCGCCGCCGAGCCGACGGCCGACCCGGCCACCGCTCAGGAGGTGGCGCCCGCCGAGCAGCCCCCGCCGGAGCAGCCGCTGCCGGAGCCCGAGCCCGCCTCCGGGCACCCGGTCGAGCAGACCGCCCCCGTGCCGGAGCCGCAGCAGGGGCAGGAGCAGGGGCAGGAGCAGCGTGCTGGGGAGCCGAACGCCGCACCGGTCCCGGTGCCGTCCGCGGCACCGCAGCCCGCGCCGCTCGCCGAGGTCGCTCCGAAGCGCGACGACCTGAGCGTGGTCGACGTCCGGATCACCGGCGCGCTGGCCCCCTACGGGGGTCCGCAGGTCGTGAGCGGCAGGCTGATGCGCGTGGGCGACGCCGACCTGAGCGGCGCCCACGTCGAGGTCGAGGTGCTCGAGGACGGCGTCCCACTGCGGACGGCGACCACGGCCGCCTTCACCATCATCAACCAGTGGGGAGACGCGGGCTGGTCGGTCGACCTCGGAGGTGAGCGGCTGCCGCACGGCCGGTACGAGGTACGAGCACGCCTTGTCGTGGACGGTCGGGCGGTCGGCCGCGAGGCGAACGGCACGATGATCGTCCAGATGCGGCCCCCGACGCTCACGGTCGACGAGGGCGTCGAGGTCGTGCGTGGCCGGGACGTCGTCATCACCGGAACCGTCGCGGACCTCGGTGACGTCGGCCCCGACGTCGCGGGAGCGACCATCTCGGTCGTCCTCCGGCACGGTGGCGGCGGTGTCGTGCCGACCATCACCTTCGACGGCACGAGGTCCACCTGGCGGGTCGTCATCAGCGGGCAGTCGACGGCTGACCTCGCTCTCGGTCCCGGTGCGATCATCGCTCTGGCGTACGCGGCGGACCACTCGTGGGAGAGTGCGCCCGTCGAGGTGCCCACGACCATCCGCGACGTCGCCCTGCCCACCCTCACCGTCGACGCCGCCACGGCGAGCCTGGTCAGCGGCGGCACGATCACCGGGACCGTCGCCGACCTCGGGGACATCCCGGCCGACGCGCGCAACGTCCAGCTCTGGGTGGAGGTGTGGCGTGACGGGCGTCGGTACGTGAGCCTGGGGTCCACCGCGGACCTCACGAAGGACACCTGGTCGATGGACCTCGACGCGGACGTCATGAGCCGGTTCGGCGTGGGTGAGGGCGACTACGAGCTCCGGGTGAAGGTGTACGAGGGGGCGCACACGTGGCAGGGCGAGTACGCGCGGGGCACCCTGACCGTCGTCCCGCTGCTCACGCCGGCCACCACCGTGGACGACTCCACGATGTACCTCACCGCGGGCGGGGACGTCACGGGACGCATCACCGACCTCGGGGACGTGCCCGCCGACGCGGACGACGTGCGGCTGGACATCGAGGTCTGGCGTGACGCGGTGCTCCACACGACCTGGACCACGCAGCCCGACCTGGCCGAGGAGACCTGGACGACGCACGTCCGGCCGGAGGACCTGGACGAGGACGGCATGGGCGTGGGCACCTACGAGCTGCGGGCCTACCTCTACGACACGTCGAGCTCCTGGCAGGGCCAGGTCGCGACCGGCACCCTGCAGGTCCTGGCCGAGCACACCCCCGGCGTCGTCACCGTGCAGCAGCCTGCCGCCACGTTCTCCGAGACGGACCCCGTCACCGTCACCGCCACCATCGAGCCCGGCACCTACGCCCTGGACCCGGACACCGTCGCCGTCGTGCTCGGTGAGCTGGACGCGCAGCCGCAGACCGTCACCTACGACCCGGTGACCGGCGTGCTCGTCGCGACGTACGCGCCCGGCGCGGTCCCGGCCGGCACCTACCCGGTGACCGTCACCGCACGGGACGAGGTGGGATACGACCTGGAGCCCGGCACCGCGACCGTCGTCGTGGCGGCCGCCGCGGTGCCGGCTCCCGGGGCCAGCGCACGGCCGACGGACCCGGCGCCGTCCCCCCGGCCCGTCGCACCGGCGGCCGTGACCCCGCCCGCGGGGACGCCGGGCCGCGGCGCGACGACCGCCGCGCCCCTGCCGGTCGAGATCGCGCGGACCGGCGCGCGCGTCGGGGCGACGGCCGGCCTCGCGCTCGTGGTCGCCGCGGCCGGTGGCATGCTGGTCGTCCTCGCACGGCGGCAGCGCCGAGCCGCCTGAGGCCGCAGGCAGGAGGGCCGCGGCAGGTGCGCGCGCGCCGCCACCCCGTTGCGGGCACACTCGGCGCATGGGCGCCGGGACGCCGTGGGTGCTGCACGTCGACCTCGACCAGTTCGTCGCGGCCGTCGAGGTGCTGCGCCGGCCCGAGCTCGCAGGACGGCCCGTCGTCGTCGGCGGCCGGGCGACCCCACCGAGCGCGGCGTCGTCTCCACCGCGTCCTACGAGGCCCGTGCCTTCGGGGTGCGGTCCGGGATGCCGCTGCGGGTCGCCGCCCGCAAGCTGCCCGACGCGGTCTTCCTGCCCGTCGACGCCGCCGAGTACGAGGCCGTGTCCGACCGCGTCATGACGACGCTGCGCTCGCTCGACGCGGTCGTCGAGGTGCTGGGCTGGGACGAGGCGTTCCTCGGCGCCGTGACGGACGACCCCGAGGCCCTCGCCCGGCAGGCGCAGGGCGCGGTGCTCGCGGCGACCGGTCTGCACAGCTCGGTGGGCATCGGCGACACCAAGGTCCGCGCGAAGATCGCCACCGAGCACGGCAAGCCGGCCGGGGTGTTCCGGCTCACCGCGGAGAACTGGTCCGCCGTCATGGGTGGCCGCCCGACCATCGAGCTGTGGGGCGTCGGGACCAAGGTGTCGCGGCGCCTCGCGGCACTCGGCGTGACGACGGTCGACGAGCTCGCCGCCGCACCCGTCGACGCCCTGGTGGCCGAGTTCGGGCCGCGCATGGGCGTCTGGTACCACGAGCTCGGGCAGGGCCTCGGGCCCACCACCGTCGACGACCGGCCCTGGGTGCCGCGCGGTCACGGGCGAGAGACGACGTTCCAGGAGAACCTGACGACGCGCGCGCAGGTGCGCGCCGCCGTGCACGCGCTCACCGACCAGGTGCTCGAGGACGTCGCCGCGGACGGCCGCCCCGTCGTGCGGGTCGCGGTCAAGGTGCGGTACGCGCCGTTCGTCACCACCGGCGCGAGCCACAAGCTGCCCGAGCCGACGCGCGACCCGGCCGCCGTCGCCGCGGCGGTGCGGGCGCTCGCGGACCGGATCGAGGACCGCGAGGTCCGGCTGCTGGGCGTGCGCGCCGAGATGGCGATGCCCGCGGGGGCGGACCGCGGCGACCGGACACCGGTGCGCGGGCGCATCTGACGGACCCGGCCGGCACGCGCGGCCGCACGCTCCGACAGCACGGCCGGACCGGGGAAGGAGGCTCTCATGGTCGACCAGGACACGGAGGCGGCGATCGCCGACCTGTGGCGCTTCTACGAGGAGCACGCCGAGCAGGCACGCCAGCACGAGACCCTGCGCGCGAGCGCGACCAGCGTCCTGGCGGGCATCGCGTCCGCCGTCCTCGCGTTCGTCGGGGTCGACGGGATCAACCGGTCGGACGTGCCGGCGGGGCTCGCCGTCGTCCTCGTCAGCACGCTCGGCGTGGTGCTGAGCCTCAAGCACTACGAACGCAACCGCATGCACACCGCGGTGATGAAGGCGACGCGGGACGAGATCGAGACCCTGCGTCGCAGCGGCGGTCGAGGCAGGTCGGCGTCGGCGATCAGCGCGAAGGCGGTGGCGCAGCACGACCGGGACTTCGCGGTGCTGCGTCGCCGGCACCAGGCCAGGTCCCGCGTGACGCGGGCCCGGCTCCACCTCCTGTGGGCGGCGCTGCCGGGAGGCATCGGGGTCGTCGGCGTCGTCGTGGTGGTCGCCGCGGCGTGGCGACCGTGACGGGTGGCACCGACCGCGCGGCCGCCTGCCCGGTCGCCCCGGAGCGCGGCGACGGCCCGAGCACCGGGACGACCCTCCTGGTGGCGACGCTCCCGAGCGATCCCGCCGACGCCGCGGCCACCTGTTCCGGGCGGCGAGGCGGACAGGCGCCGGACGGCGCGTGCGGGCCGGCTAGGAGCCGGCCGTGCCCTCACCGGCGCGGCGCTGCGCCTCCTCCCGCCGCCGCTCGTGCGGTGGCCGCGCGACGCGGTCACTCGTGCGGCAGACCTGGCCGGGCTCCGCGCCGCAGCGCGGACAGAGCACCTCGACGGCGTTCGTCATGCTCGTATGCTCGCGGCGGCACGGGGCGGCCGCCAGCACTGGACGCCCGTCCCACTCGTCGCACACCGAACGTTCATCGCCGCGTCGCTCACGGCGCGTCCTCTCCGGCGCCCGGCGGCCCTCGCCGGTCGACGATCCCGAGCCGGCACCCGCGTACCTCGTCTCGGACAGGACGTCCTCGACGCCGGTCACCCGTGCGGAGCGCGTCCGTGGAGGTTCCTCACCGCCGTCGGCGGCGCGCGCCGCGGCCCCGGACCGCCCTCCCGACGCGCTCGCCGTCCTGGCCATCGCGCTGCGGACCCGGCCCCACGCGCCGGGTACGGGACGGGCCCGGGAGCTCCTCGAGGTGCGGGCGACTCTCCCTGGGCCCGCCGTCGACCTGCAGGCTCCCGAGTACGTCCCGCCGGGGCGCCCCGCCCGCCGCGAGCAGGCGCCCGCCGCGGATCGCACCTAGCCTCGAAGACGCCCCCACGTTCGACGCGACCCGCCCCCGGCCGCCGAGACGATGCACGTCGTTCGGCTGCCCAGGGGGCATGGAGCCCCATGGCAGACGACGACCGCACCCTCACCACGCGACAGGGCCACCCGGTCCAGGACAACCAGAACCAGCGCACCGTCGGCAGCCGCGGACCCGCGACGCTGGAGAACTACCACTTCCTCGAGAAGATCAGCCACTTCGACCGTGAGCGGATCCCGGAGCGCGTGGTGCACGCGCGCGGGTTCGTCGCGTACGGCGAGTTCGAGGCGACCGGGAAGATCGGCGACGAGCCCGCCTCGACGTACACGCGGGCCAAGCTCTTCGCCGAGCCGGGCAAGAAGACGCAGCTCGCGATCCGGTTCTCGACCGTGATCGGCGGGCGCGACTCCTCGGAGGTGGCGCGCGACCCGCGCGGCTTCGCCGTGAAGTTCTACACCGAGGACGGCAACTGGGACGTCGTCGGCAACAACCTGGCCGTGTTCTTCATCCGCGACGCGATCAAGTTCCCCGACGTCATCCACGCCCTCAAGCCGGACCCGGTGACGTTCCGGCAGGAGCCGAACCGCATCTTCGACTTCATGAGCCAGACGCCCGAGTCGATGCACATGCTGACGCACCTGTTCAGCCCGCGCGGCATCCCGGCGACGTACCGCCACATGGAGGGCTTCGGGGTCAACACCTACAAGATGGTGAACGCCGCCGGCGAGACGGTGCTCGTGAAGTTCCACTGGCACCCGCGCCAGGGCGTGGCCTCGCTGACGGACGAGGAGGCCGCGAAGGTGCAGGGCCAGGACCTGGGCTCGGCGTCCAAGGACCTGTACGAGGCGATCGAGCGCGGCGACTTCCCGCAGTGGGACATGTACGTGCAGATCATGGAGGACCACGACCACCCCGAGCTCGACTGGGACCCGCTGGACGACACGAAGATCTGGCCCGAGGACCAGTTCCCGCTGCGGCACGTCGGCACGATGACGCTGAACCGCAACGTGGACGACTTCCACGACGAGAACGAGCAGATCGCCATGGGCACGGGCGTGATCGTGGACGGCCTGGACTTCTCGGACGACAAGATGCTGGTCGGCCGCACGTTCAGCTACTCCGACACCCAGCGCTACCGGGTGGGCCCGAACTACCTGCAGCTGCCGGTCAACCAGGCCCGCGGCCGCGAGGGCCGGGTGCACACCAACCAGCGCGGCGGGCAGATGTCGTACGGCGTCGACCTGGCGCCCGGCCAGAACCCGCACGTGAACTACGAGCCGTCGATCCACGGCGGGCTGCACGAGGCCGAGCGGCAGCCGAACCTGCCGCCGGAGATCCGCGGGCAGCTCACGCAGGCGCCGCTCGAGCGCACGAACGACTACGTCCAGGCCCGGGGCCGGTACAACACCATGAACGACTGGGAGCGCGACGAGCTCGTGAAGACCCTCGGCGGGCTGCTGGCCGACTGCGAGCGCGACGTGCAGGAGCGGATGCTCTGGCACCTGTTCCTGGTGCACGACGACTACGGCACCCGGGTCGGCGAGCGCCTCGGCATGACCGCCGACGACGTGCGCCACCTCGAGCCCCTGCCGACGCAGCGGCTCACCGACGACGAGCGCAAGCGCCTGGAGAACCTGGGACACAACGGCGACGTGGTCGACCCCACCCAGTGGGGCCGGTGGACGAGCTCGGTCGTCAACCACCGGGCGTCCGCCGAGGACGTCCTGGCCGGCACGCTCGGCCGCCTGCCCTACACCGACGACGCGGCGCCGGCCGCGGCGGGCTGACGACACGGGCTGACGACGACACGGGCGGCGCGGCCGCTCGGACCGGGCACCGCGGGCACGCCCGCGGTGCCCCGGGCGCGTCCGTCAAGCCCGGGCCACGGGTACGCCGAACCGCAGCGCGCGGGGCACCTCGGCCACCTCGTCCACGCGGGCGAGCAGCCGCTCGGCGTCCGCGGACGTCGGGCCGTCCACCTGCACCCGGTACGTGACGCCCGTCGAGCGCCACGCCTCGTCGAAGCCGCCGTCGGCGACGACCCGCACGCCGCGCACCTCGACCCCGAGCGCGCGCGCCTCGCGGTACACGTCGTTCAGCACGCAGACGGCGACGGCCAGGTGCAGCACCTGGGCGCCGTTCGTGACGGGGTCCGCGGCGACGCCCTGGGGCGTCCAGGCGTGCGCGAGGGTGACGCCCGGCCCCCGCAGGGTCCCGGCCGACGCCGACACGCCGAGCGGCGAGAGGTCCGCCATGCGCCCAGGCTGGCACCGTCGCGCACCCGGCGCGACCGCCGGGCCGCGCCGGCTGCGACCGCGCGGCGGGCCCGGTGCGTCAGGCCGTGCCCGCGAGCAGGAGCACCCGCAGCAGCTCCGGGGTCGCCCGCCCGTCCCGGCCGTGCACCGCGACGTGCACGCGGCCGTCGGCGTCGCGCGCGTCGGCGGCCACCGCGTAGTCCTCGTGCACGACGCCCCCGTCCGCCCGGGACGCGACGGGCCGGACCACCTCACCACCGACGCGGACCTCGTGCGCGCGGCGGTCCCCCGGGTCCGCGGGAAGCCAGCTCAGCCGCAGGACCTCGCCCGCACGGGCGGGGTCGCGCAGGGTGTACGCGAACCAGCCGGTGGCGCTGCGGCTGCGCGTGCTGCCCGCGACGTGCGCGCGCGTGCGCTCGCCCGCGAAGGCGTGGTCGGACTCGGGCTGCTGCTCCCCCGCGACCACCTGGTCGAGGACGACGGCCTCGGACGCCTCCGCGGCGTCGAGGCCGGCGAGCTCGGCGCGCCGCACGTCCGGGTCGGCTCCCACAGGCCAGTACACCGTGTACCGCTCGTCGTGGACGGACGCGAAGGGCTCGAGCCGCACTGCGGCGGGCGCGTCGGCGCCCGGCGCCCAGGCGGTGAGGTCCACGGCCAGCGGGTCACGGGACACCAGCGAGGCCGCGCACGCCGGGTCCCCCTGCGCCACGACGACCGGGGTCTGCGCGAGGGGACGCAGCGGCCCGGACGCGACGTGCCCCATCCGCTCCTCGCCCGCACGCAGACCGTCCTGCCCGTCGACCCCGTCGCGGCCGGCCAGCACCACCGGCCCCCACCGGTACGCGAACCAGGGCGACCCGTCCGGCAGCGGCTCGGCGGCCAGCCCGGCCGCGAGACGCACCGTCACGGTCCGGTCGCCGGACCAGGTCCGGCGCACCACCAGGTAGCCGCCGTCCTCGACGGCCTCCGCGGGGAGCCCGTCGACCGACACGTCGACCGCGTGCGCCCAGCCGGGGCGCCGCAGCCGCAGCCCGAGCTCCACCGGCTCGGCTGCGGACACCCGCACGACGGCCGTGTCCGAGCGCAGCAGGTCCGCCTCGAGGCGCACCCGGACCCCGCGCTCCGCCCAGTCGAGCTCGGCACCGAGGTACAGGTTCACCGCGAGGTCGTCGCCCTCGCGGGAGAAGACGAGGCGGCCGTACGTGGCGTGGTTCTCCATCCCGGAGCCGACGCAGCACCACATCGACGTGCCCGGCTGCGAGTACACGCGGTAGTGCGCGGGTCGCAGGGGCGTGAAGTAGACGAACCCGCCGCGCACCGGGTGCTGCGAGGACAGCACGTGGTTGAACGTCGCGCGCTCGTAGAAGTCGAGCAGCGCGGGGTCGCCCGTGGCGTCGAAGCGCAGCGCCGTCAGCTTGAGCATGTTGTAGGTGTTGCACGTCTCCGGGCCCTGGCGCTCGGTCACCGTGGCCGCGAAGTCGTCCGCGGCGTGGAAGTGCTCGCGGACGCTGTTGCCGCCGATCGCCACCGTGCGCCGCCCTGTCACGGTCCGCCAGAAGGTGTCCGCCGCGTCGCGGTACCGGTCCGCGCCGGTCAGCGCGGCCAGTCGCGCGTACCCGACCACCTTCGCGATCTGCGTGTTCGCGTGGAGGCCGTCGAGCTCGTCGCGCCCCGCCGCGAGCGGCTCGAGCAGCCGGCGGTGCGCGAACCGCTGCGCCTCCGCGAGCAGGTCGGCCCGGCCCGTGACCTCCGCGAGGCCCGCGAACGTGTCCGCCATGCCGCCGAACTCCGTCGTCAGCATCTCCTCGAAGTCGTCGTCGGACATCGCGCCGCTGACCGACAG
The DNA here is from genome assembly GCF_009720485.1 of Cellulomonas sp. JZ18. NCBI lineage: Bacteria > Bacillati > Actinomycetota > Actinomycetes > Micrococcales > Cellulomonadaceae > Cellulomonas > Cellulomonas sp. JZ18. Next base: position 1,872,500 of record NZ_CP045245.1, on the reverse strand, counting down.
CCACCAGTCGGCCCATCCCACCGCGAGCGCGAGGGCCCGCGCCGAGCGGGCGTGGGTCGCGGCGTCGAGCAGGCCCGCGACCGTCTTGTGCAGGTTGTACAGCGGCACCCAGCGGCCGTTGAGGCTGAACGTGTCCGCGTCCACGACCCCCGAGGCGAGCTCCTCCCCGAGCCGGGCACCGTCCGGGACGCCGCCGACGTACCCGGTGCCGACCGCGTCCCGGCACCGCTCGAGGACGTCGAGGACCTGCTCGACGCGGTCCCGCAGCCGCGGGTCGCCCGTGGCGGCCCACAGCTGCGCGCACGCGGACAGGTAGTGGCCGGCCATGTGGCCGCCCATGCCGTCGCCCTCCCAGTTGCCGTAGCCCGGTGCGTCCGTCGCCAGCCCTGCCTCGCGCAGGTACGGCACGCACAGGCGGTCGGGGTCGAGCGCCAGCACGTAGCGGACGTCCGCGTCCTGCGCGTCCTTGAAGGGGCCGTCGAGCAGGCGGACGGCGTCCAGGGGGAACGTCCGCCGCCTCCCGGGGGACCTCGGGGCGGGCGCCGCACCGGACGCCGGTGCGGTCGACAGCTGTACGTGCTGCATGAGGATGCCTCCTGGGGCTGGGCGCGTCCGGGGACGGACGGCGACGGGAGCGTGACACGGTGCGGGGGTGCGTGCGCGACGGGGGACGCGACGGCACGCGACCCGGCAGGTCACGCCGGCGGGATGCGGCCCACCAGGTGCGCCAGGGCGCCGTCGCGGGCGAACACCGGCACCGTGGCGAGCGGCGCGTCGACGTCGACCCAGCGGCCGCCCTCGTGGACGTCGCCCGTGACCAGCGAGGTCCACCGCGCGCCGGCCGGCAGCCACACGCGGCGTGCCGTGGCGCCCGCCTCGAGCACCGGTGCCACCAGCAGCGAGGGTCCGTAGAGGTACTGGTCGGCGACCCGCCACGCCTCGGGGTCGTCCGGGAACTCGTGGAACAGCCCGCGCATCACCGGCTGCCCGTCGGCGTGGGCGGCGGCCATGAGCCCACGCGTGTAGTCGCGCAGGTCCTCCCGCAGGTGCACGTACCGGGCGAGGACGTCGTACACGTCGTCGCCGAACGACCACAGCTCGTTCCCCGCGCCGGTGGGGTTGCGCGGCGAGCCGTCGGCCGCGCGGACGGGGCTCGCGGGGACCCGGTCCCCGTGCAGGCGCATCACCGGCAGGAAGGTCCCGACCTGGAACCAGCGGACCAGCAGCTCGTGGAAGGCGGGGTCGTCGGTGCGCCCGCCCCCGAAGCCGCCGATGTCGGTCGTGAACCACGGGATGCCGGCCACGCCCATGTGGACGCCGGCGACGACCTGGCGGCGCAGCGTCGGGAAGTCGGAGTGGATGTCCCCCGACCACACGAGCGCGCCGTACCGCTGGGACCCGGCCCACGCGCACCGCACGAGGTTGACGACCTCGGTCTCCCCGTCCGCCGTCTGCCCCTCCCAGAACGCGCGCGAGAACGCCTGCGGGTAGAGGTTGCCGACCTCGAGGGCCTGACCCTGGTGGTACCGGTAGGCGTCCAGGTCGTAGACGCCGTACTCCGGCTCGGCCTCGTCGAGCCAGAACAGCCGGACGCCGTGCCGCGCGTACCCCTCCCGGCAGCGGTCCCACAGGAACGCCCGGGCCTGCGGGTTCGTGACGTCGACGAACCGGCTCGGGCCACCGAACCACATCTGCACGTCGATGCCGCGGTTCGCGCTCACGAGCAGGTTGCGCTGCGCCATCTCGGCGAAGTTCTCCGAGTCGAGCGACACCTGGGGCCAGACCGAGACCATGAGCTCGACGCCCAGCTCGCGCAGCTCGGCGACCATGGCCGCCGGGTCCGGCCAGAACTCGTCCTCGAACCGGTAGTCCCCCAGGTGGGGCCAGTGGAAGAAGTCCGCGACGATCACGTCGAGCGGCAGGCCGCGCCCGACGTGCTCGCGCGCCACCGCGAGCAGCTCGGCCTGGCTGGAGTAGCGCAGCTTGCACTGCCAGAAGCCCAGCCCGTGCTCGGGCATCATCGGCGCGTGCCCGGTGGCCTGCGCGTACCGCCGGCTGATGTCGGCGGGCGTCGCGCCCGCGGTGACCCAGTAGTCGATCTGCCGGCAGCTCTCGGCCTCCCACTCGGTGCGGTTCGCGCCGAACGTCGCGCGCCCGACCGCGGGGTTGTGCCACAGGAACCCGTAGCCCGCGCTCGAGACGACGAACGGCACGCTCGCCTGCGAGTTGCGCTGCGCCAGCTCGAGCGTGGAGCCCTTGAGGTCGAGCATGTCCTGCTGGTACTGGCCCATCCCCGCCAGGTGCTCGTCCGCAGGGGCGGCGAGGGCGAGGCCCGCGCGGACGCCGCCGCCGGGCAGCGGGCGGTAGGTGCGCGCGCGCACCTTGAGCGCGCCCCCCGTGCCCACCTCGGAGAACAGGGGTCGGCCGTCGGCGTCCTCGAACGCGAGGCGGCAGTCGTGGGCGAGTGCCCCGGTCTGCCAGTCCGTGCCGCTGGACGCGGTCGCGACCACCCGCAGCCGCCCGTTCGTCAGGGTCGCACGGTCGCCGTCCACGACGACCGCGGCGTCGGCGTGCGCGGCCGGGTCCGGCGGCAGGAGCGCCCAGTCGGCGTCGACCACGTCGCCCAGCGCGGAACGCACCCGCACGCTGTCGCTCCCCCACGGCTCGACGACCAGGGTCTCGCCGCCCCCGCGCCAGACGAGGGTGGCGGCGTGCACGTCGAACGGCCGGGTCACGTGGCTCTCCTCGCCAGGTGGGACGGGACGGGTCGCGGCGCGGCGGGGCGTGCGGGCGCCGGCAGCACGCCGCTGCCCCACAGCGTCGTGAACGACAGGTAGGCGGGCAGCGCGACGCCGAGCACCGGCACGAGCCCGGGGACGAGGTAGTACAGGCACAGGACCGCACCCACGACCACGGTGTGCGCCAGCGCGTGGGCCGGGCGCGCCGCCACGAGCACGAGGGCCCGCCGCAGCAGACGAGCCGGCCCCTCGTCGAAGTGCGCGGCGAGCGCCGGCAGCACGGCCGTGACGGCGAAGGCGACCACGGTGAGCACCGTCAGCAGCCCGGCCAGGACCGGCCCGGCAACGCCGAGGTCCGCGACGCCGAGCAGCCGCCGGTCGAGGAGCAGCACGGCCCACCCGCCGGCCACGACGTACCCGAGGACGTTGGCCGGGACGAGCTCGCGGCGCCAGGCCGCGGCGAACTCCTGCCGCAGCGGGCCCCGGTCCGGGTCGTCCGTGCCGTGCAGCACGTCCCGCCGCACGACCGCCTGCACGGCCGCGGTGGCCGGGAGCAGGCCGAGCACGACGCCGCCCCGCAGCGTCCAGGCGATCCACAGCAGGTGCAGCACGAGCAGGCGAAGACCCAGGTCCCCGACGCGGGTGTGCCACCCGAGCACGCGACCCATCAGCCCTTCACCGACCCGACCATGACGCCCTTCTCGAAGTACTTCTGGATGAACGGGTAGACGAGCAGCACCGGCAGCGTCGAGACGATGATGACGCCGTACTTGATCTGGTCGGCGAACTGCTGCGCGTACTCCCCGCCGCTGGATCCCCCGGCGCCGCCGGCACCGCCCGCGAAGGCCTGGTTGGACAGCAGGATGTCCCGCAGCACGATCTGCAGCGGCTGCTTGTCGTAGTCGCGCACGAAGATCAGGCCCGTGAAGAAGTCGTTCCAGTGCTGCACGAGGTAGTACAGCCCGATCACCGCGATGATCGCCTTCGAGAGCGGCAGCGCCATCGACAGGAAGAACCGGAAGTAGCCGACGCCGTCGAGCGTCGCCGCCTCGAACAGCTCCTCGGGCAACGAGTGCTCGAAGAACGCCCGCGCGATGATGAGGTTGTAGACGTTCAGCGCGGACGGGATGACGAACACCAGCCAGTTGTCCAGCAGGTTCAGGTCGCGGTAGAGCAGGTAGGTCGGGATCAGCCCGCCGCTGAAGAACATGGTGAACGCGAAGAAGAACATGAGCGGCTTGCGCGGAGCGAACTCCCGGCGCGAGAGCGCGTACGCCGCCGGCAGGGTCACCACGAGGTTCAGCGCGGTGCCGACCACGGTGTACAGCAGCGTGTTGCGGTACCCGGTCCAGATGCGGTCGTCGGCGAGGATCTGCTCGTACCCGAACAGGCTGAACCCCTGCGGGAACAGCCACACCCGCCCGGTCGCGACCATCGTGGGGTCGCTGACGGAGGCGACGGTCACGAACCAGATCGGGTAGACCGTCGCGAACAGCACGAGCGCGACGGTCGTGCCGAGCGCGATCGAGAACAGCAGGTCGCCGGGCGTGCGGTGCCGCAGGTGCGGCCGCGACGTCGTCGTCATCGTGGTCCCCCGTCCTCGCCCGGTCACCACAGGCTCGTGTTCGCGAACTTCTTGGCGAGCTGGTTCGTCAGCACCAGGAAGGCGAAGTTGATGACCGTGTTGAACAGGCCGATGGCCGTCGAGTAGCTGAACTGGCTCTGCAGGATGCCGATCTTGTAGACGTACGTGGAGATGACCTCCGACGCCTGCAGGTTGAGCGGGTTCTGCATCAGGAAGATCTTCTCGAAGCCCGCGTTGAGCACCCCGCCCATGTTGAGGATGAACAGCACGACCATCGTCGGCACGAGGGCGGGCAGGTCGATGTGCCGGATGATCTGCGGGCGGCTCGCGCCGTCGACGCGCGCCGCCTCGTACAGGTGGGTGTCGATGCTGGAGAGCGCGGCGAGGTAGATGATGCTGTTCCACCCGCAGTGCTGCCACACCTCCGAGATGACGTAGACCGGCACGAACGCGTCGGGGTCGCCCAGGAAGTTCGTGCCGGTGACGCCGAACAGCGACAGGAAGTTCGGGACCACCCCGAGGTCGGCGACAGGAACACCTGCAGCATGCCGACCACGACGACGATCGAGATGAAGTGCGGCAGGTACGTCGCGGTCTGCGTGAACCGCTTGCGCCGCGGACCGACGATCTGGTTCACGGTGAGCGCGAGCAGGATCGGGGCGACGAACCCGACCACGAGGGTCGTGAGGCTGATCGCGACCGTGTTGCGGATCAGGGTCCAGAACAGCGGGCTCTCGAAGAACTGCGTGAAGTACTTCAGGCCCACCCACTCGCCGCCGGTCAGGCCCGCGGCGAAGTCGAACTCCCGGAACGCGAGCTGGATCCCGTACATCGGGACGTACGCGAACACGACGGTCACGACGATCGCCGGCGCGAGCATGACCCACAGCTGCCACTTCGTGCGCAGGTGCCCCGAGAGGACCCGGCCACGCCCGGTCCGCATCGCCGGCCGGACCGGCGTCGTGCCCGGCACCCGCGCCGCGGTCTCGTCCACGCTCACCGCCACGACACCACCCCCTTCCTCGTCTCCCGACCCGCGCCGTCGCGGGTCCCGGCCCGTCCCGGGCGGGCGTGGTGGCGGGCGCTTGCCCGCCACCACGCCGGCACCGGGCTAGCCCTGCGACTCGTCGTAGTACTTCTGGTAGAGGTCGACGTTCTGCTGCAGCCCCGAGGCCTCGAGCTGGGCGACGTAGGCGTCCCAGCCCTCCTCGATGCCGCCGGCGGTGACGAACTCCGCGAACTTGGTCTGGGTGAGGTTGAGGATCGTGGAGTTGTTGAGCGCCAGGGTGCTCAGGTCCTCGGTGCTCATCTTCAGGTAGGGCGGCAGGACGTCCTCGTCGGGGTCGACGTTCGCGACGGCCTCCTCGAGCGGCTCGCTCTGCTCGACCGCCTCGGCCAGGTCGGCGGGCAACGACAGGTCGATCCCCTCGCGGATCCACATGGGGCCGAAGTCCGCCAGCGTCGACGTCCACTTCCAGCTCGACGGGTCGCTCGTGCCGTCCGCGGGCGGCAGCACCCGGTAGGTGTCGTCGTCGACCTTCTCGACGTTGGTGCCGAAGTCGCCGAACAGCACCTGGACCGACATGTCCTGGTCGTAGAACGCGTCGACCACCCGCAGGGCCGCGTCCTTCGCGTCCGACTGCGCGGACACGACGACGTGGTTCGCGGTGAGGTTCTCGAAGTCGTAGCTCCACGTGAGGGGCTCGTCCTGCCCCTCCTCGGCCAGCAGCGGGGCCATCGACGTGTACTGGGGGGCGAGCCGGGCGCCGAACCGGTCGGACGCGGTCCAGCCCCAGCTGAAGCCGACGGCCGCGGTGTCGCCGGAGCCGCGCGCGACCGACTGGTAGGCCGAGTAGTCCTGCGTGATGACGTCCTGGTTGACCAGCCCGGCCTCGTAGGCGCGGTTGAGGAAGGTCAGCACCTCCTTCCACCGCTCGTCTGCGAGGAAGTTGCCGACCTCGCCGTCCTCGACGAAGTAGCCCGCACCCCCGCCGCCGGTGATCGGCAGGCCCAGGCTCCCGAGCAGC